>CAYTHG010000242.1:0-6334 GCA_964437525.1 uncultured Myxococcales bacterium | reverse complement strand
CAGGGCATTTAAGCGACGAAGATCACCGTTTGCTTGACAAAATGGCTGCGTATATTGCACAGAGGCAGCTTTCGGAAGTGGCGATAATGACCCTTGAAACCGCCAGACCACTCAATTTTGTGGGCTCGCAGATATTGCAATTCTTCAGGCCTTTCGTTCACTTCGTTTTCACACAAGCCGGGCAATTCGACCGCTTCTCAGAACTTTTGGAGAACCGAGACGTGCTGAGCCTGTTTATCGAAAAAATTGAGAATGCCCACAATGCAGAAAAACCCAAGGAACAGGATCATGCTGAAAACAAGAGCATTAGCATTATCAAGCCTTAGCTTCCTGTTGGCCTTGTTGCTCCTGCCTGTTGAGTTGTCGGCTCAAGAGCAGATAGGGACTTTGACTGAGAATGATTCCAGCACACAAGTAGAGACAGAACGCGAAGTAATCGCTCCTCCTCTAAAATCTCTTTCTGCCGCCACAGGACTAGAAGCCACTGATGCGCCGGATGATTCCGGGCACAGCGTGATTTTATCCTGGCCTGTCATTGAGGATGAATCCCCGCAGCAAATGTACGTTATCGAAGCGGCCCCTGACAAAAACGGCCCCTGGCGTAAAGTGGTAACTTTCAAGGCTAACACCAGCTACAAGGCCGACATGCCGCAGATCTACGGCTGGGACAAAGATGCGCTGATAAACGATCACGCCGTAATAGTAAACACTGCACCGCCCACAAAGGCCTTTAACGACTTACGCGACAAGAATAACTACGCCAAGCAGCAAGCCCTTAAAAAAGAATTGGAATCTCTTGAAGGCGCTCTGGCAGAGTTGGACGAGCAATCCCGCGAGACTTTCAAACCCGAGTTGAATGAGTTGCGCAAACAATTGAAAGAAGTGGAAAGCGAAGCTCCTATAAAAGTGGCTCGTTTAGAATTCGGTCACAACTACCATTTCAGGCTCTATCGCACAGAAGGCGAGCGGCCATATGAGATGGCATATGTAGATGCCATTCCTGAGGGCAACTGGTTCAATACCAACAAAATCAACAACCTGGCAATCGCTCTCATCTTATGCTTTTTTATTTTCTACTACATAGTGCGCGCCCGCAGAAATCCCGAGGATATTTTCATCAGGCGCATCCCCGGTCTGGAAGCGGTCGAAGACGCAATCGGACGCGCAACCGAGATGGGCAAGCCGATCTTCTTCGTGCATGGACTAACAGACATGTCCCATATATCTACGGTCGCCGCCGTGAACATCCTCGGTAAAATCACCGAGCGCGTAGCCGAATACGGCACGACCTTCAAAGTCACCAACCGCGACCCGGTGGTGTTGGCTGTCAGCCAGGAAACCGTGAAAGAAAGCTACCTGCGTGCGGGGCGTCCCGATCTCTATCAGGAAGATCACGTTTTCTTTGTCAGTCAGGATCAATTCTCTTACGCAACCGGCGTTGAAGGAATGTTTTTGCGCGAGAAACCGGCTTCGGTATTTTACTTCGGTTACTACTTCGCCGAAGCCCTGCTGCTGACAGAAACGGGAGCGCACGCCGGAGCAATACAGATCGCCGGAACCGACAGCTACACGCAGCTTCCATTCTTCATCACCACCTGCGACTACACGCTGATGGGTGAGGAGCTTTACGCTGCTAGCGCATATTTATCGAGAAACCCCAAGCTGCTTGCGTCGCTAAAGGCTCAGGATTTGACAAAAGGACTGATGATAATTTTCATCCTTCTGGGGACTCTGCTTTCTACACTTGGTTTCGATTGGCTGGTCCACATGATGGCCACTTTTTGAGGTGAACAATGTTGTTTTTTAAAAGACAACTTCCATTGGCTATAGCCTTTATCTTCGGACTCATAGGCTTTTTAGCTCAGTACATTCCGCATCATTCCTTCGAGGCTGTATACAACGAGCTGATAAGCTGGGTGCGTCTTCTGTATGCCTTTGCGCTTATTCTGGGAACCTACTCGCTCCTGCGTCTGCACTTCAAGCGCATCGAGCGCAAAACGGCAGGCTACGGCTATTCCATTATTTTGTGGATCGGCTTCTCCGTAACCTTCGCCATAGGTATGTACAACGAAGGCGACTGGTTTTTGACTGGCCAATCTCGAACCGGAATGCTGATGTGGATTTACGACTACATCTTCAAACCCGCCGGGGCTACCATGTTTTCGGTACTGGCTTTCTTCATCGCCTCAGCCGCTTACAGAACATTCCGGGCGCGCACCATGGCAGCGGGAATGCTGCTGGTCGCCGCCATAATCGTCATGATAGGCCGCATTCCCATCGGCGACATGATCTCCGAACACATTCCCACAATGGCCATGTGGCTGATGGAAGTCCCCAACGCGGCGGTAAAGCGCGGCATCTTCTTAGGCGTAGCCTTGGGCGTGGTGGCAACATCGCTGCGCATTATCTTCGGCATCGAACGCGCCTATCTGGGAGGTGATTGATGCAACGCGAGACACTGGCGAAAATTCTCAATCTGGATCGTCGCTGGATATTCCTGATGGTCCTTATCTGCGCCATTGGTGCGCGTTTCGTCGATATCGACATGCAGATCTTCCCCAAAAAGACGGTCAAGGCCATGTACGACAGCATAGAGGAAGTCGCCAAAAACAAAGGTACCGTGCTTTTGTCCATGGACTACGACCCAGCCGCCAAGCCGGAGTTGGAACCCATGAGCCGCGCCATACTGCGGCATTGCTTCTCCAAAGGCGTAAAAGTCATCGGCATGACGCACAACCCGCACGGTCAGCGACTGGCCCAGACGGTGCTTGAGTCAAGCGCCGCCGAGTTCGACGCCAAGTACGGAGAGGACTTCGCGCTTTTAGGATACAAAGCCGGTGGCGGAACGCTGGTAATCAACATGGGTCAGGACTTCCGCGACGCATTCGCCAAAGACTTTGCCAATACAGACATTAGAAGCCTGCCCGTCGCCAAAGATATAACCAGCTTGACGGATATCGATTACGTCATCTCTGTTGCCTCAAGCGGCTACTGGGAAGCGTGGATGATCTACGGCCACGACCGCTATCACTTCAAGTTCGGCACAGGCGTCACGGGCGTCATCGCTCCCGATGTCTTCCCCTTCATCCAGACCGGACAGGTAACAGGACTCATCGGAGGACTGGCCGGAGCTGCCGAATACGAGACCCTGATCGGCAAACCAGGAATCGCCACCATAGGCATGAAGCCGCAGTCGGCGGTACACGTACTGCTGGTGCTGTTCGTGCTGTTCGGCAACTTCATTTTCTTCTGGGACATGATCCTTAAAAGACGGCAGGAAAAGGCCTGGAAGCGTTAATAAGATGGTTTTAAAAAGCGAAGAAATAAAAGACCTGATTCTCTTTCTGCTGTTAGTAGCCTTGTTAGTAGGCACCAACATCTACCTGTTTGCCAGCGGCAAGCTGGAGTTCAACTGGGAAGGCATAGGAATTATGCTGGCGGCGGGAATTACCGTCTCCATGTACAGCTTTCTATACAAAGACAATGTGCTTTTCAAAACCGTCGAGCATCTATATGTCGGCGTCGCCGCCGGTTACGTGCTGTCGGTTTATTGGTTTGCCATATTCTACGCCGACCTGATAGAGCCGCTGTTCTTCCCGCCTCCCGGAGAGTCACCGGCCTGGTATCGCTTGATGCCCATGCTTTTGGGAATCATCCTACTTATGAGGGTATCCAAGAGAATAGGCTGGATCAGCCGCATCTCTTTCGCCTTCATCATGGGATTCTATTCCGGCATAGCGATTCCCAACTACATCCAGACCATGATAGTCCAGCAGCTTCACTACACCGTCAGGCCGCTTTTCTCCGCTGGCACTCCCTTCGAGATGGGCATACAGATCGCATTTCTGGCAGTAATCATTATTTACGTAATCCTGGACTGGCTGTGGCTTTCGGCTCTAAACAAAGCTTGGGTCAACGCACTGGTGCTCCTGCCCTTCTTCGCATTGCTTTTGTTCGGAATCTACGGCGGCATAGCCGGAATCAACCAGATCATGGTATTGGTGGGCGTGCTGTCCGTGCTGGTATATTTCTTCTTCTCTGTCGAACACAAAGGCGTTATCGCTACCACCAGCAAGATGGGCATATATTTTCTGATGGTCAGCTTCGGCGCTTCCTTCGGCTACACCATCATGGCGCGCATGTCTCTACTTGTGGAACGACTGGAATTCCTGATTCGTGAATGGCTGCAACTTACCTGAACCTTACGACGGCAGTTCCTGCTATTTATTGATTTCGTAGTAATTCAATTTATCGAAGGGCATGACTATAGAGGTCAGGATGTTTCTCTGGTGGCCCAATATACGCTTTAAAAAACGCAGCAAGAGTGCATAGCCGACAGCCATTTCATTCTGGATTTCTCCATCCACCAACATCACCACAAATTCATCGGCCTTATCCATATCAGCCTTGATCTTCGGCAGGATCTCATAGGCAAAATCCATATCCTGTTCGATAAAAGCCTTTTTCACTTCCTTGAACCATGAGTGCGTTTTGTCTATCAATACTCTGATCTCAGTCCTGAAACCGTCTGGCTCCAAGCCTTCGGGGTTCAAGGTGGAATGCTGGAAAACCTCGAACATGTTTTTGTTGTAGTCGCCGATTCGCTCAGCGTCTTTTGCCAGAGAGAAAAGAATCATACTGCTTACCAACTGCGCCTTGGAGTTATCGCATTGCACGACAAGATGGGTCAGCATCTCTTTTCTAATTTTTTGCTCAAGCGAATTGATACGTTTGTCCATCTCGTAAACTCTCGGCTGCATCAGATCCAGTTCCCCGCTAGGATAGCAAAGCTTAGCCGTGATGATGTCGAACATCTCCATGCCGACATCCAGCATCGTTATAAAATCGTTAACAGCCTGCCTGTACAATGAGTTGCTTCGCCAGATATTGAAAAGTTTTTTTATCATCTCAAATTCCCCTGATTTATTTTCATTCTATCCAAACATGCCGGTGATGGCAATTATCAGTAAAGGCAGCAGGAAAAACATAAACAGGATGTAAATCAAAGCCAGATACCTGTTTTTGCCTGCCACGCCGCCGATCCATTTGGCCATGGATAGCGGTATGCGGCGCATTCTTTCAACGGGATAAAACAACAGCGTCCCCGAAATATTGAAAAGCAGATGAGAGAACGCGATGGTGACCCCCAGTGAATTACCGGCTAAAGAGGCAAGCAAAGCCGTCACAGTCGTTCCTATATTGGCACCGATGGTGATAGGAAAAGCCGCCTCCAATGAGAGCAAACCCGCCCCCACCAGGGGCACCAGAATAGAAGTGGTCAGAGATGAAGACTGAATGACAGCCGTAACCAGAGCGCCTAATGTAATTGCAACGAAAGCATTGGCGGTCAGAAGACGATTGATTACCGCTTCCATATTGTTCATCATCAGCTTGCGCATATTTTTTACAAGGAAGGTCAAGCTGAAGAAAATAAAGACCACCGCCAACATTATCAAAACAATTCCAGCAACAAATTCCGATAACCCCAAAGCGCTATCTGAGACAAATAGATCCTGTATCAACTTAACGACAGGCTTGATGATGGCTTTGACGGGGCTCTTGAACTCGATAGCGCTCGAACCGATGAAAACCGAGGCCAGCCAGGACGCAGACTTCCTCAAAAAGCCCGTAGCTATTTCTAAAGGCAAAAGGACCGCGACGGTGGCAAAATTGAAAAAATCATGCACGGTAGCAGCGGCGAAGGCGTTTTTAAACTCGTTGCGGTTTTTGACATGCCCCAAAGATACTAGGGTATTTGTAACGGAAGTGCCGATATTGGCTCCCATGACAATGGGTATGCCATGCTCCAGACTGACCGCTCCGGCAGAAACCAGAGCGACAACCAGGCTGGTCGTGACCGAAGAGCTTTGAACCAGAGATGTTGCCAGAATGCCTATGAACAAACCTACGAAAGGATTGGAGGTAGCGCTGACCAGCCCTTCGACAACGCCTTTGCCCATCAGCTTGAAAGACGCTCCCATCAAGCCTATGCCCAAAAGAAAAATATACAAGAGCACAAGTACGGCTAAAAGCCGCAAGGCAAAACGAAGCCAGTGCAATCTTTTTACGTCTGCCCCTGTAACGAATTCAGACATTCCGGCACCGCCCCTTGAAAGATATACAAGATTTCCCGCTCTTTTTTTAACCTGAATATTTCAGGCTCGAAAAGAAACACGAGCGGACCTGCAAACTAAGGGAACTTCTACCACCTGTATAGATCTTATATCAAGTGAGTTTATGGTTAGGCAAGTTAGAATGCTAACAGTTTGAAACCGAGACGTTCAGATAAAGCGGGCGCGCATTTTAGCAAAGCTGCCGCGAGATGGTCATAATC
>CAYTHG010000241.1:0-6360 GCA_964437525.1 uncultured Myxococcales bacterium | reverse complement strand
TTCCAAGAAAAGCATCCAGACCCTGATCCGGCGAAAGCAGAAAAAGAACAACGACAAGCCAGCTATCAGAGATGTGTTCAACGGCCAGATATACGAAGACGCCTACGAGCATTTGTATTACCTGGACGGCGAGCATCAAAACGAAGATGGCGAGACGGAGCGCCGTGTTATCTCCTCATTCATCGTCAAGCCCAAGCAACGCATCTGGCTGGCCAAGGGTGGCGAGTTCGACCAGAGCGATGAGATCGTTATCGCTGATTTACAGACTCGCAAAGGCAGAATCTTTGAAGACCGGCATTTCGGTCGCACCGCCTTCACCTCGAAACAGAATTTCATTCGTTCCCTGCCGTCCTACGATTGTCAGTGGTCAGGAAACGACAACAACATTCAGGGACTGTTGCGCGTCATCAGCGAGATAAGCATACCTGAGATGCGTGGAACGACCGTGCTGGGTTATCTGCGCGATGGCGATAAAGATTTATGGGCGGTGCAGGATGGAATTTTAAGCGAAAAAGGAAAGGTGGAGGATACAGACATCATCTTTGTGGACGATCATAATCCTCTGCCCAGAAAAGTACGATACGATTATCTGCCCGATGCGGATTCAAAGAAACTGGCATTGCAGGTTTATGACCTGCTTCCCAAGGTCAATGAACTGTCGGTTGTGCTTCCCGTCATCGGCTGGTTTTTCGCTACGGTGATGAAAGCCAGGTTTCGCAGGCAGCGTATTGTTGACCGGTTCCCTCTGCTGTTTCTATGGGGAACGCAAGGTTCAGCCAAGACATCATTATTATCCAACATCTTCTGGCCACTATTCGGCATCGACGGTGCGGAGCCGTTTTCCGCGACACAGACCGACTTCTCGTTTTTACGACTGTTATCCGCCACCAACGGCGTGCCGGTCTTCATTGACGAATTCAAGCCTTACGACATGCCGAAGTTCAGACTGGACTCGGTTTTGCGACTGATGCGGCGTATCTATTCAGGCGAAGAGGAAACCAGAGGCAACGCCAACAAATCGATCACCAGCTATCATTTACAAGCTCCGTTGGTCATGGCCGGAGAAACCCGGCCCAATGTTCCTGCGATTCTGGAGCGTATCCTTTCAGTGAACCCGAACAAGAACACCATCAAAGACCATCCGGAGTTTACCGCCGCCTACCATAAACTTCGCACCATGCACCTGAACGGCTTTGCCCCGGCTTTTATATCCTGGAGTCTGTCGCTTGATCCATCGCAGATATGGGGTGAGGCGGAACAGCGGGCAACACAAGCAGTAGATGCCGTTAAAGCCTCCAGAGACGTTCCTGTAAGGCTGGTGGAGAACCTGTCACTCATGATGGTCGGCCTCATTTTATATGAGGAATACGGAGCGTATATAGGCCTTACCAAAGACAAACTCGGCTTTGATGATGGAGATATTAAGGATGCCGTAGCCGTCATGTTGGACGATCTGCTGGAAGGCGAATCCGGAGTCAAAAGCGGCCTGGATCAGTTCATGGAAACACTCTCCGTGCTGGCCAGAACCAAGCAGATCAAAGAAGGGGTTCATTACGCCTATCGCGACACCGCTCCCGACAAGCTGTACATCCATTTCCGATCCTGCCATGCCGCCTTTCTCGAACACATCCGACGCATCGGCTCTGATGGCGAAGTGTTGGATCACAACGCAATCCGCAGGCAGATGCGGGAATCCACCCAGCGCGGCGGGTATGTGACAGATATGGGGAAGACCGTGAGATCGAATGGTAGAGCCACTCGAATGGTTGAAATGAACCTTGATGTCTTATGTGACAGTCTCGACTTTGACTCATTTCCAAAGTATGAACCGCCACCCCAAGGCGGCAATCCCTACAATCCCGATGACTACGAACGCGATGACGAATCGGATTTTCTTCACGAGGAGGACAACGATGAACCGCCGTTTTAATATTCCAACAAGCAGAGGTAACCGAAAATCAGGTGGAGGTAACGGAAAAAACGTTACCGGTAACGGAAATTCCAATAAAAACCGTTACCTCAAATTCTCCAATGATTGCGCGTGGTTTTCCAGTCTATTACCCCCCTTGTCACGGAAGTTACACTTTAATTTAGATAGAGATAATATCATTACATATACACACGAGAAAAAAACGCACATAAAAGAAAGAGAAATAAACCTCCCGTATTCTCTATACACCCAAAAACAAAACCGTTACACCGTTACATCAAGTAAAATCCACACTAACCTGCGGATATTGTTGGGTATTTTCTGTAACGACATTGGCTTAAAAACCGTTACCAAAAGCGTTACATCCAGAAATCGCTGTCTGGAGGTCGCTCATGTCTGAGTTTGATCGCCTATGGAAAATCACCCAGACAGAAATAGCCAAACATGCCCCCAAGCCGGAAGCGGTCGGCTGGGTGCGCCGCCCTGAATCCGAATTCTCAGACGCCATCGATGATGTCAAAGACAGACTGAAGAGCTTTCGCAAGAAAGCAGATATCACAGCCTACAAGAAAGCCTTGCGGGTTTATTACAAACTTCATCTGGAAGCCTTCAAACGCTACAGCGAAGAATACCAGCTTCCACGACCCAGCGACCCATCCAGACTGCGTGAGTTGACACCGGAGGATATTGAGCGCTTCCGTCAGGAAAATAACGGCTGGGAGATAACCACGCCAGCCGGAAGCTTTTGCCTGGTGGATAAGCTCTCCGACAACCCCGACCATGTGGAGTTTACCCCGGAATCGCTTAACGCCATCATTCGCGTGTTGCTGGCGTTTCCAGGAAGCACGGTCACCGATATCCACAAACTGAAACAGGAAGGTCACAGAGCGAGTGCACTTCCTTCCAAACTCACAAAACCGAAAAGCAAAAATCAGCCTGCCAAGGCAGGACAGAAAATCTTCAACTTCGCCGATAGCGGCAGAAAGGAACTTTAATCATGGGAGCCTTATCACGACGCAAAGGCCACAACTGGGAACGTGAAGTTGCCCGTTTGTTTCAAGCAGCATGCCCCGGAGATGACATCCGGCGTGGTCTGCAGTATCGGGATGGTGCCGAATGTCCTGACGTGGTCTCCGCCATGTTCTGGATCGAAGCCAAGAGAGGCAAGAAAACCAACATCAAAGCAGCCATTAGGCAGGCCGAAGAAGCACAGCCGAAAGGCAAGTGGATTCTGGCGGTGACGAAAGACGACCGCGAGGCCGCTGTCGCCAGTATGAGGCTGGATGATTTTCTGGATCTTATCAGGGAATTTTGGGAAATGAGGAATATGTCATGAACAAGAAAAAACGACGTTATTTTAACGCAAAATTCGTTCTGCCAGACGATCTGTATCAGCAGGTCAGGCAATATCTCGAAGGCAAACTGGTCTGGTTTCCAAAAGAACGTGAAATAAGCCTCGATGATCGAAATGCCTATATCTGTCAATTACGGAATGAGGGATTTACGGCAGAAGAGATTGGGCGGCGTGTCAATCTTAAACCAAGACAAATCTGGCGAATAGTAAAAGCCAATAATGCGACGAGCCAGCCTTCGCTGGGTGGCCAGGGAGAGTAATGGGATGAAAACACCAATCAAAGCGAAAAAGAAGATATGTAAAGGCTTTCGCCGTAGTGCCGGTCACAAAGGCGAGCCATGCAAGATGCGTGCGGTGGAGGGCAGTGATTATTGCAAGTATCACGGAGGTGGTGCGGTTGGTAAAAAAACAGGTAAAGGCCGTCCGAAGGGTAGTCCCAAACCTAAAGGATCCAACTCCTTCAAAAAAGGCCATACAAAATCCATCAAGCACGGAGCCTACTCGCCTCGCCTGCTGCCGGAAGAACAGCCGATCTACGAAGCCTATCTCGATGAGTACATGAAAGATGTGCAGAATCCTTCTGTCACAGATCGCCGCGCTCTGGAACGATTGGCCGTGCTGGAGACCAAGTGGCACACAGCCGTAACTCAGGGAGCACAGCCTGATGCGCTGGATATTCTGCATCGTCTGCTTCATCGCGAATTGAAAGCATTGCAGGTGACTCGCGAGTCCAAGGACAACACAAATCTTACAGGCAACTCGCCCGCCGAAGTGGTGGCGGCACTGCTGATGAAGGTTCGTGCGGTGGATGAGCCTCGACAAGTCAACGCGCTTGAACACGATCCCGACGTAATCGACGTGGAAGTAAAGCCGTTCAATTCGGATGACGACGGGCAGAAGGAGTGAAACCGTGAAAAGCGCGAAAAGAACGTCTTTAAAGACGCTATCAGAAATCGTGCAAGCCTGCGTTATCTGGCGATTTGGGTATTGCGACTTTAGCATCCAAGACGACTTGCACGATAAAAATACTCAAGCAATACAGGAGTTTATCTTATGTCCTATCCAGTGAAATGCCCAGAGTGCGGAGGCCAAGCAGAGTGGCATGGTTGCCAGGGTTGTGGTGATGATATCGGCACGTTGATTTGTCGAGAATGTGGTTTGACAATGCCTGGCGTATCGCTTGGCGAGATCAACACGAAGAACGACTCCGACCGTAAGCAGCCGGAGTCATTGAGGGACTGATGCAGATATCTGGTTTACAACAATTCCAGAGCATCCTCCAAAGCGTCGTCGGTGGTATGTACGTAGACTCTCGTTGCCTCGATAGTTTTATGCCCCATCGCTTTGCCCACCAGGATCAGATCCTTGGTCTTGCGATAAAGCCGAGTGCCGAAGGTGTGGCGCAGGGAATGAACCGTCAATCCGGCTCTGTCGATACCCGACCACGCCAGCCACTGCTTGAACCGCGTCTGGACCTGGCGAGTCGATATTCGCGACAGACGGTTCGAAAGAAACAGCGCCGTCGAATGGGTGGGCATGTCGGATCTGATACGCAGATACTTGCGCAGCAGTCGACGCAGGTTGGAGTTAATAAAGCGGGTTTCTCTGCGCCCGCCCTTGGCTTTGATGCTGATGTGCTTGGTTTCGAAATCCAGATCGGCGATGTCGAGGCCGACCAGTTCGGAAAGCCTAAGACCTGTGGCGAGCATAACGCTGGCCATGACGCGATCACGCACGGCAGCCGTTCCCGTTCTCGAAGCCAATTCCCGAAGCAGACGCTTGCGTTCAGGCTCGGTAAAAGCCTGTGGAGAGTTACGGTTGGCGCGTCGGATCTCAATGGCTCCCGTGGGATCGTGCTCCACCAGGCCGGACTGGATGAGATAGCGACCGAAGGATTTGACAGCCGCCTTGGTGCGATTGACGGTGACCGGTGCGCGAGGCTTTCCGTCTTTTCTCAATCTGACTGGCCCCGAGATCAAAAAAGCGTGAACCCGGTCGGATGTAAAGTCCGCCAGGTCCACGTTGCCGGTGAAGGCAATCAGCAGTTCCAGATCGCGTCGGTAGCCATCGATGGTGCGCGGGCTGCGTCCGTTGGCTTCGAGGAAGATGGAGAAGCGATTGATGGCGTCGGTCATCCGCATGGCTCACTCCTCCCCGACAATCTCGAAGCGATCTACGCCGGGGATAAGAGCAAGTGTTCGACCGTTATCCCACTTGACGGTGATCTGGGCGAGTGGTCCATCCGTAACATCGATTACGATTCCCTCGGATCCCGCAGGAATGGGATCGGGGTCATCGGGCATATTTATGAGTTTAATCCGGTCGCCGGGTTTGACGCTGGTCATGGCCTATGCTCCTTCCTCGTTGGGGACTTCAACTTCCGCCTCAGGCTCATGGCTTTTTTGAGACTTCTTAACCAGAGCCTTCTTCGGTTTGGGCTCCAGGAATTTCTTTTCGGTGGCTGGAAGTGGGAGTCGCTCCGAATAATTCTCTTCCTTCCACCAGACCAGGGCGGCACGAACGATGCGTCGGATCTGGAGCATGCTGGCCTCGGCTCGGGGCTTCGGTCCATCCTTTCCGGGTTGAGTGGTAGCTGCATCGCTCTTGAAGAACTTGTCCACGTGCAGCGGCAGGATCTTCCCGACTTCCTTGGTCTCGCCCATCTCGGCGATCAGCAGGTCGAGGGTTCGCCTGGCCGTGCCGAGAGTGGACGGTTTCTTGCCGATGGACTTCAGATGCTCCAGGTATCGTCCGCAGGCGTCTTTCAAGGTCACGGTGGTGATGTTGGTTTCGGTTGTCATTGCTTCAATCTCCTTTGCTTGGGGTTTAGTTATGGCTGTCAAAATTCAGCCTTCTGCGTTCATGGCGGCGTCGAGTTCGCGCAGCCGGGTGTCGATTTCCTTGGTAATCATTTCGACCGCGTTTTCAAAGCTATCCGATTTACGGATGGTGACTCGTGCCAGCTTTTTCAGATCGATCTCAAAGCAGGTAGCCAACTCGTCCAGTTCGCGGGTGGAGATACCGTTGGCATCGGCAGCTTCTTTGAGCACTTTGCGGTAGAGGTCCATGATGATGT
>CAYTHG010000240.1:1618-6397 GCA_964437525.1 uncultured Myxococcales bacterium | reverse complement strand
GCCCTTAAACGCCGGCAAATCCAAACAGGCTAAAATATCTCAAGCACGAACTCCAAGCCGCCGCAAACTTCCCGATGAACGCCAAGCCATCACCCACAAATTTTCCATCGCCGGTCACGAAGGCTACGTCACCGTCGGCATGTACGAAGACGGCAAACCCGGTGAGATATTCATAGTCATGTCCAAAGAGGGAAGCACGGTCTCCGGCATGATGGACGGCTTCGCCACCATGGGCTCACTGGCTCTGCAATACGGAGTACCCATCGAAACGCTGGTAGATAAATTCTCGCACATGAGATTTGAACCGGCTGGATTTACACAGAACCCGGAAATTCCGGTAGCCAAATCCATCTACGATTACATTTTCCGTTGGTTGGCCTCCAAATTTATGAGCGCCGACGACAAGCTTTCCGTCGGCCTGCAACCGACTATCAGTAACGGCGTAGGTAAAAAAGTCGCAGCAAAGGCAGAATCGACTAAGATCGGCAACACCGCCAAAACCAATACATACGTAAATCAAGAAGATGCACCGCCCTGCCCCTCCTGCGGAACAATCATGGTAAGGGCCGGAGCTTGCTACCAGTGTATGAACTGTGGAACCCAGCACGGTTGCGGCTGATTCTCAGACAAAATAATCAATCCGAAAAACAACCCCATTCGTGCCTTCAAACTGGCGCGAATGGGGTTTTTGTTATATATTTGCTCCACGTACAAGAAACGTCAAAAGGGGAATCCAATGGGCAGCGGAAAGAAAAAAGGCAATTACGACCAGCTGTACAATCTGCAAAAAGAGATGTCGCAGATATTGAGCGACTTCAACCAGACCCGCCACCATATGCAAACCCTCAGACGCTCTCTGGAGGTTCCTCTGGATGTCTTTGAAACGGACGAGGAAATCCTCATCCGGGCCGAGCTTCCGGGAATCCCAAAAGAAGACATCCAACTCTATATGCTTAGAGACGTGCTGGTAATCGAGGGAGAAAAAAAACTTCTATACCGCAGCAATGCCGGTGGCTTCTTGAATGTCGAACTCCAGACAGGACACTTCAAGAGAGACATAGAGATAGGAAAGTCCATCAATGTTCAGACAATTAAGACTGAATTGAAGAATGGCGTGTTGTACATCAACCTTGAAAAGATCTCCGATCGCCGTGGCAGGCGTAAAATGATCGAAATCAAATAAACTTTCGGACTACTAAATGTTCGTTCGGTCCGCACTTATATGAATAAGAGGAAATGATGAACGAAAATCAAGATCAGTTTGAACAAGAAAATCAGATAGAAATACCGGAACTTCTACCACTGCTGCCCGTGAAGGACATCGTAGTTTTTCCTTTTATGATCGTTCCTCTGCTCGTCAGCCGTGAAATGTCAGTCAATGCTGTCAATTATGCCCTGGCCCGTGACAGACTGGTTCTTTTGACAAGTCAAAAAGATGCCAATACAGAAGAACCGGGGCCGGAAGATATTTATTCAGTAGGCTGTGCCTGCATGATAATGAAAATGCGCAAGCTGCTGGATGGCCGCATAAAAGTTCTCGTTCAGGGTATGGTAAAGACGCAAGTTCAAGGATTCGAAGTAGCCGACAATGTTCTTCTGGCAAGAACCAGCACACTTGAGGATCAACCTTTGGCGGATGAAGAAATCATCCAGGTCGAAGCTTTAAGCAGGGCCGTCAAAGAGAACATGGAAAAAGTCGTTTCTTTAGGAAAGACGATTTCCTCCGACATCATGCCTATCCTGGAATCCATCGAAGATCCCGGAAGACTGGCCGAGCTTGTCGCCTCCAACATAATCGGCGATGTAGAAGAATCTCAGGCGATATTGGAGATGGCCAGTCCGCTCGACAGGCTCAAGGCCGTTAATGAGCACCTGCTGAAGGAATTGCGTGTGCTGAAAATGCAGACGGAAATTCAGAACCAGGCCAAAGAAGAAATCACCAAGACGCAGCGTGAGTATTATCTGCGGGAGCAGCTAAGAGCCATCCGCGAAGAGCTGGGCGATATCGATTCAAAATCCGAAGAAGTCGATGAACTCAGGAAGCGCATAGATGAATCCAAGATGCCGGAGGAAACCGAGAAAGAAGCCTTCAAACAGCTCAAGCGCTTGGAATCAATGAACAGCGATTCCGCAGAAGCCGGAGTTATCCGCACCTATCTCGACTGGCTGGTTGAAGTACCCTGGAGCCAAAAGAGCGCTGACTCCATAGACATCACCAAAGCCCGAGTGATTCTGGACGAAGACCACTACGACCTGGAACCGATCAAGAAGCGCATACTCGAATATTTGGGCGTCCGCAAACTCAAAGGCGATCATAAAGGCCCGATCATCTGCTTCGTCGGACCTCCCGGAGTCGGCAAAACTTCACTCGGAAAATCCATCGCCCGCTCCATCGGACGTCAGTTCGTCAGAATGTCCGTCGGTGGAATGCGAGACGAAGCCGAGATCAGAGGACACAGGCGCACCTACGTCGGAGCCATGCCGGGCAAAATCATTCAGGGTCTCAAGCAGGCGGGAACCAACAATCCCGTTTTCATGATAGACGAACTCGACAAAATGGGCTCGGATTTCCGTGGCGATCCGTCGTCGGCCATGCTGGAAGTCCTCGACCCGGAACAGAACCACAGCTTTGTAGATCACTACCTCAACCAACCCTTTGACCTGCGCGACGTGATGTTTATCGCTACAGCCAATATGCTTGATACCATTCCGGCCGCCCTGCGCGACCGTTTGGAAATCATCCGCCTGCCGGGTTATTCGGGAGAAGAAAAAACTCATATAGCCCGCCGCTTCCTGATTCCCAAACAGATCGAAGAAAACGGCTTGACGGAAGAACAGATAAGCATCGGCCCCAATGCGCTCAAAAACGTAATTCACGACTACACGCGAGAATCCGGTCTGCGTAACCTGGAGCGCCAGATCGGCTCCTTGTGCCGTAAAGTTGCCCTGGAAATCGCCGAGGGCCGCAAAAAGAAGACATCCATCAACTCTAACATGGTCGAAAAACTTCTAGGGCCACCGCCTTACATGTCCGTAGACCAGTTGGAAGAAGAAGATCAAATCGGTGTCGCCGCAGGTCTGGCCTGGACGCCCGTCGGCGGAGAGATACTCTTCATCGAGGGCCGCCTGATGAAAGGTCGCGGCGAATTGATACTGACAGGGCATTTGGGAGATGTAATGAAGGAATCGGCGCGAGCGGCATTGAGCTACCTGCGCTCAAAGATGGACGACTACGAAATTCCGGAAGATAAATTCGAAAAGCACCAACTTCATATCCACGTACCGGCAGGAGCCATCCCAAAAGACGGCCCTTCTGCGGGTGTCACGATAGCCAGCACGATCTTCTCTGTTCTTTCGGATCGCAAAATCAGGCGTGACGTAGCAATGACAGGCGAGATTACGCTGACAGGCAAAGTCCTGCCCATTGGCGGATTGAAAGAAAAAATACTGGCCGCATTGCGAGCAGGCATGTCTGACATAGTGATGCCCTATGCCAACCGCAAAGATATTATAGATCTCCCAACGCATATCAAACGCCAATTCAAACCTGTATTCGTTAAAAACATTGACGAAGTGTTCGATGCGGTGATAGCAAAAGAAGAAAACGATAATCAAGAGGATACTGATGAGCACAAGTCCTGAAGACCCCTACCCTCCGTCTGAAAAACCTAAAAGCGAGGCGTCATGGAATTGTTTTTAATCTTCCATGTGGCGCTTCTGTTTGTGCTGGTAGGCTTATCTGCATTTTTCTCCGGCTCGGAAACCGCGTTCTTTTCGATGGACCGCCTGCAATTGCAGGAAATGCTGGATGACGAAGCAAAAAACGCAAGCCTTGTAAAGCGCCTGCAAAGCAAACCTAAGAGACTGCTTGTCACGGTATTGCTGGGTAATGAGCTGGTCAATGTCGCAATAGTTTCCGTCGTGACCACCACCGTGCATTACCTGCGCTGGACAGACGACCTGCTGCAAATGAGCCTTGTGTCTTCGGTAACGGCTGCCCTTGTTCTTCTGATCTTCGGAGAAATCACACCGAAGTCGGTAGCGGTAATGCTCCCCCAGAAATATACATCCTTCGCTGCCAGACCTCTTTTGTGGTTTTACACGCTGGCTACTCCCCTCAGAGAAATCATGGTTAAGATCATCGGCGTCCTGATGTCTATCATGGGAGAAAACGTCAACGCCAAACAAGACGAAAGAATAAAAGAAGAGGAATTCCGATCACTGGTAGACACCAGCAGCGCTGAGGGAGCCATCAACGAAGAGGAGAGAGTCCTGATACACAGGGTCTTCCGATTCGATGACCAACCTGTCGGGCGCGTGATGAAACCTCTATCACAGATATTCGCGCTTTCCTACAACCTGTCTCCCAAACAAATGCTGGAACGAGCCCGCGAAGAAAAATATTCGCGCATCCCCATATACCGCAGACGCATGGACAAAATCATCGGCGTTCTGCATGTCAAAGATCTGCTGCCGCTGGCGCACAACCCGGACAAATTACGTTTGACGCGCATAGATCAGCTTATCTCTGTGCCCCTGTTTGTCCCCAGATCGACCAGAGCCAACATGCTCCTGCAACAGATGCGCAAACGCCGGACCCATATGGCTTTTGTGGTTGACGAATACAGCCGCACCGTCGGCGTCGTAACAATGGAAGACCTTTTAGAGCAGATCGTCGGCAAGATTGTTGACGAAAAAGAAACCGACGAATTGGCAAACGGCTTCTGCGAGACCGAAGAAATAGAAGCTATGGCAGATGACGTTTCTGATGAGAAAGGA
>CAYTHG010000240.1:0-1608 GCA_964437525.1 uncultured Myxococcales bacterium | reverse complement strand
ACGGCAATGATTGACCTTACGCTGATCTTCTTCATCTCGGGTATATGTCTTGTTACCGAAGCCTTTTTCTCGGGCAGCGAATTGGCGGTTATTTCTGCTGATACCATAAAAATCAAGCATCTTGCCAAAGCCGGCAAACTGGGTGCGAAACTGGTCGAGTTCATCCTCAACAAGCCTTCCCACCTGTTCGGCACAACGCTTTTAGGAACAAACCTTTCGGTGGTCATCTCCACTACGGTGGTTACGCTGTTCATGATTCAGCGCTACGGGGAGATGGGCGAGCTATACTCTGTCCTGATTATGTCTCCGCTGCTTTTAACCTGCGGAGAAATCATCCCGAAAGCCATTTTCCAGCACAACGCCACACGCAACTCTCAACTGGCAATCTTCCCCTTGATGATCTTCTACGTCATAGCATACCCGCTGATAATCTTCGTTTCATCTTTCGGTACTCTGGTTTCGAGCATACTGGGGAACAAAAACTCAAAGCAGTCGAATTATTATTCAAGGGAGCAACTGCAAACCATCTTGACCATGGACGAAGGACACGCCAGCGAGATAGGCAAAGAAGAACGCAAAATGATCGACCGCATTTTAGACTTCGGGGAACTGGATGTCGAGGAGGTCATGCTGCCCTTGATTGATGTCGTAGCCCTGCCAGACAACTCGGTCGTCAAAGATGCAGTAGAGCGCATCAGCCAGCACGGATATTCGCGTTTACCGGTATACCGCGAGCGCGTAGACGAGGTTGTCGGAATGGTGTACGGCTTCGATCTCTTACAGTCTGACAACCCCGAGGACCAGATTCAGCAGTACATAAGGCCGGCCACTTATGTTCCCGAAGGAATGCCGGTAGATGAACTGATGCACAAGATGCGCCGCGAGGGAATCTCCATGGCCGTAGCCGTTGACGAATACGGCGGAGCGGTAGGCATCATAACAATGGAAGATATTCTAGAAGAGATCGTAGGAGAGATCGAAGACGAAAGCGACGAACCCGAGCAGCTATACCGCAAGATCGGCCCCAACCGCTATGTCTTCAATGCCCGCATGGAGATAGACAGAATCAACGAAATATTCAACGGCATCCTGCCCGAAGGCGACTACGAAACCCTAGGCGGTCTGGTACTGGACATCATGCATCGTATCCCCAAAACAGGCGAACAATGCAAAATCGGAAATATAAAGTGTTTAGTCACCAAAGCGGCAGAACGTGGCATCAAAGAAGTCAGACTGGACTTACCCAAATCCAAAAACAACTAAGATCTTTCAGTAGTAAATAAACACACATAAAAAAACCGCCGAGCATCAAGCCCGGCGGTTTTTATTTTACAATCAGAAATGAACTAAGATTCGTCCATAGCGCGGAACTCCAGGGACTGAGCCAACTTATAGAAGTCGCCGTCTTTGGGAACTAAACGCACACGGGTTTTGAATGTCTTTTTGTCGATAAGATCCTCGAAGGGCACGAACTTGATTTCGAGGTTGTCGCCAACCGACACCATGTTTCCGAAGTTATCTTCTTTGGCAGCCCTGAAAGCACCCATTCCAAGCTGGCTTCCCAAAAGGATATCAAAGGCTCTAGGCTCTACACAGCGTGAGATCGGA
>CAYTHG010000239.1:0-6423 GCA_964437525.1 uncultured Myxococcales bacterium | reverse complement strand
ACTCCTGAAAGCGTCCACCAGTTGACGGTGCTGTTCTCCGACCGTGGGACTCCTTACGGTTATCGCAACATGAACGGCTACACCGGACATACCTTTATGTGGTACAAGGCCGAGGGTGAGTATTTTTGGATCAAGCTGCATTTCAAAACAGATCAGGGCATTCGCAACTTGACTCGGGAAGAGGCCGGTAAACTGGCCGGAGAAGATCCCGACCACGCCACACGCGACCTTTTTGAGAGCATAGACAAAGGCAAGTTTCCCTCATGGACGGTCTATGCACAGATAATGACGCCCGAGCAGGTAGCGAAATACCCCGTCGACTCCTTTGATATCACCAAGGTCTGGCCCCACGAAGATGCGCCCTTGCAAGCCATAGGAAAGATGACGCTTGACAAAAATCCGGAGAACTATTTTGCTGAAGTGGAGCAGGCTGCTTTTTGCCCCAGCAACTTCGTCCCCGGTATCGGAGCCTCTCCGGACAAGATGCTGCAAGGGCGTCTGTTCAGTTATCACGACACTCATCGGCATCGCCTGGGAGGAAACTATCACTTGATTCCCGTCAATTCGCTGCGAGGAACCAAAGAAGCCAACTACCAGCGCGACGGCCAGATGCGTACCGACCATAACGGCGGCAGCGGGCCCAATTACTGGCCCAACACCTTCGGCGGCCCGTCTCCCGATTCAGAATTGACCCCACCGGCCATCGATGTCTCCGGCATGGCTGCCCGGCATTCCTACCAATTGAGCGAGCTTGATTTCAAACAGGCCGGTGATCTGTACGCCAAAGTAATGAGCGATGAGGACAGAAAACACCTTGTCGGCAACCTGGTTGACCACATGCAGGCAGCACAAAAGAGACTCCAACTGCGCCAGACGGCTATATTTTACAAGGCAAACAAGGATTACGGAACCAGAGTTGCCAAAGGTCTGGGACTGGATCTTGGAGAAGTCGAAAAGCTGGCCGCAATGAGTCAGGAAGAGCGTGTCAGCAAAACGCTCAAATGAAAATGCTTGGAAATCTTAAAGCAGTTCTTAGCTCTGTAATGTTAACCCGGCAACTATAAAGGAGCCTTTCATATTGTCACCCCCGCGCAGGCGGGGGTCCAGGTCACTGAAATCACACTGGATTACCGCCTGCGCGGGAATGACGAAATCGAAGCGATGGTACAAACCTGAACTTAGGGATCCGGTCGGAAAATCCCACTCCATCGAAGAACCCTTCGAGACACTCGCTACGCTCGTTTCTCAGGGTGCTCGGTTCATTTCAAGTAAAATTTACATAAAATTGGCGATGGGCCGCTAGTCTTGCATTTCCTCATAGCAGAATTCCATCAGGCAGTCGTGCAGTTTGTTGGCATCGGATTTACCTGCCGGGTAATCGTTGCCGCATTCAAGCTGGCACTCGGCATCGTCGGAGCGGCAGGCATCTATGCAGGCCAGATAATCCTGACAACCCTGCTTGCAGGCATCCAGTTTATCCTGACAACTCTCGGCTGCGCAGTCTTTCAACTCTTCGCTGCCGCCAAGTTCGACACCCGTATCTTCACCGCCTTCTTCACTGCAATATTCGGCGTAGGCATCCGAGTCTTCATCGAGGCACTGACTTATCTGCGCGCATTCTTCGATGGCAGCCAGACACTCTACCTGACAGTCCTTGCCGTCATCGCTCATCTGTTGCATCTCTGCGGCGCATTCGTCTTCCTGCCCTGCCGCCCACCAGTTGAACTCGCCCGAGCAGGCGATGATTTCCGTGCAGGCTTTTTCCATGTCCGAGACTTCTTCCTCTTCGCCTGTTTTCTCGCCGTTGCCATCCGATCCGTCGTCGCTGTCGCCGTCGTCGTCACCGCCACAGGCGAACATAAGGGACATAATGACAAACAGCACCGCAGCAAAAACAATGAAAAACAGTTTCTTGGACATGAGTATCTCCATGGAAATTCAAATATTCACGATGGCAGATTTATACCACGGCTTTTGAAAATGGGGAAGAAAATGAGGGAAGGGGGGCGGGCGGCTGAGTAGTCCCCATTCTTAATCTTGTACAGATACCGCTAGTGCTGAGGAAAAAAGCGAAGCTTTTTGTCTCGAAGCACGCTTATAAGATTGGGTTCACCCTTCGAGACACTCGCTTACGCTCGTTCCTCAGATTGCTGACAAAGTACTATTTATTGAAAAAGATTTCTTAAACTCATGTCATCCCCGCGCAGGCGGGGATCCAGGTGGTTGATATCGTTCTGGATTCCCGCTTTCGCGGGAATGACAATTATTTACTGCTTGTCAATATCTTTAAAGTTAAAGCTTTGTCAATAGGCTCGGACACGGGGGCAGGCATAGCCTGCCCCCGTGTCTGCATGAAGCTCAGATCTTATTGCGATTTTTCCAGGAAATGCTGGTAGTTGTAGCCGACCGCATAGGCGTAGGAAACATAGAGGTCGAAGCCGTAGGCTACTACCCCTATCGGGTGACTGGCTTCCAACTTGTGCGTGCCGTCGGTAACTTCTATGCGCATGGTGTAATGCTGGCCGCTGCCTACCTGCGTGAAGCTGTCGCTGATGGTGCTTCCGTCCAGGCTGACTGTCGTTGCCGCATCAATGGCGTAGACGGTGATGTAGTTGACCTGATAGGTGTCGGGCGTTATGAAGTAGATTTCATCGGAGAAGCCTTCCACCGGCGGAATCATGAACATGGACGGGTCGCCGATTTCGGCTGAAGTATCAGTGTAGTTTTGGCCCACAAGGAATTGCACCGCCATGAACTTTTTGTCACCATACGAACTGACCGTGAAATCGTTTACGGTTTCGATCATGCAGTAGTCTCCGGCTGACAGGCTGCGCGCACAGGAAACGTCGCCGCTGTATTCGGGGGCTTTTGTCAGTTCTTCCACCGGATCGGTCTGAAGCGCCACACCGTCTTCGAGGGCCAGGAACTTGTATACGTTGGAATGCGATGTGGCCGGCATCTCGGCCTTGGCCGCTATGTATTTAGAGGCGCTCAGAGATTCGGGCGGCATCTGCGATTCGAGGTGGTCGCAAGCCCAGCAGGTGTGCGGCACGAACTGGCACTCGTTGCCGGAATAGACCGCCACGGGCTTGTCGGATTCTATTGTGCTGCCGCTCAAGTCGGGACCGAGGCAGAATACCATCACTGAACCGGAATCATAGAAGCAGGTCGTTGAGTCGCCTTCGAGGGGATCGCTTGTAAGTTGCAGGACATCGAACTGATTGAGAGTGTATGTCTGCTGTGCACCCGCCGCAATAGCCGAAACAGTATCGCTTCCCTGGATAGTCCCGGCGGCATTGACTGTAACCACGGTAGCACCGGGACTGGTGCCGACGATTGTGATGAAGGATTTGGTGTTTTTACCATTGAATTGCCACTCTCCACCGCCCAAATCCTGCCCCTGAGCCATCGGTCTGTATGCCAGGGTGGTGTAGAATTGCGAGAAGATATGCTCCGGCAGGAGTGACGAGGCGTCGTTAGTGTGGGCATATGTACTGGTTTTATCTTCCAGATTATCTTCCAGATATACGCTCAATGGATTGAACTGCACCACCAGAACCGGCAGTGTCGATACCAGCTTGAAGGCGACATTGCCCATGTCCGTGTTTGCCAGTTCTCTGTAAGGCAATCTGATCGTCACGTTTTCGCCTGAGGGAATCTCAGCCACTATGTCGTCGTAGCCGGGTGTACTTATGGTCGCCTGTGCGTCCAGACTGGGATGCGGGTTGGATACAAACAGGCCGAACTCCGATTCGTCTCCCTGTTTGAAAGCATCGTCCAGTTGCGGGTTGGGTAGGGTAACAGGCCAGTATTCGCAGCCGATATTGCTTTGCAGGCGTTCGGCTTTTTCGCACAATGTCAGGCAGGCATCTATTACGCAGGAAGTGCCTAAATCATCTGAAGGACATTCTTCCGCTTCGCCCCACTTCATACCATCGGCGCTGCAGATCTCCAGCATGGTGTTGGATATGCACTTGCCTTGACCCGGTGTGCACAGCGTTACAGGTGAATCGCCATCGGCATCATCGCCATCGGCATCATCGCCATCGGCATCATCGCCATCGGCATCATCGCCATCGACATCATCGCCATCGACATCATCGCCATCGGCATCATCGCCATCGGCACCGTCACCGTCTATGGAGGTTTCTTCTACCAGCTTGATAACCCAACTTCTAAACTGTCCTGTCTTATCGCCGTTGGCTTTCAAGGCAAACAGCATTACATAATGACTGCCCATGGGCATGGCTTCGTCTATGCTGAGGTTCAAAGTTATGACTCCGTCAAATACCTTGCAGGGAATTTCAAGGTAGTCGTCGCTGTCGGAGCCTTTCAAGAGAGCGTGTGTGATTTCACCCGGATATTCGTAATCGGGATAAAGCACTACTATAAAGCGCTGTCCGGGAAAGACTTCTGCCGGTCCCGATATGCGCACGATCTGCGGAAATTCGGAACCGCGCTGCCCTTCCACGTCGCCGGAGAGAAGCTGGCAATCTTCGCAGCCCATTCCGCCCATAAAATCGGAGCCTTGCTGGGCAGCCATATCGACTACGTTTAAGGCGATGGTGCGGTATTGGCCGGTTGCGCCGTCCGAGGTCTGGGCGGCGATATGAAGAGTGAAAGTCTTGCCTCGCAGGTTTTCGTCGTCACCCAGGCTGCCGATTATTTCTAGGTATCCGCTTTTCAGCGAAATCGGAACTTCGACATAAAAACTGGCTTCTTCGATGTGCAGGATGGCCTTGTCAACCTGGTCGGGGTTCGAGTAATTGCACTCAAGCGAGATGGCAAAAGGCGCGCCCAGTCTCAATTCAATACTGCTGCCTTGCGACAATTGCGGCGCATACTCGCCAGCCGCACCCTGCGGCGGTTGGCCTTTTATGATATTGGCACCTTCTATTGTGATAGATTTCGTGAATTTGTCATTCTCGATTACAACTCCGTTCTGTGCGTCGCCATCTTCACTTGGAGCATTGCTACCGCTGGAGTCATCGCAAGCCACAACAAAACACGTAAGTGCAAGAACCAAAACCAATGTATACAAGGATTTCGCCGTACTCATACCACACCTCCTTTTGTAACAATTGACCACCACGAGGTCATTGTTACATGGCGCGGAAGCGCAAGTCAAGCGTTACTTTACATTACGTGTCAACTGATTTGTGACAGGATATGTCAATAAAAAGATTTTTGCGGGGGGATATTTTCAAGAAAACCACATGCAACTTCGCCAGGAATTACCCCACTCTTAGCGCCTCATCTCCAGGCGCTTGACGTATTCTTCGAGGGCTTCGCGGTCGTCGTCGTAGAAACGCATGAACTGCAGGCCCACACCGGCGATTCTGCCGCTGGCGCCAAGGTCTTCGGGATTGACAACATGCGTCACCTGCGCTTCGGCGTGGATGATTTTCATTATGTCGGCGATCAGAATTCGCACTTCGACCTGCGTATTTAGCTCCAGCGGTTGCTGGCCGGCGATGAACATGCCGCCCATGCTTATGTTATGGGTATATTCTTCGATCAGGCTGTCGGAATTTTCGAATGTTACTTTAAGCACTTTATCGAAGCGTGTCTCGCGCCGGTTCTCAAGATCGCTTTCTAAAATATCATGCAGAAAATCCAGATAACTGTCCGACTTTTCCAGTAAGTCTATCTGCATTTCGTTGGAATTGTTGGACGTGCTCAGGCCGACTTCCGCTCTTTTGGCATTTTTGATCACTCCACGCAGGAAAATAGCGCCATTTTCGTGATTTATACGGATTTTTACGGCACTGTTTTTATCGAGAAAATCTCTGCTGTTGATCGCGAGAGTTTTGGCTGAGATGTTTCTGATAAAACCCAGATAGCGAGGGTCGATGGGGCCGAAGTAGACCGGAATGCGTCTTAAAAGCCTGGTTTTTTCTGGCTGTGTTTTCGTGTTCATTTATCCCCCGTAATCATTTAACCGGCCAGCTCGGACAGATGGAGCCACGCTTTAAAAAGGTGCTATATGCCGGGCACGCACCAGCCATGTGCGTATTCATCACCCTCTTCTTCAGTGCCGGTTATGCTGCCTATCAGACAGCAGCCTTCGCCGCACTGCCCGGAAAGTTTGTCCGAGGCACTGTCGTAATCACCGGGAATACAATGACCGATCAGCATTTCCGCCTCACGCTTTAAAGAGCAGGTGGCGGTGCAGAAGGGGTCGCGTACTTCGCCTGTGGCGATGCATTCGAGATCGATTTTGCCATCATCGGTCTGCCCCTGACCGCAATCGTCGTTGCGCTCGCAGGGAGCGAACCAGCCTTCGCTGCGACCGCAGGAGAACATCGTCAAGACTACAAGTATCAAGGCGATCATCAATAATATGCGACCGGATAGCATTAAGACCTCCAGAAATACAGGGAAAGACTTCATTTGAGAAGTATAGCAAAAAAGTTCAAAATA
>CAYTHG010000238.1:262-6424 GCA_964437525.1 uncultured Myxococcales bacterium | reverse complement strand
TCTTCGGCTTCTTGCAACTGGGGCTGATACTCGGGTGCTTTCTCTTTTTCTATCAAGTCATAGACAACTTGCTCCAGTATGTCAGGTGTATTGTCAAACCTCTCCAGTTCATCCGACAAGTACGGATGAGAATTCCTTAAAATTCTATACGTCAGGGGATACTTATCCCTGAATGCTGTCATTTACTCCTTGCCTTGCGCTTTGTCAGTTACAGGAACTTTTGCCACAGGACGAACCGCCCTTCTTGTCTTTTTCACCGCCGGAGCAGGAGGACTTGGCCTTATCCTCAACCTTATCCTTCTTTTCTTTCTCGCCGCCCGAGCAGGAACTCTTGCCGCAGGACGAACCGCTCTTGACATCCTTGCCGCAAGAAGAACCACTGGACTTAGTGGTCGCGCAGCCGGAGAAGGCTATTCCAGCACCCGCTATCAATCCAGCTATTCCCAGTCCCGCCATCAGTTTTTTGAGTCTACCAAGATCCATTGCTATCTCCTTGTCTTTAGATGCGAACTGCAATTAAGATTCTTCGCCGACTACATTACTGGCATGACAACGCCTGTTGCTGGTACTGCTTCGAAATTTCTGGAAACTTCCCCTTAATGTTTCTATTAAGACTGAAAACAGCCGCAATGTCAATTCTGAAAAATTCTGATGCATTTGAAATTCTGAGTCAACTTGTCCTGAGGAAGGAGCAAAGGCCGGAGCAGGCTGGGAAGCCATGCTCCAACGGAAGGAAATAGCGTAGGGGCGTAATTTATTGCGCCCGATAATAGCAAGGGCGCGATAAATCGCGCCCTTCAGAAGAGGTCGGACTCGGATTGAGTTCGACCTACGGGAGATGTTTTCTGTTGTATGAAGAGTTTGCCCAACAGTTTTTAATGGAAGTGTTCCCAGTGGACAGGCCAATTTATTAGCCGACAATTCTCTGGTTTTCTGGAGTCTATTTCCGGTGACTAATCCGGGCTAAAGCTTTCCGCCCAGACCGGAGATGATGCAGTCTTCCAGCCAGAATTCCTTGATGACTTCACGGGCCTGGTCGCCTGTACAATGGCAGGGGGCGATGCGCTCCACTCCCAGCGCGGTCAGCCGCTTGACTTTCTCGTGTATCTTTATATCCGAGAAGCCCTTCATGTGAAAGCCGCCCACGGCGCGAATGGGTTTGTCCTTGAAGATTCCCTGTGCGGCCAAAGCCACGTTGTCGATTTCGGGGTGGGCGCAGCCTGTCACCAGCAGCGTCTCATTGTCCAAGTCCACAACCAGTGAGTGCTCGCGCATTCCATTGCCCATGGGTCCGGTCGAAAACATGCCCGGCAGAATCTCCGTCTCGGCGTTTATTTCGCGCATGGTATAGCCAGTAGATAAAATAGACTCTTTAAATGACTCGGAGAAATCCGAATGCAGCACGACTTCGATTTTAGGATTGATCTTCAAAAGATCATGCAGCCCGCCTTGATGATCCCAGTGATCGTGGGACAAAAACACAAGCTCTATCTCGTGCGGATCGACACCGGCGACTTTCATGTTTTCAAGCAGAATGTCGCCTTTTGCGCCTGTGTCGAACAGTATGGTTTTGTTCTCAAAGCGCATCAGGAGCGAAAAACCCCAGTCCTCGGTCATGCCGTCTACAAGGGGATAGTTGTCATAGAGAATGGTCAGTTCGGGCTTTTTCATGCCCTGTCCATTTCCTGTTTGCAGAAATCACAAGTCTCGGATTTGTTGCTGTCCATCACTACGAACTTGCCGACCTTGTAGCCTGTCAGCTTGGAGACCAGCGAGCATTTGACCATCATCAGGTAGAAGATGCGCTTGTCGGTGGTACCGTACAGTCCCTCGAAGTTGCCCTGGCCCTTGGAGATAACGAAGTCGGCTTCATCGAAGGCTTTCATGAACTCCGGCCCGCATTCGGACAGGACTGCACCGGGCAGGTTGTTGCCCGTATCGACTATCTCGACAAAGTCGCCCATGCCGATGGATTCGGCATCGACCCTGGTGGCATCGTTGATAATAGGCGCACCTCTTACTGCCAAGGTTGTTTTACCCTTGGGGAAGAGGCTCAACAGGTTTTTATCGAAGACGATCTCTCCGGCGTTATCGGCCACATAAAGTATCTTCTTCGCGTCTTTGACCGCTTCCTGCAGGCAGGCTGTGTGATCCACTGCAAAGCGGGCTTCGCCCACTCGCTCTATGGTCTCAAAAATCTCGTGCTTGCCCACATCGGGTTTGACGCCTGTGTCTATCACGTTTCCGGCCACCGCCAACCTGACAGCCGTTTCGAAACGACTCAGGCCGCTTATCTGTTTGACGAAATAGGGCATGAATTCTTTTATCAGGCTGTTGAAGGCTTCCTTCTGCACTTTGTAGGGATCTTCAAGGCCGGTCTCTTTTTTGACTATACCGTGCATGTGGCTTGAAAAAGCCAGCGTGGTCGGGAATTCGTCGAAACGCTGCATCTCGCCGATTACCTTTTTCACTATGGTCGCCGCCGTTTCATCCGACAATTCCAGTTTTTCCACGAGGGCCACGGCCTGATTGAGAAAACACGGTAAACACTGAAGCGCGATCTGCATTTCAACTCCTTATTTATGTAGCAGAATTCATATTGTCAGGATAAAGCAAAGTCCCGACAAGTCAAAAGTCATTTCAAAGCTATTGTTGTTCGGGCACATATCCGCGCGTGCAAAATGCACGCGCGGATTGCCGTCTTGTTATTTGTCTTGTTCTTCAAGTTGGCGGATGCGATCCACAATCGCTTGTTTCTCGCCTTCGAGCGATTGCAGTCGGACGTTCAAGCCGTCTTTTTCGGCCTGCTCGTTGTATTGTACCGGAGCCGCATAAGCTGCCGGAGCGTTCGCTCCCCAGCCACCGCCCCAACCGAAGCGCCTGCCACCACCGAATCCGAAACCGCCGCCGCCACCGCCGCCACCGCGACCGAATCGCCTGCCGCCGCCGAATCCGCCGCCGTAGCCGCCACCGTAGGCATTGCCCGGCGCGGCCGTATTGTTGATATTTACATTATTGGGATTACAGTTTCCCATTCCACGTCCCGTCATCGGGCCTTGACCCATCGGGCCTGTTCCGTTTCTTCCAGCCATAATATTTCTCCTTGCTTAATTGGTTTTCAATTAGCGACCGCCGCCACCGCCGCCCATGCCGCCACCGCGACCTCCTCCGCCGCCGCCACCCATGCCGCCACCGCGACCTCCGCCGCCACCGCCGCCCATGCCGCCACCGCGACCTCCGCCGCCGCCGCCACCCATGCCGCCACCGCGACCTCCTCCGCCGCCGCCACCCATGCCGCCACCGCGACCTCCTCCGCCGCCGCCGCCCATGCCGCCACCGCGACCTCCGCCGCCACCCATGCCGCCACCGCTATTGCGGTTCGTGGCACCCATTCCCTGCCCCATGCCACCGCGACAACCGGGCATGGCGAACTGCTCGGGTTGCAGGTTGCCGGTCAGGTATTCGGCTAAAAGCAGGTCGGCTTCACCAGCCAAAAACGGTATGAGCTCTATGCCGTTTTGCTGGATCATGGCAGCTAAAGAATGTGAAACCGCACCGCAGATCAGTACGTTGACGCCTAGCCTTGCAATCTGCTCGGCGCGAGCGGGCGGGAACTGCTCAATCAATTGATGTTCTTCTTTAGACAATATCTCCCTGCCTTCGACCTCATAAACGGTCAGCTTTACAGCGCTGTCCAGCACCGGAGACAATCTTTTTTCCCAGATGGGCAATGCGATCTTCATTTCATACCTCCTGCCCCAATCAATGAGCAAGAAGAATGCCAAAGATGAAGAGAAAATAAATAAACGTAATTGCTCAATGATTACAAATCAGTAGGAGGCATCACAAGAAGCGCCGAAAGTCACTACGGTTGCATTATGCAGCACTACGAGGGTGGCCAATGGTAGCATATGGATACTGTAGGTCGGGCAAGTCTCTTGCCCGACACAAATATTTAGAGCATGTAAGTCGGACTCGATCCGAGTCCGACAATCTTCTGTTCCGCCTATGGATCGAGTGGGTCACGTGGATCTATATACAGGGAGTTAATACTGGGCATGGTGCAATTGTCGCTGTTGCTCATAACTTTGACTTTTCGATAGGGCACATAATAGAGTTCGTCGAGGCAGCGACCATCGAGGATACTTATGCCTGCGCTTTGAAACATATTAGTGGTGGTCATGTAAGGTCTGTCGGTGGGAATCCCGTAGCGATAAAGCAGGCGGGCCACGTTTCTCAGGTTGGTGGTCGTGTGCCTGGCGTGAGGGTCCACCAGTATTCTGGATTCGTCTACTCCATATGTGTCGATTAAATACTTTTTCATCTCGATGGCTTCGCAATAAGGCGTTTTATCAGGATGCACATGACCGCCGGAGACGACAATCAAAGGAGCGAGTTTGGCATTGAAGCGCTCGACGGCCAGATCGCAGTGACCGGCCCCGCCTGGAGCCAGAGCGACATCGCTTGAGTTTGGACCGAGCCCGGGAACAAGAATGACGGTGAAGGGATAGTCGTTCCAGTTTATCTCGTCCATCTGTTCTATGGCTGCCTGATTTTCGCCATCTTCCATGGGTTCATAACGCCCCGATTCATCCCGCGAGACAGCAAGCATAATGGACACCGTGGCCGCAAGCATCGGCTTGTAAAAAGTTTCGTCTAAGGCGATATCGTTTTCGAGCTTGTCGAACAAATTCTGAAAAGCGGTAAGTTCAAGGTCGCTTCCGTATTTATTCAAATCCTTGTTCAGAGCGGCGAACTGCTCATCGACAATTATTGCAAGCATCTCGGTGTCGCTCAATCCCACATGAAGCGCAAAGGCTCCCGAAGGTCTGACATGCGCGGCCAGGGCGGCTGTCATCATAGAATCTTCAAGCAGGATCTCAGCCAGTATTGTCTGGACATTCTGCAATTCGTCCGCGCTCAAGCTTACGGCCTCGTAAAAACATTCTTTGTTTTCACAACTGTCGTTGGCCGTTTTCAAGTCCTGCAGTTTCTTTTCTGTTATGGCGTTCAAGCCGCTGTTGGAAGTCAGGATATTTTTTATCTCCTGCACTTCGTCGAATATGGTCAGAAGATAGAAGTTCTTGTACTGTAAGGGCTCTACGTTTTTCAGCAGTGTATAGGAAGCGTCGAATCCGAGCCGATCTTCCTCTTCCTCCAGGTAGCACAATTTAGGGCTGAAATCTTCGAAACCTGTAACGACAATATCCAGCCAGTCGGACGCTTCTTCCTGCTGTTCTTCATCGCCATCGCTTGTTTCCTGGGTCTCCGCCTCGATGATCTCGTTGTCGATATCTCCGTCTGTGTCCTGTAAGTTGTCCGATGTGCTATCGCAACCTGCAAAGACGAAGATCAAAAACGCCAAAAGTATAAACCGGATTTTCATGTGGACTTCCTTCTCGCCGAAGACGCTTTAGAGCTTGGGAGTTTTCAGGCACGAAGCATTGTCACGCGCCATAAATATCTACTGGCAGCATATTAAGACACGGCATGTTCGAATGTCAACGCTTGAGGCTGAATAAGCATAGTAGCTCGGAGAAATATTTCATCAGACACAAATCTGGAATTGTCGGGTAATTGATTTTTGAATTGCAAGCAGCAAAGATGGGCAAGACAATTGCCCATCCTACTTTCTGTTATCGCCCGCAAACCCTCACCACACAAGCACCTGCGCGTCATCACATGTAGGTCGGGCAAATTTCTTGCCCGACACAAATCGGAAATTGTCGGGTGAAATACTATGAGCCATGCTTAGGTGTGCGGGACTTAAGGGTGCCATAGTCTCCCGAACGAAGTTCGGGAGGCTGTGTTTTTTATCATCACCAATGCACGGCCATGTTTCCTTCGAAAACAAGACCGTGGCACCCGTCGGATTGCATTTGTCCAAAGCTCGGTACATGAGCAAGTTAGGCTTAGCCCATACCATCCATCCGTTTTTAATGTCCATTGTTTCTTGCGGTAACGCGCAAGCCCTCACCACATAAGCACCTGCGCGTTATCCTATGTGGGTCGGGCGAATTTCTTGCCCGGCACAGATCGGGAATTGTCGGGTAACAAATTTCTTAGCCATGCTTAGGTATGCGGGACTTAAGAGTGCCATCGTCTCACGAACGAAGTTCGGGAGGCTGTGTTTTTTATCATCACCAATGCACGGCCATGTTT
>CAYTHG010000238.1:0-162 GCA_964437525.1 uncultured Myxococcales bacterium | reverse complement strand
TCCATTGTTTCTTGCGGTAACGCGCAAGCCCTCACCACATAAGCACCTGCGCGTTGTTCCATGTAGGTCGGGCAAATTTCTTGCCCGACACAGATCGGGAATTGTCGGGTAACAAGTTTATTGAGCTGCAAGCTGCAATGATGGGCAAGACAATTGCCCATC
>CAYTHG010000237.1:0-6473 GCA_964437525.1 uncultured Myxococcales bacterium | reverse complement strand
GTTGACCAACAGAATTGGCTGGAGTGCGTTAACAACACTTGATCAGTGAAGCACCGAAATTTGGTCTAATTGTTTATCTTCCCACCCCTCCGGAATCTCCCGTTTCAGGGTTTTGTTATAGACCATCTTGCCGCCTGATGTTTTATATGGCTTGCCGCTTTTATCGGGAAAATCGAACTGTACGAACCAATAATCATACAAAATCTTTGCCATCGCCTCCAGTTCGGCATTGATAAGATTGTTAAGTTCAATTTTGGCGTCGAGTGCTGAAAGTACAGCAACAATATTGTCTTGAGTATTCTTGAAAGGTATTTTAAATTCCAGTCCGGTTAGGTATTCAATATTGATATTATCTTGAATGCTGCCGCTAGCAGAATTTTGAATAGCGCGTCTGATATAAGTAAAAACGTAATGCATAAACAATTCTGACGATTCATTCGGAAAGGCATTAAATCCAACAACACTGTCAGGAAAACACATGGGGTAACTCAATATCGCAGTTTCAGCGATGTTGGCTGCAATAGTGATGCACAAAGTGTGTTTAGGCCATAGCTTGCTCTGAGCGAGTCCAAAATCATTGTAGGCAGTAAAATGCTTCGTTATATATAAATTTGCTTCCTTTACTTCACCAGTCTGCACTAAAGGATGAATACCATTTTCAAAGAGAGCAACATCATTTCGTGGGCGGTGACGAGATTTTCCGCGTTGAAAGTCACCAAGTTCATTCAATACTTTATTTTGCCAATGCTGATTATATTTGGACTCATTTAGCTTCATACCGCAACCTCGCCATATTATTCAGGATCCCCTTTTCCAACTTTCCAGACTCTGTGAAAAGTTTGTCCAGATTGTCACTAAAATCATCCATTTTATCGGCGAACTGTTTCGGGGTCAGATCAACATACTCGATCTTCACTTCGAAGTATTGTCCAGCGCTCAAGGAGTAATTCTTGGCTTTGATTTCTTCATAGCTGACCACCACAGAAAAATCTTCAACCGATTGCTTGGCATTGAAGGTAGTGATTATGCGAGTTTCTTCGTCTTCACTTAGAACTGTTTTCTGGTTCTTGCCGTCTTTAACTTTGGTGCCCATAGTCGAGGCATCAATCAAAACAACTCCATCTTTATTGCTGTCATCGATGAAGAGGATAGAGACATTGGTGCCGGTGGTCGCAAAAATATTGCTCGGCATGGAAACCACTCCGGCCAACATCTTCTCTTTCACCAATTTGGTCCGGATCTTTTTATCGATTCCCGACTGTGCCGTAATGAAACCGGTAGGCACCACTACCGCCGCTTTACCGCCCGGCTTGAGCGAATAGATGATGTGCTGGAGGAATAACTGGTAAATGGCCATTTTATCTACGGCCTTTTTCGGGATATTTGGCACCCCAGCAAAGAATCGGGACTGGTGTTCTTTTGAATCCAGCTCGTTTCTGAAATCGCGAAAATCCATCTTGAAGGGTGGATTGGATACGATGTAGTCAAATTTTTTCAGTGCCTTGCCGTCGCGGTGGTAAGGGCTCTGCAGGGTATTTCCCTGAATAATGTTGGGGATGGAGTGGACCAGGTTATTCAGAATCAGGTTCAATCGCAATAAGTGTGAGGATTTCTGAGAGATATCCTGAGAAAAAATGGAGCAGCGCTTCTCGCCGATGGCATGGGCCAGGTTCATCAGCAGAGTACCTGAACCGGCGGATGGATCATAACAGCCAACGTTCTTAATTTTACCGCGTCTCTCTGCCGGTACCAGAATGGCAGCCATAATCTTGGAGACAGCATGTGGCGTATAATACTCCGCATATTTGCCGCCACCGTCCTTGTTGTAGTCCTTTATCAAGTACTCAAACATCGTGGCGTAAAAATCGTATTTCTGGACGAAGATACGCTCGAAACTGAACTCCCCTAGCTTGTTGATAACGGCCCGACAAAAGCTATCTCGCTTGCTTCCATCGGTGATGTATTCGCTCACCCTGTCAAATAGAGTGATCTTGGCACCACTGTCGGTTTTGACGGCGAATATTTCATTGTTTGTGATGGCAATGTCGAGAAGAGTATCGTCAAAAAGCTTGGCAAATTCAGGAGAGTTTTGATTGCTGAACAAGTTGGCAATGAAGTGTTCCGGTTTAAGGCGGGCAGTATCTGGGCCCATTTGCAGGTAAAGCATCTCCAGCTCTTCTTCACCCATCGTTTCGATAGCCTGCTCCCAGTTTTCAGCGTCAGCTAAATCTGGCTTTATTTTTTTGGCTTCAAAGGCAAACTTGTCGTTTAAAAACTTGTATAGGAAGACTTGGGTAATGATCTTGAACTCATTGCCATCGTTACCGAGGCCATACGAGGCACAGATTCCCTTAAGACCATCGATCAGTTCCCTGGTTCGTTTTTCAAAATCCTGGGTTACCACGCGCTTGCTCCTGTTCTGCTTCCTGAGGAAAACTCACTCATATATTCTTTAACCACCTGCTTGTTGATAAAGCGGGAAATCTCGGGATTGAGCTTGATGCTCTGGCGAGTCTGGAACTGATCGATCACCATAGGCATCATCAACTGTTCAAAGTAGCCTTCGTTGTCAATCAGTTGGGTATTCTGAAGCACCTGATCGTCGGCCTGCTGTTTTACTCCGATGAGCGCTTCGAAGATAAGCCTCTCCGACTCTGTAAGAGTACCCCGCTCCACCAGCCGTTTGTGGATGCGTGCGTATTTGGGATCACCCTGATACTTGGCTCGTAGCTGACTATTCTGTCGGTTTAGCTCCTTGACCTTCTCGTGGATCAGATTGAGCGCATCGATGTTTGCGTTCATCTCACCTTGGGTCACTTCGTTGAGCTTCTTCTTTTTGAATAGCCTTTCCAACTCTTCTTTAAGAGTGATGAACTTGGGATCTTGCTGGTCGAAGTTGTCAAGGAGAGCCTCGCGGGTTCGACGCAAGGTATTTTTCAACTTGTCGGCCAGTACCAATTCTTCTTCCCGAACTTTAGTAAACATGAAAACCACATCTTCCAAGGCGAGGTTCAACAAATTCGTCGTGTCTGTGCTGGATTCGGCAGCTTCCTTCATATTCAGAAGATCCAGATGATTGCAAGTCTCGCGATAGAGTTGATTGAGCTTCTTAAAATCAAGATCTTTCAAGAATTCATATTCGCCCTGCAAACGAATCTGGTTATAAAGGCTTCTTGCATTAGCCAAAGCATTTTTCAGGGCCAATACCTTTTCTCTATCTTGAATCTGGCTGATCTGTTGCGAAAACAACTCGGCGTTTTCTGTGTCAAATAGGAACAGGATGTCTTTTATTTGTTCGATTTCCAGACCAATCTCTTCTGATGATTTGAACAGATTGGAATAATGCTCTAGTTCGTCGCCTAGTTCTGCTTGAAGTTCATCAAAGTATGCCCTGTTGGTGGCGTCGAACTCTTTGCGGATATCGGCAAAGTCAACAACATAACCATAACGAAAATCTTTATAGGGGCGATTTACCCTAGTAAGAGCCTGCAATAAGTTATGTCGTCGAATCACACGGCCCATGTATAGCTTTTTCAACCTCTTGGCATCAAACCCCGTAAGCAACATGTTATAAACGAACAGTAAGTCAATTTTTCCGGCTTTAAATTCCTCTACCCAATCTTTCCGTTCTTCTTTATTGCCTACATCGTGAAGGATTAAGGCTCCAGTTTTCACCTTGTTTGCTTGATGCTGTTGGACAATGTGAGAAGGGGTTTGCTGGACGATTTCTGGAAAATCGTCGGCGTTGTGAGAAGCCAAACGGGCTTTGAATATCTCGAACATCTCTTTTGCTTGCTCAGAACTGTCGCAGATAACAATACCACCAATGCCACTGTCGTTTAGAGCTCCTCTGCTTTTTTCGAAATCAGTTATGATGTAATCAAGCATCGGTTCAACAAACCCAGGGTGGGCGTATATGAGTTTTCTATCAATATCCCCTTGCTTGAGCTCCACCTCGGCCAACGCTTCTTGAAGTGACAGTTTGTAGTTGGTTGCAATCTCCTCCCTAATCAAGCGCAGCGTGTAACCATCGGCAATTGAGGCGTTATAGTAGTATTTGTGAATATAGTCACCGAAAAGAGATCGTGAATTGTAATCTTTACCTAATAGAGGGGTGCCGGTAAGACCTATCTTTATTGCATTCTTATCCGACTGACTCAAATTGGCGAGAAAACTGCCTTCGGGATTGTAGCTCCGATGAACCTCGTCGAGGAAGTACACTCGCTGGATATTGACATCATAATCCTGGGTGCGAACAACATCAGGATCTTCTTGAAATTTCTGGATGTTGACTACAGTGATTTCCGGGTTGCCAGAATCATTGTGAATCACTTTGGTAGCTTTAATATCAAGGGCAAAGGCATCACGAGTGCTGATAGTATGTACCGTCAAACCACGGCTAGAGAACTCGCGTTGCGCTTGAATTAACAAATCGAGACGGTCAACAATGAAGTAAAACTTGGGTATTATGGACCGGGCTTGAAAATAATCTGTTAGAAAGTGCACATTGTAATAGGCTAGCGCTGTCTTGCCACTGCCCTGCGTATGCCAGATGATGCCTTTTTTTACTCCTTCGTTCAGTTTTTTTTCAATCGCCTTGGTCGCAAAGAGTTGTGGGTAGCGCATCACATGCTTGTGCAGGCCGTCGGTTTCTTTCACATATGCCAGTGCGTATTGTAAAATAAATGAAAGGCGATCCTTGCTAAATAGTGATGTGCAAATCCGGTTGGTCGGTGTTTCTGGCGACTTGTTAATAATAAATTCGGGGCTATGTTTAATGATATTTAAATTGTTGTCCTTGAGGACAAAGTTTTCGATGCCACCATTTTCATCGGCAAGGACATCAGTCAAGCTGAACTTTTCCTCTTCACGGAAGTAATTGAAGGTGAGCTTATCGTAGGATGGACTAGCGTAAAAAGCTCCTTCGATTGGCTGCGGCGAGTTGTCGTCGTATTCCATATTGTTAGAGAATACCATCAGTTGGGTGATGTTGACGAAACGGCGGAACCGGGGATTTCGACAACGTGTTATCATGCGGTTGCGCTCGGCTAGAATCCCCTCACGGTTGTTGGGTTTCTTGACCTCGATGAAAATCAACGGCATGCCGTTGACGAGCAAGATGATATCAGGCCGGAATTCATCATCACCGTTCCTATAAGTCAGTTCGGTGACCACGTGGAAGCTGTTGTTGGCAAAATCGGAGAAATCGATAAGCTTTGTACCCGAGCGTTCGGTGAGCTTTTCATAAAAACCCTTGCCGAGGTCTTCATTATCCAGTGAAAGTGTGACATCCTTAAGTAAACGCTGAATATCCTCATCCTCAATGCCAGGATTGATTCTAGCGATAGCTTCGTGGAATATATCCGGGAAAATATTGGTATCTTCATTCCAGGTGGTATTCTTGAGAGAAAGATATTGATAACCGAGCCTGACCAAGTGCAGGATGCAAGGTATTTTTACGCGTGAGTCTTCACTGAAAATCATTTGACTAACTCCTACTGCTCGATCCATTTTCCTTCTGATTAAGTAGCCCCTGTCTGATCTTCTTGGAGCAATACTTTTTCAGGAGATCTTTCGCCATCTTTGAAGGTTTAGCTTGATCATTTTCCCATCGGTTTACTGATGCCTAGCTAATGCCGATCGCCCGGGCCAGATCTTCCTGGCTCAAACCGAGTTCCGCGCGTATAAACTTTAGGAACGAGGGATAATCTTTTTCCTTAGGTGGCATTGCATTTTCCTTCGCAGATGAGAATTTCCCAAACTCCCGGTTGTTATATCACTTGCAAGTAGAAAGGCAAAGATAAATGTGGCAAAGATAAATAATGAATTGCTATTTTTCGTCTCTCTACTTTCATGCTTCCTGAAATTAGGTATGAATTGAAATCACTTGCGTTTTAAGGATCTCTTTGATCTGCTTTTCCGCATGGAAAACTTACTCAAATGAAGATTACAGTTGGTCTAAACCCGTCCGATTCTATAATCATAAAACATTCCTAAATGTAAATACACTAATTTTGTTGTTTTAGTAAGGATAGCCTGAAGCTTAAGGATGAGAATTCCCCAAGAGATCAGGAAAAGTCCTTTTTTCAACGTCAATATTCTGTGTGATTTTAGGATATTCCAGATATTCACCAGTCCAGCACACCCCAAACAGAGAGAGTTTGCCGGTAACACTCGCACAACGTACCGGGAATCGAACTCGGAGTTTTATGGCGTGGCTAACTAATTGGCGGAACAACATGATATTATTAACGAATCTCATTTCGGACGAGCAAGCACTCAAAAAGGACGGCGTCCGAAACAACAGAGAAACAGAGAGAGATTGGCGGAGAATTGACGAGAAATGGGCAGGATGTGAGAGTAGCTCGTCCGTTTTAAGTCCGAATTGAGAACAATAGCGAGAACTGAAAAGCTATAGATATTCCGCAGTTATACGGCATTTTCATAAAACGAAACACGCTCCATGGAGTAAC
>CAYTHG010000236.1:0-6484 GCA_964437525.1 uncultured Myxococcales bacterium | reverse complement strand
TTATTGCGCCCGATGATGTGCCAGATGATGGCAATAGTCCGGGCAAGGGCGCGATGAATCGCGCCCCTACGAGAGAACTTCTGTGCGCTCGGAGATTTTTTGTACAAAAAAAGAGCCGCTCCTTTCGGAACGGCTCTTTTGTATTTCATGCTGTGTAAAACTAGAAGGTGTATTTGACCATTGGCATCATATTCAGCACCACGGATTTTCCTTCGATGAGGTAATTTACATCAATGTCGAACCCCAGCGAGATGTGACGCAGACCAGCGTAATACTCAATGCTCAAACGGGCGCCGCCAAAAAAGTCCATGGCTTTTCCCGATTCTTCCACGCCCTGTTTGTATCCCTTGATAACCTTGTTGTTGTAGTAGATACCGCCCTGCAACGCTCCGCCTATGGACAGGCGCTTGAGTACATGGTAATGACCATGAATTACAAGGGGAACCCACAAAGAGATGCTGTCACCGGATACCTTGGCATCGTCAAAACGGTAGCCAGTATCAGGGTTGAACAGATCGGCGGATGCGTGAGATGCGGAGAGGACATCCAACTCGAGAGACAACTCATCGAGAATATCGTATCCTATGCCGCCTCCGATCAAGAGACCGCCGTCAACCCATTCGCCAAGGCCGCCGAAGTGGTGGCTGTAGCCGAAACGGGCATCCATGAAGAATCCCTTTTCGACGTCTTTCAAACTCTCTTCGCCCCAGTAGGTGACAACGCCTTTGCTGTTGTCTACGGGCATTTCGACGGTTTCCTGTTCTTCCTGCTCCATCGTGTCGAGTTCGTCCTCGCTGATGGAGTCACCTTCGGACAGGCCGCCTATTTCCTCGTCTTCCTGAGCCCATGCGGGCAGAGCAAAGAACAGCGACATTATGGCCGCACCTACCAGCAGCAATCTGATCGGTGTTGCTTTCATTTTAACTTCCTTCGGATTTGAAGATGAACGGATAGGTTACTACTACGATACCGCCGCCCTTGGGCCTCGGGAAGATGATGCGCTTCAGGGTTCTGGCAACACACTGCTCGACTGCGAAATTCTTCATTGTCGAGACCTGAACCACCGAGGAAGCAACCGTTCCAGTCGGGCTGATCGTGAACTTAACGGTAATCTTACCATAGAGCTTCGGATTTTTGTTCAGCTCTTTCTGGTAGCAATAACGGATCTGAGAATGATGCTTACGAATGATGCGCGCAATGATGGATTTGTCCAAAGCACCTTTAATCGACGGATTACCCGTTTTGATATTGATGTTGTGGGAACCCTTTTTGAGCTTGCCACCAGCACCGATACCATAACGGCCTTTGCCTCTACCGCCCCCACGACCCTTGGTGCCGAGACCGCCGATGCCGAGAGCTGTACCGCCACCGCCAAGACCGGAACCGCGAGATCCCAGACCGCCAGCGCCGCGCATATCGAGACCGGAAATGCCTTCGAGCATACCGAGGTTGTCATCCAGGCCGGCGCCGAGACCACCACCACCGAAGAGGCGATCCATGTTCTCCATGCCCTTGTCCAAGGCACCGAGAATACCGGAGCTTTCAGCGACTTTCTGGTCTTCCAGGCGTTTCCTGGCATCACCTTCAGTCTTATCGATCTCGCTTTCTTCTTCGCCGATCTTGCCTTCTTCGCCTATCGATTTTTCTTCGCTGGCGATTTCCGTCGGTTTTTCTTCTTCAAGCTCCGGCGGCTCTTCCATTTCGACTTCTTCGAGGATCAGCTTGGCAAAACGATCGGGAGCGTCAAGGATGTCGGCCACTTCAGGAGCTGGCAACGACTTGATCCAGATAAGTCCCAGAACGTAAATCAAAAGAGCCACAACACCCAAGGAGGTCATCGGGTAGTCGATGGACTTTGTAATCGGTACAGGTTTGAGGGTTTCTTTTTCAACCCAGCGGAAGTAGTACTTAACTTCAGCGAATTTAACCCAACACGCAGTACCCGGCTCAATATCCATGGAGTAGAAAGAGCCGTTTGAGTGAGCTTTGTTCTTTTTGATAACTTCAGCCAAGGAAAGGGAGCTGCCGTTAGGCTCTACGCTACCTTCCATCTTGTCTGTAAAGTTAAGTTCAAAACCTTTGCCCTTGGGGCTGATAAGTTTGAACTTTTTATCCGGCAGAAAATCACCGCTTACGAAGTAATCGCACGCTTTTGATTCACCGACTGTAACCGGGCTGGATTTATACAGGTGACGCATCGAAAGCAGAGTGTTATCCCAGAGAATCTCACGAATCTCCAGAACACGCTTTTTGCCGGGGTCTTTATGTTCCTTGGGGAACAACTCCAGCGTGTACTTCATACGCCTTGTAGCTTTGCGACGTTTCAACTCGTCAAGCAAAGCCTGTTTCTCGGCGATGGCTTTTTTCTCGTCTTCGGAAACCTCTTCCAAGCCTTCTTCGGCAGCAGCTTCGACTTTTTCTTCGGCTACTTCCGCTTTCCCGGCTTTTTCTTTGGCAGCTTCTTTTTTAACAGGTTTTTCTTCGACGACTTTTTTGTCCGCCGCTTTGTCCTGCTTTTCCTCGGCCTTGACTTTTTCAGCCTCAACCTTGGTTTCTTCTGCCTCGATTTCCTCTACTTCTACTTCCAACTCGGGAGGTATCGCTTCTGCTACAGGGACAATCTTTTCGGCTGGCTTTTCACCAATGGCGCTAACTTTTATCGCTACATCGCCAACCTTGATTTCGTCACCAATTTCAAGCTTCTGCTTGTTAACCTTCTTGCCATTGACGAAAGTTCCCGTGATAGATCCGAGGTCCATTACGAAGACCTCTTTACCACGGGACATATCGAACATCGCATGGACGTCCGAAACTTTCTCGCCGGTGACTTTCAGATCGGCACTGCTACCAGCACCTATGGTAACGCTGTCCTTCTGGAAGGATTCTTTGCGCGGCTCCCGGCCACTCTCCTGAATCTCAAGAGAGAGGTTCAATCCCTCTTTTGCCATCTGGTCGTCCTTGTTTGTTACTGTGTTTTATCTATTTCAGTTTATCAACCGATTTAAACATTTCTTTCTCGAAGTTCTTACGCACCCTGATCAAGTTGTTGAACTTCAGCTCCTGCCTTTCCTTAATATAGGCACCGGCCGGCTTTTTCAGTTCACCTTCGAGAAGGATTTCGTCAAAGTCGATAACGGTCTTCTTTTTGTAAGTCTGGGCTGAACAAAGCGGAGCGGAAAGCATTCCAATCAGGGCTAAGGTCAAGATCAATAATATTGTCTTTTTAAACATGACTCCTCAGCCTCCTTTTGATCCCTGATATGATTCCTAGTACTTATATATAAGTAGAATCCTTTTGTCAACAAATGAAGACGCAGAATCTACAACAATAATTAGGTAGTTGCCGATTTATACCGACACTTGCCTACTCAGCCGGTTTAGCCTCTGCAGGCGCGGCGGCTTCAGCAGGCTTTTCCTCTACAGGAGCAGCAGCGACTTGCGCGGGCTTTTCCTCTGCAGGAGCAGCAGCGGCTTGCGCTGGCTTTTCCTCTACAGGAGCAGCAGCGGCTTCAGCTGGCTTTTTCTCTGCAGGAGCAGCAGCGGCTTCAGCTGGCTTTTCCTCTGCAGGAGCAGCAGCGGCTTCAGCTGGCTTTTCCTCTGCAGGAGCAGCGGCTTCAGCAGGCTTTTCCTCTGCAGCAGCAGCGGCTTCAGCTGGCTTTTTCTCTGCAGGAGCAGCTTCTTCAGCAGGCTTTTCCTCTACAGGAGCAGCTTCTTCTGCAGGAACTTCCTCTGCCGGAGCAGCTTCTTCTGCAGGAACTTCCTCTGCCGATGCCTGTTCGGCGATCTGCTCAGGGGAAAGTTCCTGTTCCGGAGCTTTCTGCGGCTTGGGCGGCTCGGGCTCGGGCTCCATAATCATAACGTCCATTTCGAGGTAAAACTGAGCCTGCTCGCGTTTTTTGCTGTCCTTGTAGTTCATTTTGAGGAACTTGCGGAAAGTATTGTGAGCCAGTTCCTGCTTTTTGAGATGATCGAAGTACAACACGCCGAGATTGTAAGTCATTACCGGATCGTTGGGATAAAGCTTCAATGCGCCATCGTATATTTTTTTGGCTTCATTGAATTTGGCCAAACCTCTCAAGCACATTGCCTGACCTACAAGAGCATCGTAGTAATGAGGATCTTCGGAGAGAATATGCTCGAAGTGTACCAGAGCGTTTTTTGCATCCGAAGCCTTGAGGTAGATATTACCCAGATTGACGTTAGCCGATATCAGAGTGTTATCCAGTTTGTAAGCTTTACGGAAGTTAGCGACCGCGCGGTCCTGGTCACCCATGTTGAGGTAAATCAGACCGAGATTGTTGTACAGACCGGCATCCTCTTTCTTTTTGACATTCTTCTGGGCTTCAATGCCGTTTACCGTAACCATACGGGAAAGCAGCGTTTTACCCTGAGCCATGTAAATCAGACCGAGGTTGTTGAATGCGCCGGGATGTGCCGGATCTTTTACGAAAACGGTACGAACCTGCTCCATAGCCTTGTCGTAATCTTTCATCTTGCGATAAATGGTCGCGACGTTGGTACGGATATCAAGATTTTCCGGGTTGTTTTTCACAAATTCAATATAGACATTCAAGGCACCCTTGAGGTCACCCTGATATTCTGCAACACGTCCCAATGCGAGGGCAGCATCTTCATTGCTTGGATCGTTCTTCAAAGTTTCTTCGAAAACAGGTCTGGCCTTGGAGAACTGGCGCATTTTAAGATTACAGAGTGCAATATTGAAGTCTACGCCGGGGATGCCGGGAACTTCGCGCAGAGCAGATTTGTATGCGGCGATTACCGCATCGTAATTTACTTTGCTTTCCTTCAAAAGCCTGGAGGCTCTATTGATGTGTCCCTGAGCCAATTCTTCCGGAGTCTTGAGAACGAGGCATTTTCCTGCATCGCAATACTTGTTGATTCCGCAATCGGCGTCAATCTGGCACTCGGGCGGCGGGCCTTCCGGCTCTTTGCAACCAAAGAAACTGAGCGCCAGCAATAAGGCCGATACGATCACTGTGATCAATCGAATGTTACGCTTCATCTGCCTTCACCTCATATGATCTAACTGTTGTCCGAACCTGGCAACAAGTCCGGTATATCTAAACTTTATCCATCTTTGACGATGGCTAAAAACCTCCGGCTCCGACGGCAGCTTGATCTGCTGCCGGTTCAGCGGCAGGAGCTTCCTGCGGGGTTCCTTCTGCAGGAACGGCAGGTGTCGTCGGCTGAATTACCTCGCGTTTGAGAGCGGCACTTACGTCCGGCACAACATAGTTGGCGGTGTACATAGAATCGCTCTCTTTGCCGGGACCGAGCTTGATTTCGTTTTCTACATAGAAGACTTCGGGCATGTAACCGATCAATTCCATGCGTGCTTCTTTGACGTACTTGCTGTAGATACCGGTTTTATAAGCCGTCTCGACACACTTGATGAATCCCTCAATGGCCTTGCGTTCGACCGGAACGGCGCGACGAGCGATACCGTCCTGATACATAACTTCCTGATCCATGGTCAACCAGTAAGGCATTTCGGAGTTGAACAGAGCGAGTGAGTAGAATTTGTAGACCTGACCGATCTGATACAGAGCGGCAACAGACCAACGCGGCGACTTGAGAGCCACGACTTCTTCGTATTTCTTGGCGAGATCGACAGCCAGTTTGGATTTTTTCTCCAGCTTTTCAGCCAGTTTCTTATTCCATTTGTCTTTGGCTATACGACGACCGACAGTCAAGCTCAGGTCTCTGTACTCGACATACAAAGGCTGAATCTTGATGAATGCCACTTCTGCGATGGCGTCTTTGGCAACTTCGCCCAAAGGCTTATCGGTATCGCAGTTGGCAAGCAGCCAGATACGATCGTAGTATTCATCGACATCGTTCTTGCGGTTCTGCTTTTTGTAAAGCATTCCAAGCTGAACGTAGGTTACGTAGATGGTATTCGGATCTTTTTCGATCTTACCGCGCTTGACGATTTCTTTTGTCTTTTTATCCCTGACAGGCCAGGTGATATCGGACTTGCGAGAGTCAAGATACTCGTTGAAATATTTCTCGGCATTCTTGGTATCGTTCACGTCCATGTACATAAATCCGAACTGGAACTTGAACTGATCCTTCTCTGCTTTCTTTTTCGTCTTCGCCAAGTATTTTTTCTTGAGAGCAAAGGCTTTTTCAGTATTGCCAAGACTCTCGTTAAAGACAGCGGCATTGTAGGTAGCATCGGATAAGTGCTTACCTTTGGGGAACTCTTTTACATAGGCTTCGTACTGACCGGCGGCTTTGTCATAATAAGCCAAAGCTTCGTAGTTCTTACCCAAATTGAAGAGAACATCGTCGCGAGACGCGGATTTCTTCAGCTTTTTGTGGGCGAGGAACTTCTTCTGAACTTCGATTGATTTGTAGAGTTCGCCACCGGCAACATAGTGTACGGAAGCGTTGTACAAAGAGCGGTCAATGAATGCCGACTTGGGGAATTCTTTGTAGAATACCATGTACTCATCGGCTG
>CAYTHG010000235.1:0-6489 GCA_964437525.1 uncultured Myxococcales bacterium | reverse complement strand
TGCAGGATTGAATATATTGACAAGTACAAACTAGAGGGCTAACATCTCTTTAGCAAAGGTCTAACACGGCATCGTTTGCTAGTGGACCTCGAATTAAAGATTGAGTATTAATCTTGGAGAAGTAGATGTCTAACAAATTCAGGTACTTGCTCGTGTTTTGCTCGTGTTTGCTCGTTTTGCTTTGTGCCGCTTGTTCCGATGACGGTGATTCGGACACTGACGGAGATGTCGAGGACAATTCCGATGGCGACGCGGATACTTCGGTAGATGGCGATATTGACAGCGAAGTGGAAGATGTAGAACAGGAAGCCGAAGAAGCTGTTTTCTGGCCAAAAAACTTCAATGATCCTGTGGCAGACGAAAATTTTGCGCCTAAAAACATCCACATTACGTGGCCAGGAGACCCAACTGCAACTCTGGCACTAAGCTGGAAAGTGGACTCACTGGAGATTGCCGACTATACGCCTCGTATCTGGTATTCGCTGAAAAGTGAATGCAGAGAAGAAGGCGATACCGTCGAGATTCCTTTTTCTGAAGTTTATGTAGCAGAAGGTGAATGCAACAAGTACAAAGAAGAGCTTGTTTTCAAGTCGGCAAAAGCCGGTGATGATGATGAAGACGGCAAATATGTAATCTGCCATGTCAAACTGGATGGGCTTGAGGCCAACAGTTCCTACTACTATAGAGCGGGAACCTGGGATGATTTCGATCCATATGCAGAGAAGCTGGTTCTGCCGAATCTTTCAAGCGTACATGACTTCACAACAGCGCTTCCCAAGGGCTCCAGAGAAAAGTTTGCCTTTATTTCCGCAGGAGACAGCAGAGGCGGTTACGATAAAGTGACAGCCAATATCGGACGCATCATTGCCGATCAGCCTTCGGATTTCTGGATTTTCAACGGAGACATGACTTCCAACTGCACCCAGACCGAATGGGATCAATGGTTCGATGCATTCGAGCCTTATGTAAGCAATACAGTGCTTATGCCGGTACAGGGCAACCATGAAATCTTTGCAAACGTGCTTTACGAACAGTTCGTTCTTCCCGAGCATGAAGAAATCCCTGAAGAGAATCGTGAACATGGCTGGTCTTTCGATTACGCCAACCTGCATGTGATCGGTCTGGACTCCAATACACCCGGTGTTATGGAAGATCAAACTCCCTGGTTGGAGAACGATCTGAAAGCCGCATCCGAAGACGAAGACATCGACTGGATCGTGGTCATGTTCCATCACGGAACTTACTCGGCCTGTAATCATGGCAGCACGGACAGAGTCCACGAAATGTGGGTACCTTTGTTCGATAAATATGGCGTGGATATGGTCTTTAACGGCCACGATCACAACTACGAGCGCACCAAGCCCATCAAAAACGGTGAAGTCTCGGACGACGGAACCTACTATGTAGTGGTCGGCGGATTCTTTGCTCCGGGCTATGGCAACGGCAGCGATTGGTGGACGGCTGTTTCCCATCACGGCGACAAGAACAACTACTCCTATCTGGAAGTTGAGGGCACGACCATGAGAATGACAGCCTATTCCGGTGACGGACTTGAAGTGCTTGACACTTTGGAGTTGACTAAATAGAGGGAAGTCGTAGTTTCCGCGCAGGCGGGAATTCAGAACGATATCAATTTAAAATCCCCGGTCGATGACCGGGGATTTTTTTATTCGTAGCAATGACCCAGGCCGAGACCGTTTACAAAGTTTTCGGCGGAGCTTTCAAAATCGTATCTATCCACTTCTGTTAATGAGCCGTCATCCTCCACCTTAAATAAAACAACTCCAAGGTAAGGCGTGACTACCAAATGACCGGCTAGCGGTCCTTTGCGTATGGCGATAATCTCCGTTGCCAGGGGCAAGCCGCTTATGCTGCCTAAATGCGTCAGCTCGCCGCTGTCAATGCTAAAGCGCTCAAGCTTGTTACCCTCTACTGAAAGAGCGAACAAAAAACTATTGTCATCGGAGAAAACAAAGGAGTTCGGCGTTTGAACCTCTATGTTGTCAATTTCCGCGATTACATTGCCTGCCGAAACGCTGAAAAGCCTTATAAAACCTGCATCGTCATCGAACATCGAGTCGTTTCCGGCTGCCAGCATGGTGCCATCTGGCGAGAAATTGGGATTGACGACAGTTGGTTGTCCCGTCCAAAAGTCGAAATACGACAAGGCGCTGGGGCTGCTTGAAGATAAATCAATAATGACAGTGTCTTCTGTATCGTCCATTGATTTGACTCCAAAGACAACAGCAGTGTTTTGATCGGGCGAAAGGGCTAGTCCGCTCGGTGCAAACATTTGCAGGTGATCGTCTGTCAGGGAAGGCGGGTTTGTCTGCAAGTCCAGAACTCTCAGTCCTCCACCGTAATCAAGAGGATTACCGTCCAAAATGTAGGCTTGTTCATTCTTGCCGACGATTACTTCTTCAAAATAGCCGTCTTCGACAAGATCGTGCTGAGAACTCAGAGTTCCGCCTTCGGTTTCAAGAACGACGATCTCGCCGCCTTCATGCACGACAACAAGCCTGCGTCCATCTTCTGTAAAAGCGGCGTCGCTTGGATGCTCGTGGATAGTCAGTCTTTCAGGCTCAAGAAACTGGCCTTCTTCGCTGATAATGATGCTTGTCAATGCATTGCCTGTGTAATTGGCAGTGTTGGAGCTGTGCAAGGCAACTGCCATATAGCCTTCAAAGGCTGGCGGCAAAGGCTCTTGTTCCTGATCCTGATCCTGCTCTAGCTCCTGTTCATTCTCTTCTTCGCTTTTCTCCGTTTCCTGCTCCATATCGAATTCCATTGCGGATTCTTCGTCGCCGTCTGAATCTTGTTTGTCGCCATCAGCCACATAAACTTCGGCATCGCTGTCTCCATCGGCGGAATTGTCGTCGTTTTCGTCATCTGAGCTTGAGCTGCAAGCGCTGATTATCAAAACCAATAATAAACAACAGAAAACGGTAAAAATGCTTCGTTTCATTTTAGATCCTGACTTTTAAAACCTTGATATCAATCTATCTAATACTGAAAAGCTTGCATAGCCAAATAAAAACTTCATGCTCTTGACGTTCGCAAGCTTGCCAATTCGTTTATTGAGGAATATATATTTGAACGATGTTATTGAACCGGCAATTAAAACGTAGTTGTCATGCTGAACTCGTTTCAGCATCTTTTCTAATGATTAAGAGCCCCTGAAACAAGTTCAGGGTGACAAAAGCTCTGACATATAGTTGTCGGGTTAATAGAACTATTTTCAAAGGTTGAAGTCTGTTGATAACCCTCAATAAATCGCACACACTGGAAGTGGAAATCAAAAAGAGCCGCTTTATTGCTCATGCAGAACGCGCCGAGTCCATCGAGCAGGCATTGGAGTTCATAAAGCTAGTGTCCGAATCCGATGCCAATCACAATTGCTGGGCCTACAAAGTCGGTAAGGATTACAGGTTCACAGATGACGGCGAACCCGGTGGCACGGCAGGGCGTCCGATACTGGCTGCGATAGAAGGGCAGGGTGTCGAGAACGCTGTCGTCGTCGTCACTCGCTATTTCGGCGGGATAAAGCTTGGGACCGGCGGTTTGGTTCGTGCCTATGGCGGCACTGCCGCAAGTTGTCTGCGAGAAGCCGAAAAGCTGGAGTTGAAGCCGCGAACCGAATTCCTGCTTTGCGTGCCCTATGAAGAAACCGGCGTAGTGTTCAACATTCTGAATAAAAGCGAGGCCGAAAAGCTGGGAGAATCCCACACAGAAAAAGGACTGGAACTTAAACTCTTAGTCGATACCGATATTTATTCTGATTTTGAGAAGCAAATAACAAACGCCACACGGGGCAAGGCTGAGATGACGATTGTTTCTGTATCGGAAAGGTGAAATCTGTTGACGCCAATCAATGTTGGCGATATCTTTCTTACCAAGTTTTCATGACATTATTCTAGGAGAAAACAAATGGCAGTTAAATTCTCGATGAACGGACAGGTTGATGTTCCTCTGGACACTCTTTATGCAAAAATGACAGACCCCAAAGAGCAAGAGGAAATGGCGTATAAATTCGGATCCAGCAAGGCCGAAGGCAAAATCACCGAAGAGGGCGACAAGCTCATAGTTGAACTCTATACCGAAGATCCTCCTAAAAAAGGCGGAGACCTCGAAAAAGCCACTTTGACTTTCACTTGGGACAAAAACACCAAGGTCTGCAACTGGTCCCGCGCCGACCTCAACAACGGCGACAGAGTAAAAGTTACCGGCACATCCAAGCTCGTAGCCGATGGCGATGTAACCAAAACCAGCGATGAGGGCGAAATCAACATCGATATCCCCATGATCGGCAAGATGATCGCAAAAAAAATCGCCGCTGCTATGGAACGTAAATACCCGGAGAAAATGAAATATTGGGAAGATCGTATCAATTCCTAAATCATTGATTCTTTCGGATTGATTTCGAGAGAAAATTAAAATTCAGAAGTTTAATTCCACCGGATTGCGCTTATGCCGCAGAGGAGGGAACATGAAGAAGTATGCCAACCTTACAATGGTAGCGCTGCTTATAATGGTATTTTCATTCGCTTGCGCGGAGAAACAGCCGGTCCAGCCGCCTGAGCCTGTAGAAAAGATCAAGATAGAACGCGCCGATCAGCTACCGAGGCATATCTACAAATTAAAGGGAACGGCAACCGAGCTGTTCAACGACAAGGACCAGTTCCGTGATTTTGTAACCAGCCTTGAAGCAGATCTGATTTTGGATCTCGAAAAATACGACATCTCCGACAAGACCACCGTCAAAAATTACTACGGTCTTCTCTCGGCCATCAATGTTCTGGCAATGAATTATTCTGATGCAGAGAAATACCTTAATTTGACGAAGGAACTCGAAGACAAGCCAGCGGCAAAGCTGACTTCCGGCCTGATTACCAAGGCTCTCATAAAAGCGAAGGCTGCCCCTGAAGGCCAGTACAAAGCCGAATTCCGCAAAGCCATTGTCGAGTCTTTGAAGTCTTTACCTTACGATACGGTCCAGACCCGACTCAAAAAAACAAAGGGCCGCATGGAGATTATTTCCGAGAATCTCTATCTGGGAATTCTCCAGGAAAATATCGATCCAGCCGCAAAACAGGGTGAACTCTCAAAGGATCTGGCTTCTTCTTTGATCTCTTTCAAACTGGTAATCAACGAGTTGTTGCCCTTGAAGGAAATCATTGTAGAAGAGTACTCCAAGGTGATTGCCGCAAACGCCAAGGAAAAAGAAAACATCTGGCCGGCGCGCAACATTGAGCTTGCAAAGATCGAGGGCGTCGAGTTGAAGCCTGTTCTCTTGGCTGTATGGGACAGCGGCGTAGATATTTCAATATTCAAAGATCAGCTTTACACTAACGCCAAAGAGATTCCCGCAAACGACAAAGACGATGACAACAACGGCTTTGTAGACGACGTTAACGGAATCGGTTTCGACCTCAAATCAAATAAGGTGACGGGAAATCTGTACAAGTTCAACGGCGACGAGCAGGAGATCCTGAAGAACAAGGTCTACATGAAAGGCTTTACAGACGTTAGCGCAAACATAGATTCTCCTGAGGCAAGCGAAGTCAAAAAGACAATGTCGAACTTGCCCAAGGATCAGGTCAAACCGTTCCTGGAAGGCTTGTCCCAGTACGGAAACTACGCACACGGAACGCACGTTTCAGGTATCGCACTGGCAGGCAATCCGGCAGCCCGTTTGATGTTCGCCCGCATGACCTACGATTACAAAATGATTCCCGACAAGCCGACTGTCGAGCAGGCAGTAAAAGACGGCTGGGCAACTGCGGAAGCGATAGCCTACTTCAAAAACAACGGAGTCAGAGTCGTCAACATGAGTTGGGGCGGTAGCCTCAAGTCCGTAGAAATCGCACTGGAGCAGCACAACGAAGGCGCAAACGCTGAAGAAAGAAAAGCTTTAGCCCGCAAGATTTACGATATCACCAGAAACGCGCTTTATAACGCCATCAGAACCGCACCGGAGATTCTCTTCATCACCAGCGCAGGTAATTCCAACAACGATGTCAAATTCGACGAGTTTTATCCCTCATCCTTCGAGCTTGACAACATCATGTCCGTCGGTGCCGTAGATCAAGCCGGAGATGAAACAGGATTTACAAGTTTTGGCAAAGCCGATGTGTATGCCAATGGATTCGAAGTGGACAGCTTTGTTCCCGGCGGTGACAGGATGAAGTTGAGCGGAACCAGCATGAGTTCACCAAACGTGGCGAACCTGGCCGGAAAGCTTCTGGCAGTGAATCCTGATCTGAAACCCATGGAATTGAAGACACTCATCATCGATGGGTGCGACGACAAAAAGATCATGGGCGATAAAGTCATCAAACTGATGAACCCGAAAAAATCCCTGGAAATTCTTCTGACAACCATGAAGAAATAGCAGGAAAGAAAAGTTTCTTATAGAAAGGGGCGGCCATGGGTCGCCTCTTTTTTTATTTAGTTCTTTTTGGGATTGGCTTTTCCCAGAGCGGAGGCTTC
>CAYTHG010000234.1:0-6520 GCA_964437525.1 uncultured Myxococcales bacterium | reverse complement strand
CTTCTATCAGGCAGGCGGTTTTGATGCCGAGCGCTCCCGATTTTTTGTCGAGTTCTTCCAGGAGGCGCAGGCTGTCCACGCTGTGTAGAAGAAAAGAATGCCCGACTACCTTTTTGACTTTGTTTCTTTGCAGATGACCGATGAAATGCCAGCGAATGTCTTTTGGGAGTTTGTCTTCTTTATCAAGCCAGTCCTGAACGTAATTTTCGCCGAAGTCGCGCACGCCCATTTCATAGGCTGTCATCAGCATCTCAGGCGGTTTTGTTTTACTGACGGCTAAAAGCTTGACCGATTCCACTGGCCTTTTTGCCTTGGCGCAGGCTTGTTCAAGACGATTGCGCACTCGTTCGAGATTTGACGCTACATCCGTACTCATTGCTCGATCTCCTTCAGCATCTCCAGGGTTTCTTTCAAGGGAAGCCCGATTACATTGGTATAGGAACCCTTGAGGCTGTCGATGATGAAAGCGCCTATGCCTTGTATGGCGTAAGAGCCTGCCCGGTCGAAGGGCTCGCCTGTGTCGAGGTAGGATTCTATCTCGTAGTCGCTCAAGTTCCTGAAGCTCACCTCCGACTGCACCGAGATAATCTTTTCGGTGCCGTTTGTGTCAATCAGGGATACTCCCGTAATGACCGTATGCCAGCGTCCGGCAAGCTCTTTGAGCATACGGGCACCATCGGCGCGGTCTATGGGTTTGCCCAGTGTTTTGCCATCCAAAACGACTATGGTGTCAGAGCCCAGCACAGGCAGATCCAAGCCGTGTATTTTTGCTACGTCGTTGGCCTTGAGACTGGCCAGACGCTCGGCTTGCTCGCGGGGGGATTCTCCGTCTATGCGTGTTTCTTCGGCGTCGCTGGTTATGGCCTTGTACTCCACGCCAGCCCTCGAAAGCAGGTCTTTTCGTCGCGGCGATTTGGAGGCAAGTATTATCATCGCTGATCCTTCCAGTTCAAATCTTTGAAAATACGGGCAGATTATAACCCCGGTATGCGGCAAGTCAAGGGAGGGGCGTGCTCATAATCTGCCCGTAACTTGACTTTATGTTATGTTGTGTTTTAAATTTGATCGTGCCAGGGGAATTGACACAAAACAAAAATGAAGCAGAGGCCAATTATGAAGCGGTATTTACTGGTAGGTATATGTGTTCTGTTTGTATTGGGTATGGCTTTTTCCTGTGACGGAGATGATCAGGACGACGAAAATTCCAAGAGTGGCGCTGAAGGTGAGGGCGAAGGCGAGGGCGGTTCTGAGGTGGAGGTAAATACGGTTTACCCGAGATGGGTTTTGAGGGACAAAGATGGTGTGGCGGTGGAGTTAATGTTTACCATACGTTATGATCTTAGTTCTGATGAAACAAACTTGGGCGATATACATAACAATCGGCCTGCTCCCATATGTTTCCTCCCCTATGAATTTAGCTCCAGCCCAATGTCTAGTTTTGGATATTTACTGGAAACAGGGAAATATGACACTAGGTGTGGCGTTGTGCCAGAATCCGAACATTCCCATATTATATCTGAATGGGGAGTTAGAGATAGCTATATGGATAGTGATTGTAGCGGCATCCCTTACAGAGCGGGTTCTGAAATGTTTGTTGTAGGAGGTACTTTCTATGCAACGTGGGGCGAAGCCGATGTCTTGAATCCGGAGTTTATTTACGGGAAAAATCTTGATGGAGAATGCATAGAATATGAGAATGATTTTAACGTGAATTTCTGGCAATACCGCGAAGTCCCCAGTGACATCATCAACAAGTTTGCTGACGGTGCGCCCTACACTATGGAGATTGAATACTATTAACCTGAATCTGCCCCTGATTTGTGGTAGGCTAAGCGCCGGTTGAATTTGTTCGGTGGTGGATATGAAAGTACAATTGGTTGCAGACGTTCACGGTGCATACGATGAATTGAAAGAAAGACTCGATCCCGGATTGCCGCTGCTTGTTCTAGGGGACAATCTCAACCTTGTGGATTTCAGGACTTTTCAGGGATTGGTCACGGAAGTTCTCGGGCAGGAGGATTTTCAGCGGATTCTTTCGGCGCTTTCCGGTGGTGACAAAAGTGCCGCTGTAGCTTTAGCCAGAGAGAAATTCTTCGAAGATCCAGAGAACGTCGCCAAAGCCAGGATGCTTGTCAGGCGCGAATACTTGCTGATGAAAGAAGTCCTGCCCGCCGATGCGATTGTGATGTATGGAAATGTCGATTATCCCGATATTCTGGCCGAGGTGATGGGTGAGAGATACTGCGATGTCGAAGAACGCATGATTGCCGGAGTGAAGTTCGGTTTTATCTCCGGTACGCCGCCCTACAAACCATCTATCGGGCTTCCCGGCGAAATGAGCGAGGAAGAGTATGCCGAAAGACTCTCGAAACTGGGACCGGTCGATGTTTTGTGCTCACATATGCCTCCCGATGTGGAAGAGTTGTGTTTCGATACTGTTGTCAAACGCAGTTGGGGCGGATCTGCAGCTTTGAAGGAATATATCGAAAAATACAGTCCGGACATTCATTTCTTCGGCCATATTCACAATCCCGGACAGGCCGAAGCGCGCCTTAACGGCACTTTGATGCGTAATGTGGGCGGGTTTAGATACCATAGAAAAGTTCATATCGTTGAACTTTGAACGCCATGCCTGAATTCATTTTTGTTAATCGCAAAAGCCTAGTAAATACAGCGACATGCATCTCGAAATAGTTGGGGATAATTGTTGACAATTCTTTGCAAGCCTTATACAATCCATTGAATCGAAAGTCGAATGCTGAATAAGTCAAAATAGTTGTGTTATTCAAGCTAGTTAGACAGTGACAAACCAAGTGAATACAGAAGGAGAAGTACAATGACTTCCCTCCCTAGGGAAATCCCGATCAACATTGAGACGGAGATGAAAAACTCCTATATCAGCTACGCGATGTCGGTCATCATTTCTCGCGCCTTGCCTGACGCCCGCGATGGCCTCAAGCCCGTTCATCGTCGCGTACTTTTTTCCATGCACGAACTCAAAAATCTGCCGAATCAGCCCTATAAAAAATCGGCCAGGGTTGTCGGTGACACCATCGGTAAATACCATCCGCACGGCGATTCGGCGGTCTACGATACCATCGTTCGTATGGCCCAGCCTTTCTCGTTGCGCTATCCGCTGGTAGATGGTCAGGGTAACTTTGGTTCGGTCGATGGCGACGCCGCAGCCGCCATGCGTTATACCGAGATTCGTCTCGAAAAGATCACCTTGGAGCTTTTGAACGATCTCGACAAGGACACTGTCGATTTCGGACCCAACTACGACAATTCCGAGCGGGAACCATTGGTCATGCCTGCCAAGATTCCTACTTTGCTGGTTAACGGTTCTTCAGGTATTGCGGTCGGTATGGCAACGAACATTCCGCCTCACAACCTGAACGAAGTCGTTACCGCCACCATCGCCCAGATTCACAACCCGGATATTACGCTCGAAGAAATAATGTCGTTTATTCCCGGGCCGGACTTTCCGACTGCCGGGTTTATTTTCGGTAAAGAAGGCATAAACAGTGCCTATGCCACTGGTCGCGGAATCATCAAGATGCGCGCCAGGGCAGTAGTGGAGACCGACAGCCGCACCAACAAGCAGACCATCGCAGTGACCGAGCTGCCATACCAGGTCAATAAAGCTAGACTGCTGGAAAACATCGCCGATCACGTCCGCCAGAAGAGGCTGGAAGGTATCAGCGATCTGCGTGACGAGTCCGACCGTGACGGAATGCGTATGGTGATAGAGCTTAAACGAGATGCCGTGCCCGGTGTCGTAATGAACAAGCTCTTCAAGCTCACGCAGATGCAGAGCAGCTTCGGTATCATTATGCTGGCGCTTGTCAACGGTCAGCCGCGCACATTGCCCTTAAAGGGCTTGATTCAGGTCTTTATCGACCATCGCCGCGACGTTGTTTCTCGCCGCACGGCTTTTGAGCTTCGCAAAGCTAAAGCTCGCGAGCATATTCTGCAAGGTTTGAAGATAGCCCTCGACAACATCGAAGCCGTAGTCGAGACCATTCGCAAATCACGTGCTCCGGCTGAAGCGCGTGAAAACCTGATGAGTCGCTTCTCCCTGTCGGAGAAACAGGCCCAGGCTATTCTGGATATGCGCCTGCAACGTCTGACAAATCTTGAGTCCACCAAAATCATCGACGAATTGAAGCTTTTGAAGGTTGAGATCAAGCGATTGACGGAAATCTTGGCCGACGAAGGAATTCTGCTGGCGGAAATCGTCAAAGAACTTGAATACGTTCGCGATCGTTACAACGACGACAGGCGCACCGAAATCATTCCGGATGCCAAGGAACTCTCGGTTGAAGACATGATCGTCGAAGAAGACATGGTCGTCACCGTCAGTCATTCCGGTTATGTGAAGCGCAATTCTATTTCCCTGTATCGCGCCCAGCGTCGTGGAGGAAAAGGCAAGAAGGGCATGGGAACCAAGGCAGAAGACTTTGTTTCCAACCTGTTCATTGCCAGCACACACGATTACATGCTGGTCTTCTCCACAAAGGGACAGCTCTACTGGGTCAAAGTACACGAGATCCCGCAGGGTGGACGCGCCGCACGAGGCAAGGCGATTGTGAACCTTGTCAATATGTCCGCCGATGAGCAGATAGCCGCAATTCTGCCGGTAACTGAATTCTCCGAGGATAAATTCATAATCTTTGCCACCAAGAAGGGTGTTGTTAAAAAGACCCAACTGGTTGCATATTCAAACGTCCGCACCAATGGCATCAAAGCCATTCTGATAGACGAAGAAGACGAAATCATCAGCGTCAAGCTGACCGATGGTAAGCAGCATGTTTTGCTCTCCACCAAGAATGGTAAAGCCATCCGCTTCGAAGAGTCCGACGTGCGTCCGACCGGTCGTGCCACTCGCGGCATGAAGGGCATAGAGCTTTCCGCAGGCGACGATGTCGTCAGTATGGAAGTTCTGACTGAAGGCGCTACGATTCTTAGCGTAACCGAAAAGGGTAAGGGCAAGCGCAGCAAGCTTGACGATTACCGTATCCAAAGACGCGGCGGTCGTGGAATCATCACCATCAAGACAACAGAGCGCAACGGCAATGTTGCCAATGTCTTGCAGGTTGTCGATGACGACGATGTAATGCTGATTACCAATTCCGGTATTATTATCAGAATGAAGACCAAGGGCGTTAAAGTCATCGGACGCAATACTCAGGGTGTCAACCTGATCAGAGTTGCGCCGGGAGAGCATGTTGTCAAGGCTGTCAGGCTGGCCGAAGCCGACGAAAGCGATGACAGCGGCGTTGATGAGAACGTAATCCAGGATACCGAACAGGTTGAGTTGCCCCGGGACGTGAAAGATGAAGATTAGCAGCGAAGGCTGGTGGTGGAAACTGTTTATCTTTCTGGTGCTGATTGCCGGGCTGGTTTACATTCTCTATTCGCCCTCGCATGAGAGATTCAACCAACGTGCCTTGCAGTATTTTCAAGTCGGGCAGTTTGAGAAAGCTGCCATTGAACATCTGAAAGCCGCCTCGGAGTTGGGTGAAGTCGAAGGTGGCTTAGGGCGCAAGCTTGATGCCCAGCTTAAGGCTGCCGAAATCTACGAAGTGCATCTGCGCAATTACAGCAGCGCTATCAAAATTTACGAAGAAGTTTTCGAGAGGGAGTTTCCGCCCGAGCATGTAGCTCGGGCGGGAAACCGCCTGATAGAACTCTATTTCGATGTTACGGCCATGCCCCGCAAAGGTATTCAAGTCTGCCAGGACATGGTTTCAAAATTTCCCAAGCTGCGAAACATCCATGAGCTGAAAACCAGAATTATTCAAGGCTACGTCAAAACTCACGACTACAAGCAGGCCAAGGTAGAGGCCGATGATTTCCTGGAGAAATATTCTTCAAACGATTTTGCACCCAAAGTCGCATTGATGAGGGCTGAGTCTCTGAGTCTTTTGTCGCGTTTTCAGGATGCTTTAGAGGCGTATAGCAATATTAAAGAAAAATATCCACAGGCACCCGAGTCGAAGCTGGCTGATTTTGAGATTGGCAATTGCTTTATGGAAATGGATATGCCCAAAAAGGCAATTGAATCATACGAGCGTGCTTTGCCGGTTTATCCAAATCCCGAAGTGGTGCAGGTCAGAATTGTTGCCGCCAGAGAGAAAATCGAGGCTCGCCAGGAAGGGCGTTACACGCGATATCAAAGACTGATGGAAGCCGCTCGCAGGCGAAAGGCTATGCATCAGGAAGAGGGCGGCGGAAACGAGTCAGAGCCAGTGAAGATTCTCAAAAAGCGCAAGATCGATTCCGACCAGCCGGATGCTCCCGGCGCAAAGGATGAAGAAAACGTGCAAGAAGTAGAAGAGCAAGAAGACAAGAAAGAGGCAACGCCGCAGAAAAAAGAAGATGCTTCTTCGAAAGAAGCTGCAAAAGAAGCTGCAAAAGAAGCTGCAAAAGAAGTAGGCGATACGAAGAAAGCTGAGCCTCCCGCCGATAAACAAGCCGCTCCACCTGCAGCGGAAAAGACCGAGAACAAACAGACTCC
>CAYTHG010000233.1:0-6522 GCA_964437525.1 uncultured Myxococcales bacterium | reverse complement strand
TCGTCTAGCCCGGTCGTGCCTCTTACAAGCGCTATCTGTTTGTCTTGCAGTATCGTTAGCAGGTAGGTGGTGCCGCTGGGCAGAGAAAAATCCATGACCACGTCCGCATCGAAAGAAGCGGGTTCCTCCACTATCACTCCAATGGCTCCCACTCCGGCAACAATGCCTATATCCTGTCCGAAAGCTTTTGCCTGCGGTGCATCGAAGGCACGCACCAGACGCATTTGCGGTTCATCCTGCATCAGGCGAACAAGCGCCAGTCCCATTCGACCGCCAGCTCCGAAAATTGCAATGTCGAGCATTTTGAGCCTGTCTTACTTTATGATTTGTTTGTCTTTGAGTACGTCTCTCAAAGCCTCGAGATTTTCCTCTGCCATTTCCACCAGCGGCAGACGCATTTCGGGCTTGCATAAATCAAGCATCGACAAAGCGGCTTTGACCGGTGTGGGGTTGGTTTCTATAAAGAGCGCCTGCATGACGGGGAACAGCTCGAACTGAATTTCGCGCGAAGCTTTCCAGTCTTTGGCAATAAATCTCTCATATACTTCCGCAGTGCGGCGCGGCAATAGGTTGGAGCAGACCGAGATAAGCCCCTTGACCCCCAAGCCCATATATGAATACAGGAAAAAGTCGTCGCCTGAGAGCACGCTGATTTTGTCGCCCACGGTTCGCATGATTTCAGAAACCTGCATCAGGTCGCCCGAAGCTTCTTTCAAGGCGACGATCAATCCCGCGTCGCTCAAGCGCTTGACGGTTGCAGGCAAGATGTTCGCCACAGTGCGCCCCGGAACATTATAGGCTACCAGCGGAATGTCCACGGCTTTTGCTACTGCCTCGAAATGAGCGAAGATGCCCTCCTGACTGGGTTTGCTGTAAGGCGGAGCCATCAGCATGGCGGCATCTGCACCCAGGTCTTTAGCCTGTCTGGTGTTTTCTATGGTGGTGGCGGTGTTATTGGTTCCGACACCGGCGATGACGGGCAGTTTGCCGTCCGCCAGTCTTACCGTGATTTTCAAAATCTCTTCGCGTTCCGCCATCGTCAAAGTAGCAGCTTCGCCGGTAGATCCCAAAGGCACCAGGCCGTGTATACCTTGCTCTATCTGCCTTGTAACGAGCTTTTCAAAGGTGTCGTAATCGACCGAGCCATTACTGAAAGGCGTCACCAGTGCGGTGAAAACTCCTTCGAATATTTTCATTTTTATTATCCGTTCGATTGGTTTTATTTGTTGTCGTTTTGAATATTGTCTTCATCTTGTTTGGGAGCAAGCAACGCCGGTTCCGCAGGGTCAGAATTTGCGTCTGTTTTCTTTTCCTCTGCTTCGCTTGGTTTTTCCGTTTTGGCTTTTACAAGAGGATATTCCACTTTCTGCTCCATAGAATGCGATGCGTTCCCGGCCTTGTCCCTTGCGCAGATGCGATAAACAAAGGTCTTGGGTGCATCATCGGGCTTGATCTGAGGAAGCTTGCGGTCGGTGAATTCATCGACAGTCAAAAAGCCGGATACGTCCTCGAAACTCTCGCCTTTTTTGCGTTCAAGCCAGTATCCCAAAAGACCGGAATCTTCGACCGGTTTCCAGCGCAAACGAATGCCGCCATCGACCGCCTTACTCCACAGAACCTCAGGCGCGGGTGGTGGCGTTTTGTCTGTAATCAAAGCGGATGCTTCTTTACTGTACGGCCCCTGCAATGACATTCCGTTTGCGTCAATCTTTACCGCACAAACCCTGTATCTCATGGATGCGCCCGGCATCGCTTCTTCATCGACAATCGAAGTTGCAGCAAGCGGTTCTTTATTGATAGGGACTCTTTCAAACTTACCGTCTTTGCCTCTGGCCCGGTATACATTGACAAACAATGAAGGCTTGAGCCGCGCCAGCTTGCTAAGATCCATGCCTTCTTTCAAGATTTCCTGGACTTCCTCCGCCGTCTGCTCGGGAGGTGGGTTCCAGCTTATCAAGGCCGTGCCGTCGTTTGTCTCGACTTTTAAGCCCGTGATGCGATCCTGCGGATATGTCAACTCGAAACGCTTAATCACATAGGGCACCGAAAAACGGTTTTCCCTGTCGTAAGTTGCGATGGTGTATTGATAAAAGTGCCCGGGATTGAGCATCTCATCCACAAATTCCACCTTGGCGGCTTTTGTTCCGGCAATGGCTGCAGGCGCTTCCAGATCTGCCAGAATAACCTTTTTGGCCTGCTCTGGATTGGGGTCCGAAGTCGGCCATTCATGGCGCACTACTTCAAAACCCGAAGGCTTGAACTCCTCCGATGCCGTTTTAGGGACCAGCCATGAAATATACACCTTGGAATCGTATGATACCGCCTGAATCTCGCCGATAGTAGGCGGTTTTTCCTCTGCCGGCGGTAAAGGTGCGCTTTTGGCTCCGCAGCAGGATAGGGTGCCGGCCAGTATTAACGATACCAGTATCAAATGGACTCTGTTCATGTGAATTGAAACCTCGCCGGTCATGTATAACCCTCGATAAATTGATCTTAAAGCCGATTGACTAAAGCTAACTCACACCATATGGGGCGTCAAGGTTTTTGGCGGTGTTGCCGGGTGTAAAAAATCAAGACAAAACTGTCGCGGGCGGGTGGGTGGGAATTGGCGCGGGATTTGCTTTTTGAACAGCAGCAGGCTTCTCCCGTAGGTCGGGTAAATTTCTTGCCCGACACGATCTTCCCGGTTGGAGCAGAGCTTCCTAGCCTGCTCCAACCGTATCAAGCACAATCAAAAGAAACAAAATTCGCAAATGCCGTGCCGATTGGGAACCCGCGACACTTGAAAGCTCGGCAACGAACTTTTTGAAGGAATTCGGCGGTAACAAAAAACGTGTAAATACCCGTAGGGGCGGCCCCCCGTGGCCGCCCTTTTCAAAATAGCCGGTCGGGTAAATGTTTTAGCCGACACAAATCGCCGTAGGGGCGCAATTTATTGCGCCCGATAATAATCCGGGCAAGGGCGCGATGAATCGCGCCCCTACATTGGGGTGGATTGTACGGTCCGTTGAAGGTGAAATATCTCTACAAGGTCGGACTCAATCCGAGTCCGACAATTTATCGCATATCACCGCCAGTGAATTCTAGGGTAGGTCGGGCAAATTTCTTGCCCGACAAAATCTTTTGAAAGCTTGGCAATGATCCTTTTTTTGAATGATAGGATGAATTTTCAAGTAACAACCGTCAGCCCTGAGGAAGCCCCGCAGGGGCTGTCTGTAATGGGCGCTTTTCGTTGTTGCAATAAAATATCGGCTTAGAGATTGGCTCAATCAACAAAAAAACGGGGCACAGCAAGCTGTGCCCCGACAAAAGATCGTAATCGAGAAAATTAAATCATCAATGTTTAAAGCTGCGCTGGCCGGTCAAAAGCATGGTCGCACCGAATTCGTTGCAGGCTTCGATGGACTGGTAATCGTTGACCGATCCGCCCGGCTGTAATACGGCGGTGACGCCTTCGCTCAGGCCGACTTCGATTCCATCACGGAAGGGGAAGAAGGCGTCCGAGATCATGGTCGAGCCTGTCAGCCCGCCTTTTTGCTCCGCTACTTCTTCGTCTATGGACTTGCGTTGTGCTTCGTCAGTTAGACTCATATAAGGCATTCCGTGACGCGCAAAGCAGATGCGGTCGGCCAGTTTACGATAGGCCTTGTCGCGGGCGATCTGGGCCACGCCGACGCGGTCCTGCTCGCCTGTGCCGATTCCCACTGTCACGCCGTCTTTGACATACAAAACCGAATTAGAAGTAACGCCCGCCTCGACCATCCAACCGAAGATCATGTCTTCGATTTCCTTCTCGGTTGGTTGACGTTCGACTTTGTAGAGCTTGCCGTTGAACTCGCACTGGGCAGGCAAAAAGCTCTCAGCCGTGCGGTTGTCGGGAATAAAGGAAGTCTGCACAATGATGCCGCCGTCTATCATGCTCTTGAAATCAAGCACTTTCTCGGCTGCGAAAGTTTCCAGGCGGTTCATGTTTTCAAGCTGCATGATGCGCAGGTTGGGTCGTGATTTCAATATCTCCACTGCGCCTTCTTCGAATCCTGGAGCGACCACCACTTCGGCGTAGCGTTCCGAAATCGCTTTGGCAGTGTCGATATCCACCGGGCGATTAAGAGCGATTGCTCCGCCATAAGCGGCGATACGGTCTGCCGAGTCGGCTTTCAGATATGCATCGACCAGACTGTCCGACATGGCGACGCCCGAGGGGTTGTTGTGCTTCATGATGGTGCAGGCTGGTTTGTGTGTGATGAAACGCAGAATGTTGAGTGCGTTGTCTGCGTCAGTCAGGTTGATTTTTCCGGGGTGTTTACCGAATTGCAAAAGCTCGGCGTCGCTGACGAGATAGCGGCCCGGCTCTATGGTCTTGACGTTTCCGACAACCAGATTGCCGTTGACGAGCTTATATAGCGCGGCTTCCTGTCCGGGGTTTTCGCCGTAACGCAAGCCCTTGCGTTCGCCGTCGATTTCCCAACCGACTTTTTCGTATATCATCTCGCTGCGTTTGCCGTCTTCATCCACAAAGACGATTTCCATACGTGGGGCGAAGTGATCGCCTAATATAGTGTGATAGGTCTGCTTGAGATCTTTAACCATTTTCGTCTCCGTTCAGGGTCAGTCTTTTATTTTGTAGGTGGCGGACACCTGTTCAAGCGGATATTTGTTTAAAAACTTCGCAATGGCGCTGTCGTATTCGGCGGTGTGTGAAAACGCCTTGCATGACAATTTGAAGCGCGTTTCCAGATCTAGTTTGCCGCCTGTGGCTTCGAGTTTGCCGAGGATATCGCTGTAATCTTTGGGATCGACAACGGAGGACACTCTCAGGTAATTTTTGGCTGAAGCGCGCACCATGGTCGGGCCGCCTATGTCTATATTGGAGCGGGCTTCCTCGACCGTCACGCCCTCTTTGGCAACGGTGGCGGCGAAGGGATACAGGTTGCAGATGACCATGTCGAGTGCCACTGCGCGTGTGCGGACAAGGTCGGCCTGGTGGTTTTCATTGTAAGTCTCGGTCAGGATTCCTAAGTAAATCTTGAAATCGAGTGTTTTTACCAGTCCGCCCTGGGTTTCGGGCTGGCCGGTGTAGTCGGAGACTTGTACCAGATGCTTCGAGGATTTTTCTTCACCCAGAATATCGAGAATCTTGCCGTATGTGCCGCCGGTTGAGTAAATCGTGATTTCAGGGTTCGTTTTAAGCAGTCCGGGTATGAATGTTTCCAGCCCGGTTTTATCCGAAACGCTGATGAGAACGTGCTTCAACTCGACCAGATTATCGATCTCTCGCACCACATTTACCGCCATGGGTGATCTCCTCTTGTTAAATTGCAAGGGTTCGTTTTCTCGAAGATGGCCCTATCATAATCAGAATTCTGCTGCGATCAAGTAAATATATTCGCATATTTGATTTTCTGTGAAACAGAGGGCAGCTTGATGTATTCATTTGTAAAGTTTACGTGAATCTCCATTGATTTCGTGACAAACAAAGAGCTTTCAAATAGCCTGAAATCCGGGAAGTACAATATCTATTACAATCTAAAATGGAGGTAGGCCATGAGCGGTTTGCGGGCAAAACTGCAAATTCCGACTGCGCGTCTGGATGAACTTAATCGTCTCTTGGACACTGATGCAGCAGGGATAATCAAGAAACTGGAGGATGTTGTAGCTAAGTACGGCAGTGTTGATGAAATAAACAGAAAAGCTCGCGAGCATTCGACATTCGAGTACAGGATGCAAAAGCTCAAGGAGGTGGGTTCTCCCTACGTGAAAGACCTTGAGTGGCTGATGTCCCAGCGTGACGCCGGAGCTTTTATCTCCATTCCGGAGTACAGAAAAGGGGTTCTCGGCGATAAGTCGAATGGCATGAATTTCAAAGACGAAACCGCCGTCACTTTGGAAATCAGCGCGATGCAGTATTTTCCGTGGTTGATAGAAGAAGCCAAACAGGCCATCGACAAAAAACAACTCATGCCGGGGCGTTTTATCCGCGTTCGTAATATGAAGGAACAAGTCGAAGATCACGATCTTCTGGCAGTCGGCGCAGCCATGAACATCGTCGGCGCAAGCCGGGTGGAAACGCTTGACAATAAAGGCGTCGATGGTTCCAACATTCATCTCGGCGGGCCCGAGACCATAACCGGCTACTTCGGCGGTATAGGTCAGCCAAACGATCACCCATACCTGTGGGTTGACGAGCTGCTGCATTACTATACCGAATACGGTGTCGAGCAGGTTTTGAACATCAACGCCGGGACCATAATGGCGGCCTTTTTGTTGCGACGCATGGGAATAAAAATCGAGTTCAAAATTTCCGTGTATATGGGAATAGACAATCCTTTCTCGCTCTTGTGGACCATGATGATGGCTCGTCTTTTTGCAACTGACGATGGGCATACTCCATTGTGCGGTCTGAATCTTTCAAACTCGGTCAACAACGAAACCATAGAGCAGGGCGCGATCCTACGAAACGAACTCGGTTTCAAAGATTGCGTGCGTTTCGAGCATCATATCCTTGAGACGCAGAAGAGCATT
>CAYTHG010000232.1:0-6560 GCA_964437525.1 uncultured Myxococcales bacterium | reverse complement strand
AGACAGGCTCAGATAGCGGCTCCGTTCTTCCAGTATTTCAAATTCAATAAAATCTGGTTGGCAATGCCGGTCGGCATAATCATTTTATTGAGCTTGATGCTCTGGTGGTTCTCCAGAGCGACTTTGCACTGGAGTAGTCCCCTTGAATATGCCCGTTACCTGATCAACCAGCGCAATTACCACAAAGCCGTTGAAGTTTTGGACCGTTTCGGATATTTGGACGACAAATTATGGGTGTCGGCTCTGGCTTTTACCAAAGAAGGCAATTACATCAAAGCGATGGAGAATTTCCTGCGGGCCAAGGATCTCGATAACGCCTATTATTTGATGCAGTATTGCCCAAGCAGTACGGAAGCCGACAATCTCAAAGGTGAGCTTTTCACTCGTCTGGGAGAGTACAACCGCGCTTTGGCCTCTTATCATAACTCTCGCAACCTAATAGGTATCAGTAAAGTTCTGGCCGCATCCGGCGACGATACCAGGGCCGTTCGTGTAATGGCTCAATATTATCTCGAAACCAAAAATCCCATGGCGGCCATAGAGCAGTACAAAAAAATTCTGGATTACGACCGTGCCGCATTGGTCTTTTATCATTATCAGCGCTACGAAGAAGCCGCCGAGTTGTTTGAGAAATCCAATAACTACGATATGATGGAAAAATGTCGCAAGCGCATGGGGCGGCGTAGAAACACTCCGAGAAAACTGAAACAAATCTGAAAATGAAACTGGCATTAGTTCAATTTGCTCCGGTATTCGGTGACATTGCCGAAAACCGTCGAAAAATGCAGGGATTATGGCCCGACGATGTAGATCTGGTGGTTTTCCCGGAATTGTGCTTGAGCGGCTATCTGTTTGAAAACAGAGAAGAAGCATATTCGTTGGGCGAAAACCTGGACGGCCCGACTTTGTCGTGGGCAAAAAAGCTCTGTGTCGAAAAAAAATCGGCGGTAGTTTACGGTTTTGCAGAACGCGATGGCGACAAACTTTACAATTCCGCCGTGTTGGTCAAGCCCGATGGAAACGCCACCCTCTATCGTAAGATGCACTTGTTCTACAAAGAAAAAGAATGCTTCGATTCAGGAAATCTCGGTTGGTCCGTTACGGATGTATGTGGTTGCAAGGTCGGACTGATGATCTGCTTCGACTGGCGCTTCCCCGAGTCGGCGCGAACTCTGGCTTTGAAGGGTGCGGAGTTGATAGCGCATCCAAGCAACCTTGTGCAGCCCTATTGCCAGGCCGCGATGATTACGCGCTGTCTTGAGAACAAAATTTTTGCGGCTACTGCCAACAGAATAGGAAGTGAAGCACGAGCCGGAATGTCCTTCACATACACCGGCGAGAGTCAAGTTGCTTCCCCTTCAGGAAAAATTCTGGTAAAATGTACCCTCGGCTCGGAACAGGTCGAGACAGTTGAAATCGATCCTGATGAAGCTCGAGACAAGAGCGTGGCCGGCATCAACGACTTGTTTGCTGATCGCCGTCCGGAACATTACAAACGGATTATCGAGGAATAGACAGTGCAAGATATGCGACCATATAGAAGCAACGTGGCAATTGTCGTAATCGATGATGAAGGCAGAGTATTGGTGGGCGAACGCAGCGACAAGCCCGGTTGCTGGCAGGTTCCGCAGGGCGGAGTCGATGACGGTGAAGACGAAGAAAAAGCCGCCTATCGTGAGTTTGCCGAGGAAGTCGGAGAGGCTGGAATTCAGATTTTGGCCTGTACCGAAAATCGTTACTGCTACGAATTTCCTCAGTGGCTCGACAACCGCCCGATCGCTCAAAAATATCGTGGGCAGAGACAGCGCTATTTTTTGGCAAAAAGGACAAACGGAAAAGAACCGGGCGATGGGGCCACCCATGCCGAGTTCGTTCGTTTCGACTGGCGTGATGTCGGCCTGCTTTTAAAACAAGTTTCCCGCTTTAAGCGCAAAGCCTACGAAGGCGCTTTACGCGAACTCGCCCCCACCGTAAATGAATATCTGGGCGATAAGGTCTGGAAAATCAGCGATTGAGGCATACGCCTTTTGGCCATTTGTTAAAATCTATCTCTGAAGATGGCTTTCTGTTAAAATACTCCCAAACAGTTGAGTTTAGTTGGGCGAACCTTAAAAACTTTGTACACTTGAAATAACTCAAGAGACAATCGCCGCAAGTATTGAATTCCGGATTGAAGCAAGAGGAGAGCGGCATGTCTGATCTTGTGATCTCTTTGAGTCCTTTTCTGCAAGGTGTCGCCCAGGTCGCCCATATGCTCCCAAGAGATATTTTAATCGTCGAGGATGCGGGTGTAATCGTCTATATGAACAATCGCCTGACAGGGCGTTGCGGTAATTTTGTGGGAAGATCCGTACATGAAAAGCTTGAGCCCGATTGCCACCTTAATCCTTTCTATATGTTGTCGGAGTTGCTCCAAGTCAAAAACTCGTCAAGCAATTCGACCATAAAATCCAACACATGCAATCAGGGTATAAATTACAATCTGATCCAACTGCATTCTCCAGAAGACAAGAAATATTCTTTTGTAATAGTAGGTTTTCCTGATGAAGAGCAGAATTGCGAAGAACTGGTGGGGATTCTTCCCTGTTATCTGCATTCCGCTCGTGCCAGCATAAATGCGAAACTTGCGGCTGGCGTGGTTCACGACGCAAATAATCACTTCGGAGGTGTTTCCCAGTCCGCTCAGGTCTTGCGGGATATTTTGGACTTCAGCAATCCGCGCACCCTTACCAATCTCGAAAGAATGTCCATCAAGGGTGAACAACTGGAAAACATCAAGCGTTATGCCGAAGACCGTCAGCTTTCGGAATTTGTGGAGGTTATCTCTGACAGCAGCCAGAAGGCTTTCGATACGGTCAACAGTTTTTTGGACACCCTGCGGGCCGTCAATATCGAGATTGCCCGCTGCGACATGCCGGATACCGTCAACCGTGCCTTATATCTGGCGCAGTTTGAAAAAGATCTTAAAGATCTATACGGCTTTCGTTCGTTGGAGATCGAGAAAAAATTCAGCCCGGATATCCCGAGGGTCTTTTGTGACGGGCGCTATCTGATCCTGGCGCTTTTATTCTTGATTAAAAAATCATGTATGGATATGGCTCGGCAGAAACTGGAGCAGGAGGATTATGTCCCTAAGCTGTCTTTTGCCAGCAAAGATCTGGCAGGGGATCAGGCGCTTTTGATTATGAGGGACAACTGCAGCGGATCTTTTGAAGACGGCGATATGGAAAAACTCATGGATTCGGCTCGTTTTATCGTAGAGAATATCCATCGCAGCAAAATGTACGTCAAAAACTCAAAAACAGGCCGAAAAGTCGAAATCAGTCTTACCAAAGCCATCCTTTGAGCCTCACTTCGGCTCTAAAGTTAAAATTATTCATATTAATAGTGATTTCCTGTTGCGTTTTGGGGAAGTCTTTATTATGTTTTTGTCCCGGATTTTAAAAGCCCGTTTAGTGCGAGCAAAAGGAGCCGTTCCATGAACATGCAATTTATGCGAGACAAATCAAGTTCACTATTGATCGTACTGTTGTTCGGTGCCATCATAGTCGTTTTCGCCCTTCAATTCGGACCGGGTTCAAAAGGTTGCACCAGCAGCCGCCCCATAGCCGGAACCGTCAATGGCGAAGCCATCACCACAGGCGAGTGGAGTTTCTACTACGATCAGCTTTTCAGCTATTACCAGAGATTCGACCCGCGCTTCAACAACGACAAGGCAGATCAGTACAAACTGAAAGAAAAAGCCCTGGAGCAAATCGTTGATTCCATGCTTTTAGCCCAGACCGGCGAGGACATGGGGCTTTATCCTTCCCAGAAGGAAGTCGCCCAGAGTATCTTTGAGGACGATTCATTCAAAGAAGGCGAAGAAGGCTATCGCAAGTTCTCAAAGGAGTTGTACCGCCGTATGGTCAACTACTACTACAAGATGAGCGTCAAGCGTTATGAAAAGAAACGCTACAGCGACATGACGGGCGGCCGTGTGCGCTCCATCCTGACCGACGGACCGATGGTCTCCGAAAACTATGCCCGCCATGAATGGGAATTGGAGAAAGAACAGATTAACCTCGAGTTCGTGCGCTTTAAATCCGCCCGTGGTGAAGAAGGCGTTATCGTGACAGACGATGAGGCCAAGAAATTCGTCACCGAGAAAAAAGACGAAGTCGAGAAATACTACACCGACCATCTTTTCGATTACGAAAAAGCCGAGCAGGTACGCGTCCGTCATATCCTGGTTCGCCTGGCGGGTGAAGACGATGCCGATGCAGCCGGGAAAGCCGAAGCTAAAGCCAAGGCCATTTACGAAAAAGTCAAAGCCGCACCGGACAGCTTTGCAGAACTTGCAAAAGAGAACTCCGAAGACCTTTCCAACAAAGAAAAAGGCGGCGACCTGGGATTCTTCGGTCGTGGCTCAATGGTTAAAGAATTCGAAGACAGCGCCTTCTCCCTGGAAGTCGGTCAGATCTCCGAGCCTGTAAAAACCCGTTTCGGATACCATGTCCTGAAGCTCGAAGAGAAAAAGCTAGCCTTCAAGAAAGAACTTGAGGAAGTTCAGGACGACATCGCTCACCAGCTCCTGCGCGAGCAGAAATCGGGCGAGAAGGTACGCAAAGAAGCCGAAGCATTCCTGGCCAAGGCTAAAGAAGGCAAGAGCTTTGAAGAGGTTCTGGCCGCGATGTTCACCGTCGAACCTAAAGCCGAAGAAGCAAAAGAAGTCAAGCCCGATCTTGATGTCCTCAAAGCCGAAAAGACCGGCCCCTTCGCTCGCACTGCAAACTTCTATATGCCGCGCATTGGTGCCGACGAAGATCTCTTCAAGGCCGTATGGAATCTTGGCGATAAGGCTCTGGCCGACAAGACCTTCGAAATCAACGGCGATTTCTTTGTAATCAAGCAGGTAGAGCGCACCAAGCCCAAAGACGACGATTTCATGGGCGAAAAACAAAATCTGATGGAACGCCTTGCACGCGAGTTCGGCGGTCAGGCATACGAAAACTGGCTCAAGGTTCAGCGTGACGATGCCAATATTCAGACCAACTACAAGATTGCCCTCTTCAGCGAAGGTGGCGAGAACGCCGCTGAATAAAGCACGTTAGCTAAAAACAAAAAAGGCCGGGCACGAAAGCGCCCGGCCTTTTTTTATGCCTGCTTTGTGGCCATGTACACATCCTTTAGTCCTACGCTCCAACGGGGGAGTGGCGATAGGTTTGTAATCTATTGAAAAGCCGTCGCGGGCGGGTGGGTGGGAATTGGCGCGGGATTTGCTTTTTGGATAAAGGCAGGCTTTTCCCGTAGGTCGGCTAATTTATTAGCCGACAATCCTTGAAGATCTCTCAGGTTGGAGCAACGCTTCCCAGCTTGCTCCAACCGTTTCAAGCACAATCAAAAAAATCATAATCTGCAAATGCCGTGTCAATTGGGAACCCGCGACACTTGAAAGCTTGGCAACGAACCTTTTAGAAAAATTTGGCGATAGCAAAAGACGTGTAAATACCCCGTAGGGGCGGCCCCCCCCGTGGCCGCCCTTTTCGTTGCTTCAGATCTCCCGATGGTACCAAGCAACGTGCAAATCCCCATAATAGTGTAGGGGCGCAATTCATTGCGCCCGACAGTAGGCAAGGGCGCAATGAATTGCGCCCTTGCAATGGGCGGGTTGCCTGTGAGAAAACCATGGGAATTCAACGTAGCGGCGAGGCGTAAGCCCGCCGTTTCTGTCTGTTGGAGCATGGCTTCCCAGCCTGCTCCACATGTTTCTTGTTTTCATGTGAAAACATTTACACGACCTGCGGGAGATGTTTTCAAAAACAAGCTGGAATTCAAAAATGGTTCACCTCAAGCTTCCACGCCCGGCGCACGCCCGGCCTGACACGCGATTTGCACTTCGCTTACGCTTCGGCAAATCCCGCGCCAGTCCATCCCACCCACCCGCGCGCGCCCGGCTCGGATGCCGCTTGTGGCTTTATTTGATTATTTTATTTTGGGAGGGGTGATGTAAACGGCGAGGAAGCCAGTTTCGATCTGGAGACAAAAAAAGCCCGGCGAATTCCGCCGGGCTTTTGGGGAGCTTGATTTTAAAGGAATTCTTAGAATTCTATGAACATCTGCCACTGCACGGTCTGGGCGATGTTGGGAGCTTCGAACCAGGTCGGTACCTGGTTGCCGTCGTCGTTGATGTAATCGGCGTCCCAGTAACCTAAGGCCGGGCCGGGGAAGAATACGCCGTATTGCAGCATGGTGCCGAAGCCGTCGAAGGACTTGTAGAACACGTTAACGTCCAGCTCCATGCCCAACCACTTGGAGGTGTCGCGTTTTACCGGCAGGCCGCTGTTTACGTCGTCGTAGGACTCATACTTCATGTGGTAGTAGCTGGGAGTGGAGTCGCCGCTCATGGCCCAGGAGAAGATCATGTCCAGTCTTGCGCCTATGGCGGGGGTGATGTTGTATTGCAGGCTGGGTTTGACGTAAGTGGCTCCCGAAACGGTTCCGAGGATTTCGCGGAAGAGTATCAGGTCGACGTGGTAATCCGGGTCGAACATGAAGTTGTTTATGGCGTGGTCTTCTTT
>CAYTHG010000231.1:0-6581 GCA_964437525.1 uncultured Myxococcales bacterium | reverse complement strand
GTAGAAGTTCTTGCCCAAAAGAGCCCAGTAAATGAAATCCGCCTTGAGCCAGTCGAAGTTCCAATCGTTGCGGAATTTTACGAAAAGTTCTTTGAGCCATTGCTGAACTTCGGGATTTGTCAAATCCAGCAACTCGTAACTGGAAGCTAAAAGCGCGCCTTCTGCTGTTTTTTCTGCAAACCAATCGGGATGTTCGGCGACGATTTGCGAATCGCTGTCGGCAGTGAAGGGTGCTATCCATAAGCCAGGTTTCAAGCCTTTCTCGCGTATCTTGTCGGAAAGATAGCGCGGTCCGTTGGGGAAGCGTTCGGTGTCCCATTCCCAATCGCCGTAATGAGGCTCGTAGCCATCGTCTATCTGGAAGTAATCCATGCCCCAATCGCGCAACTCAGCAGCCATGACATCGAGGTTTTCAAGTATTAGTTCTTCGTTGATGTCCGTGCCGTAGCCGCCTGTGCCGCCCGATCCCGACCAGGAGTTCCAGCCGTTGGGGATGCGGTTGCCGGCTTTGCGTTCCAGCCAGGGAACTATGTCGTTGTGGCGTTTGATGGCGCTGGCGTAGCGTAGCAGACCGCTTTGCGGGTCAACTTCGCTCGTGTGCACGTATACAGGCTCGCTAGAGAATGAATCGCCGGAGTTTATATTTTTACCGGAAGGCAGATAGGGCATTTCAGCCGAGAAGAAGCTGAATCCCTGGCGTCCGTCGGCGCTTGTGGTGCTTTGATCTGCATCGTAGGAAAGATTGAAGACCACCACAGCGGACTCGAAGCTCAAGCTTCCCGCTATCCATGAGTTTTTGGATTCGAGATCGTATACCGTGTGGTTCCAACTGGAAACCGAGTTGCCCTCGAAGTCGCCGGGTACGGCACCGGACATAAAGGGATCTTTTTCCACGTCGCCGGGTTTGATCTCTGCAATGGTGTCAAGCAACATATAGGAGCCGTTCTCCATGATTCGGTGTTGTGCAGGATCGTTGCCGATGAACAACCCTCCGTCTTTTTCGGCGCGTGTGCGCAGAGGGGCAGCTTTTGCAAGCTTGATTGTCTCTTCCGAATCGTTTGATGCCGTTATCTGGAAGGTGAAGAACCCTTCGGATTTAAGGAAGCTGATTTTCCAGATTAGGGCTATTCCCTGCTCGTTTTCAGTCGTGACTGAAAGGTATTCGGTAGCGCCGAGTTTTCCGAGGGGATCATCTTGGTATATGGCGCTTCTGTCGCCTTTATCGCTTGTAAATATCCACTGGCCGTCTTCGCCTGTTTCGTCAAGCTGTATTCCGGCAAAGGCGTTTTTAAGAATGAGTTGTCCCTCGTCTCCGTAAATGCCGAGCGTTCCGAGGTCGTTTCTATATATCAGCTTGGTGTCGTTATTCCCGAGATCGTAGCGCGTGTCTTCAACGAATTCGCACAATTCGTCAATGCAGATGCTGTCGCTGCCGCAGTCGATATCGTCGGTACAGGATGTCGGCTCGGATTCTGCCTGTTCGACATCTTCTTCAATATCGTCTATTTCCATATCGCCATCGGATTCGTTTATGCATTTGCCTTCCATACAAACCTGACCGTTTTCGGAGCAGTCCCGCAGCGTTTCCCAGTATTCGCCCGAACTGTTGCACTGCTGAAGCAGGTTGTTCTCCATTCCGCCGCAGCGGAGAATGCTGGGTATGCAGATAAGTTCCGAACCGTTGCCGCAGGAGCACAAGCTTAGGCTTGCCAACAGGGCCAATAAAAATATGTAAAGACTTATGTTTTTCATGGTCATTTTTATCCAAGCTTCCGTTTTCCAGAAAAGGAAGCATACAATAACAAATCCCTCTGCAAATATGAAATATAAACCCGGTCGGATTACCTTCTTTTCAAAGAAAAGCGGGTTTTAAGTTGATGCAGGCCCAATTGGGAGTGAGATAGCATGGATTCGAGCAGAGAATCTCTTGAATAGTAGGCATGAATAAAAAGCTTTTCCAATAGTTTGTAGCTTTTTTTGGGGAGCGTAGATCTCAATTGCCAGCCGCCTTCGACTTTCTCGAACAGGCGCTTGTGCAGACTCGCTTTCAAAAACGGCGGCGCGAGCTCATTTGCCATCTCCTCAAGGTCATCCACTCCGGCAGCCGCAAGCATCAGCCATGTCGAATATGCGGCTTTGCTGTTTTTGGCTATCGTTGCAAGTTCTTTGGGGTTTGGCGGGTACATTCGGCAGAGTCTACGCACGTCTTCGAGTTGGTGCTTTTGGACATTCAGGTAATGACTGCGGAAGTGCAGAGCCAGCATGACCAGTTGCACTTCGACCTTGGGAATATGTACGCAATCCTGCGGGAAAATCTCCGCCGGCAGTCTGGGGTCGCGGCCCTGGAAGATGAGTTTTTCCAGCCTGTTGTAGCTTATTGTCGGAGCTATGGAGCGGTGCAGTTCAAGGAGAGGGTAGCCCTCTTTGTAGTGGTGCGAATGGCAGAACGAGCGCGGATGCTTGAGGATAATCTCGCTTTCATCGGTGATATATCCCAGTGCTGTAATGGTTTCAATGGCTTTGCTGTACTGTGAATCAGGGACGATAAGGTCTATATCCGTCATCAATCTCTGGGCGGGATCTTTATAAAGCAGGTGTCTGTAAAGCACTCCTTTAAAAGGCGTGACCTGAATGTTTTTAGAGCAGAAAGCCTCGATGATTTCTTCTGTTGCTTTATCGGCCATTATTCCACGGGCGAATTCCAGCCGTTCGTCTCGCAACATGTCGCTATCGGATGCCTTGTCCTTCATAGCTTTGGATAATTCCCGGGTTATTGCCATTCAATGTGTGGAAGAATACCACGCATGGGATATAATGCACACAATTTTGGAATTTGTGGAAACGGATAGAATTTTCATGTCGAAAACAGGAATCATTGTAAAGCGTTACCTGAGAAGCCTTTTAGTCGGTCTCGGAGTATTGCTGTTTGTTGTCTTTATTGGCATTACCATAGGCATGTACTTCTTTGTAAATGGCTCCATGCATTCAGATATTCCCTCGCCACCTCCCGGATATCGGACCGTGAGCTTTGTGTCTGCCGACCAGACGCCGCTTGAAGGTTGGTATAAGGGCGTAGATCAACCTTACGGTATTGCGGTGCTTGTACATGGTGTGGCAGCCAACAGGCTTCAGCGTCTGCCTGAGGCTAATTGGCTGGTTTCTCAGGGGTATAGTGTATTGCTGTTCGATCTTCGTAACCACGGCAACTCCGGAGCCGGTTCCACCACCTATGGCTGGATGGAAAAACACGATGTCGCTGCCGCCGTTGATTATGCCAGATCTTTGGAAAGGCGAGGGCCATTGATTGTCTGGGGATTGTCTCTTGGGGCTGCGTCTTCCTTGATGGCTCTTGATGTCTCGGAGCGTATCGAGGCCCTTATCGCCGAAGCTCCTTATGACACCATGCTCAATACTTTCCTTCTGCACGGCAGGCTCTACGGTGGCGTTCCTATGGTTCCTGTCGCTTATGCCACAGCATGGCTTTTGTCTTTGCGGGGAGGTTTCGATATGGAGGATGTATCTGCCATAGAAGCCGTTTCCAATGCAGATGACGTGCCTATATTGTTTGCCGTAGGTGCTCAGGACAGACGTACTCCCCAAAGAGTCACTCATGCCCTGGCACAGGCGCACAAAGGCAAGAGTCGAATCTGGGTAGGGCAGGGGCGTCATGCTTATCTATGGAGAAACGACGGCGATGCATACAGGTTGCAGGTCTTGCGCTTTTTAAGAGAAATTACGTCTGCTGCCAATTCCGGCAAAGATGGTCGCTAAAACAAAAAAAGGCCCGCTGTTTCCAGCAGGCCTTTCTGAATTGATGGTTCTTTCTACTCTTCCTCTTGTTCCATGTTTTTAATCGAATCGCTGCGGTTGATTTTTTTGCCTTTTGATTTGCCTAGCTGGCGGACGAGTTTGTCAATCGATTCGTCGATGGACTGGAACATGTTCTCCGATGTCTGCTTGGCAACGAAATTGATGCCCTGATGATGGAAGGAAAACTCTGCTGCCTTGCGTTGATCCTGATCGGTAAGTGTGGTGGTGATAGTGACAGTTGGAGGAATGTATTTCCTAAGCTTCTCGACTTTATCTTCCACATAGTTTTTAAGGCTGTCACTCGATTCGAATCCTTTGAAACGAATATTCAGATTCATAACGATCCTCCCACATTTAATTGTTTTTGGGTATGGTGAGAATACAGATCCTTGAATTCATCTGTGCTGCAGACTTCATGCAAGGATGCAGAAAATCCCGCTATCTGAGACCAACCGGCCTGCGAGACATTAATGAACAACTTTGTAACTCCAGAATAATTTAAAAAAATATCTCATTAATAAACCACTTTAAGCGCCATCAATTGTTTAATTATCCCGCTTAGTCGAATATCCTGCAAGTAAAAACTGCGAGACGACCCTTACCTAAGTTTAAGATTTGACAGCTTTGGTCCCGTGTCAAGTAGAGGGACCTATTTTTCTGCACTTATTTCAACTTTTGAGTCTTTGGGTTTCAAAATTATCAAGGTTTCCATTCCACGCAGGTCTTGATCCTGGCGGGCGAAGATCTCTATCCGGTTGATTCCTTCTTCGAGTTTGACCTGGGTGCTGAAATCAAGTTCTTTGCCGCCGGGGTTTAAACGGTTCGATCTGTAGTAAACCTTTTCCCCGTTGTTGAAGATATACAGGTCGCAAACGCAATCATAGTCAGTGGCTTTGCCACTGATTAGCGCGTATTCGCCATCTACCAATGCCGGAGCCTGCGGTTGGGTTATTTCTATTTGAGGTGGACGGTGGCTATAGATTTCTTTGGCAGTTCCTTTTTCACCTTCTGCAAGGAGTTTGAACTTTGCGTCTTTTTTGATCCATCCTTTGTGTTCTGTAGAATACAGGACTTTGGCCCAGCCGCCAGCGGTAGCCAACACCGGCAGGAGAGCATCGGCTTCGACCCTGGCCACCAAAGAGCTAAGGCTCTGTGTAGAACCGAAAATTTCGGAACCAAGACTGACTGTTGTCAGGCTTCCGGTCTTGACTGGCTCGGCTTTTAACTCAGGCTCTATATCGAAGGTCAGTGTTTCCGTCAGGACTTCACGCATCTTGTTGTCCATGAAGGTCATGCTGATGGGGAAGTTGTCTTTTTTCAATTCGTTTCTGACCTTAAAGGAGAAGTTCATGCTGGCGACTTCATCCGGTCCGATAGGCTCGAACTCAAATCGGCCATCGGTGATGAAGATACCCTTGAGATTGTCTTCGTTTCTCAAAAGCGCCAGCCCTTCTTCGACTGGACCATCTCCGACATTGATAATGTTGACCTGCATTTCAATGGTTTCGCCGCGCTGTATACGTCCGTCTCCGTTGCCGCTGTCGTCGTTTATCGAGTAGGAATAAGCGAATTCCGGACGGGGGCGCGCAATGGCTTTGAATGTGTGCTTGAACTCTTTCGGCACGAAATCATGTTCGCCCTTGAATTTGAAGCTCACTTCGTCAAAGCGAGTCAATACATCCTTGGGAGCGTCTACTTCGAAGTCGAAGCTCTTGGTTTCTCCCGGAGCAATATTACCGAAGAAGAATTCCATTCTGTCGAACAGGTAGTATTCGGAATCGGAAGCGAGTCTCAACCTTGAGAATGCGTCCTTGCCTTCGTTTTTAACACTTACGGTGATTGTGGATTTCTCGCCGGCAGGCAGGAAACCTTCCGGAGCGATCTTTACTTCTACCGTGGCTTTGGGGTCAGATTTTGGTTTGTCATTGCTGGACCAGTCTATTTTGTAATGGGCCAGTTTCTTGACGATTTTTTTGTCTTCTTCTTTGGCGGTGTCTTTCAGCAGCTTGACCGAGCGTTGCAGCATTATTTCGCGGCGACTGGTGGAACCCAGATTCTTCAGGAATTTGTATGCAAACTGAGTTACGAAGTCCTGCGTGAAGGTTCTCTCGACTTTGCCGTCTTCCGGGTCGTATTCGTCGCGTTCTTTGTCGTACAGATATCCGAGAATCTCGAAAGACTTTTCCTGGATGGTGGATTCGTGATCCAGGTGTTGATCCAAAGTGTTCTCTCGCCTGGTGGTTTCTGAATCGAAGAAATCTATCATGTCGTCTTCGATGTAAACCGGCAGCAGGTGAAGATCGGGAACGATGCCGACGGATTGGATGGAAACATCGCCCGGCGTCAGATACTGGGCCACTGTGAGTTTCATGGCCGAACCGTCGTCCATGTCGTATATGATCTGCACAGAGCCTTTGCCGAAGGTTCTGTCTCCGATGACGGTGGCGCGATTGTTGTTCTTTAACGCACCTGCAACGATTTCTGCAGCCGATGCCGATGAGCTGTTTACCAGAACCGTCATGGGCAGATTCTGCAGAGTGCCGAGGAAACTGGCGTCGCGGCTGTCTTTCATCTGGTTGCTGGCTCCGACTGTCGTGACGATGGTTCCCGAGTCCAGGAACACATCGGCCACTTTGACGGCTGCTTCCAAAAGACCGCCAGCGTTTCCTCTCAGGTCTAGGATAACGCGCTTTAAGCCGCCATGTTTTTTCATGTCCAAAAGGGCATTGCGCATGTCGTCGGGAGTGTTGGCCTGGAAGTTTTTCAGGCGC
>CAYTHG010000230.1:0-6583 GCA_964437525.1 uncultured Myxococcales bacterium | reverse complement strand
AGTAGCTAGTTCCGGGGGCGAGGCCTTGAGCAGTGAACTTGCCTCCAAGTTGAAGATAAGCGAAAAGCACAAAGTTTATGTGCCGGCTTATTCTCACATCTATCACAGAGACAACTCGATTTTCTACCTGACAAACACTCTCAGCATACGCAACACGGATACTGACGAGGCTATATACGTAGCTTCAGTCAAGTACTACAATACAAAAGGAAAAGTCCTGCGCGACTACATCAGCGAAATAGTGAAATTGCCGCCCATGGCCACGCTTGAATATGTCGTGGGAGAAAAAGATATCGCCGGAGGTTCGGGAGCAAACTTTGTAGTGGAGTGGTTTGCCGAAAAACCGGTCTCGCAGCCGGTGGTGGAGTGCGTAATGATCAGCACGGGCAGTCAGCAGGGCATAAGCTTCCGCACAAGTGGTGTAGTGATTAACTGATAGAGGAATTTATTTCTTCAGAAATCCCAGGCTGTCGCCCGAGGGTTGCACCATAACAGTATCGCCGTTTTTGAATTCCCCGCGCAAAATGCAGGCTGCCAGCGGTCCTTCGACCATGCGTTGTACGGCTCTGCGCATGGGACGCGCACCGTAGCGCGGTTCGTACCCGCCGTGTGCTACAAGGAATTCCGTCAGACCGTCGCCGAACAGGAGCTTGATGCGGCGCTCGCGCAGTATCTTCGATGCAGTGATGTTCAAGAGCAAATCGGCCACCTGCATAACTTCGTTCCGCGTCAGGCGATCAAAGACGACCTTTTCGTCTATGCGGTTGTACAACTCAGGCGGGAAGGCTGCTTTTATGACATCAAGCACGGCAATCTTGGTATCGGACTGCGCCTTTTCCTCGTCGCTTGAAGAGCCGAAGCCGATGGAGCGTTTTTCGGTTTTGTCGTAAAGATGCGAGCCCAGGTTAGAGGTCATTATGATGATGGAGTTGGAGAAATCGACTTTGCGGCCCTGGCCGTCCGTCAATTTGCCTTCGTCTAAAACCTGCAGCAAGATCTGCATCACCTCGGAGTGGGATTTTTCTATTTCGTCCAAAAGCACTATCTGGAAAGGCTTGCGGCGCAGGGCTTCCGTCAATTGGCCGCCTTCGCTGTATCCGACGTATCCGGGAGGCGCACCGATCAGACGGGCGATGGAATGCGACTCGGAATATTCGCTCATGTCTATACGAACCATGTGTTCGTCCGAGCCGAAAAGCTCGCAGGCCAGCGCTTTGGCCGTTTCGGTTTTTCCTATACCTGTCGGACCGGCGAACATGAAGGAACCTATCGGGCGCTCACCTCTGAATCCTGCGGCGTTGCGGCGCAGCACTTCGGCCAGACGGTTCAAAGCGTCTTTGTGACCGATGATGCGCTCGGACAGCTTTTCTTCCAGCTTCAGGTAGCGATCCATCTCGGATATGACAAGCTGTTCGGTGGGAACTTCGGCGATCTGGGCCACCAGATCGGCTATCAATCTGACATCGACGCTCTCGCGGCCTTCGCGATGGGCGCGGGAAGCGGCCATGTCCAAAAGCGACAAGGCTTTGTCCGGCTGGTGGCGATCATGCATGTAGCGGTTGGACAACCTGATGGATTGCAACAAAGCTTCCTCGTCAAAGCCGACGCGGTGATGCGCCTCGTAAGACGGAACCGCCTGCCGCAGAATATCGAGCGTCTCGGCTTCATCCGGCTCTTTCAATTCTATCAGATGGAAATGACGCGAGAAGGCCGGATCTTTTTCGATGTGGCTTTTGTATTCGTCCCAGCTTGCAGTACCGATGCAGGAGAAATCTCCGCGCATCAAAGCCGATTTGAATTCATTTCCAAGTTCCGGAGTGCTTTCAGAACCGGTCTGCGAAAGCCTGTAAAGCTCGTCCACGAAAAAGACGACCTTTTCTCCGGCGCTCTCGATCTCTTCGCGCAATGCATCCATGCGTTTTGCCAGCGCGCCGCGCATATTGGCACCCTGCAAAAGCCGCATGGGTTCAAGCTGCATCAGTCTGCGGCCTTCAAAGCCTGCCAATCCGCCGGGGAGATTGGCCAATCTGTAAGCCAGACCTTCGACCAGCGCGGTTTTGCCGACACCCGGAGGTCCGACTATCAACGGGCTGTTGACGCGCCGCTTGTTCAAGACATCCAGCATCTCTTCAAGTTCGGAATTATGCCCGCAGACATCCTCGAACTCGCCATTGGTGGCCCGCTTGAGCATGTCGGTGGCAATGGAGTCCAGAACTCCTTCGGGCTCGGCCTGCTGACGCATACTCTGAGAATTGAAACTCAACTGAGTTTGCATCTCAGGCAAACTTACGCTTTTTTTTATCTGCGTGGCCTGAGCCGTCGGTTGTGAAGCGGAAGCCTGTGGCCTGCTTCCTGCCGATGAGGTGCGGCGGGCATTGGCGGTTGTCAGACGCGAATGCTGCTGAAAAAGCTTCAGGTAACGCTCCGGCATGTTGGCCAGATGCGAAACCGAGCGTGTGCGCAGATTGGAGATATTGACACCGGCGCTTTTCATAACGCGGTAGGCCATGCAATCGGGCGTGCGGCATAAAGCCACGATCATGTGCAGAATATTGACATCCACATCGCCATATTTCGAGGCAATGTTCTCGGCAAGTTCCAGAACTTCCTCGGCCCGCTTTTCCGGCTCTTGTTGGCCGTGACCCGAGAAGTTGATGAGAATATCTTCGGAAATGCGCAGTTCCTCGAACAGCATCCTGCCGGAGTTGGTGAACATAAAAATGGCAAACAAAAGCTGTAAGCTATTGATTTTCTCACCGAATTCATCGGCGGAATCGAAAGCCGCATTGGTAAGATACTTCAATTCCCAATTATGAGGCCGCGCCATGGAAACTCCGAATTTTACTCCAAACCTATATAAACCCAGTATTCGATATTAAGTATAAAGGATACCAGTAAAATCCCCTACGGTCAATTCAGAATCCGAAAAGTGGTGATTTTAGCTGGAGCTTGTCAATAGAGTTTCTCTATTTTCGCGCCGCTGTAGTAATGGCGAAGAATTTCGGCGTATTCCTGACCTGCTTTGGCGCGGCCTATGGCTCCGGTCTGGCACATGCCGACACCGTGGCCCCAACCGGCACCGTCGAAAATAAACGAGACGGGCAAGGAATTTCCGTCGCGTTCTATGCCTATGCGCACCAGAGTCGAAGGCAGGTTGTTTAAAAGCCTTCTGATTTCAAGCCCTTTGTTGACTGTCACTTCGTCGAGTTCTCCGACGATCTTCAAACCTTTCAAACGCCCTGAGACACCGCGTCCGGTCGGTTTTATATCCAGCACGCGCCCCAGCTTATAACGACGATTGACAAGCTCATCGAAGCGGGAAGCGGCAAAGCTGCGTCGCCAGCGAAAGCGCTCTTCGTTGTATCCCGTTCTGCTGCAATAAGCGGCAGGCGGCGCGTCTAAAAACTGATCGAGCTTGTCTTCGGTGACACCGTTTTTAAAACGCCTGTCGGTTGCAGGATAGTCGGGACGCCCGCGCAGTGCGGCGACTCCCGGCTGTGGCCAGACGTTTTCGTTGCTTTCGGTATAACCGCCTGCAATGGCGGAATAAAGAGTGTTGGTCAATTCTTTACCGTTGAATAGAAATTGCCCGCGAGTCTCCATAACAGCCCGATCTATGCGCGAAGTCTCGGCGTCCGCTCCGGCGTAAACCTGACAATGTTGCGTGGTGCATAAAAGATAGGGGTCGGCGAAGTGGCGCGTTCCCAGCTTTACCAGCAATTGCCCGCGTGCCGCGACAGCTTGGGCTTTCAAGGCTTCTAAAGGCGAGCTGGTAAAAATCTCGGCTCCTACGGTACCGCGTATAAGCTGTTCCAGGTCTGCCAGATTGCCGAGCGCCAGCGTTCCGTTTCGGTCAAGGGCTACATACAGCCTGCCTCGGTAGCGTCCCGGCCCCGTGCGCTCTTTGAATCCCTGTCCGCGCAGCACACGCGGGACGCGCAAAAGCCCTTCGGGATTTACTGCTTTAAAAGTAAGCACTCCTTCGGAACGCAAAATCTCCACGCCTGATGAATCCACAAGCGACAACTCGCCTTCGGGCAAGCGCAAAAGCGTTTCATGCAGCGTAGCCTTGACGCCGTAACGCTCATAAACACTGCGAACGAGCTTTTGAGCTTCCCGTTCGTTTTCGTATTCTCCCAGACTGATTAGATATTGCTGGTTGTCGATAACGCGTCCACCCAGCGAAAAAACAGTCCCCGTTCTCAATGCCACAGGCGTATAGCCGCGTTTGGACCATTCTTTCAAACCGTCGTTGACATGTTTACGCTCGCCGTTTCTAAAGTATCGCACGGCGACATGATATCGCAGCATGGCGGGCTTGGAGCGTACTATCTTGACTGTGAAGCTGTCGCTTTGGGGAAGCTTGAGCTTGCGTTGTCCGCGCCAGTAATAGACTACCTGTATATCCTGACCTCCCGCAAAGGTAATTTCCTGTTGTGAGTGCATCAGGCCCAGCGCCACCAAGGGGACTCCTTCGGGGCTGAAGCCGATGCGGCTGGAATACAGCATATCCATGAATTCCGGCGCAGGCTTGATGCTTTCTTCAGCCGATACGGGCGAAGAAAATGACAAAAGTGCCAGAAGCAGCAGTACTGTTATCGACAAAATGCGTGTCTGCATTTCTCTTTCTTTTTCAATATGGTAAAGTCCTTACGAATATTTAAAGCAATTTATCAGGGGATCATGACAATAGGCAAGCTATTAAAAAGAAGCAAGTTCACCAGTCAATCCTCTGGAGAGAAGCCCGGATTGCGCCTGCTAGCCTGTCTCCTGCCGCTATTTTTGATAATCACCTTCTCCAGCGCTCTGCACGCAGCCACAGCAGCACAGGATTTCGGCAAAGAGCCTGACTGGAAGGCAAGCTTCAAAGATGTTTCCCGCCATGTCAAGCCACTGGTCAGGACCTATCACGGTCTGGATGATCTGCAACGCTCGCGGATAATGCGCTTTCAGCATCAAAGCAAGTACTTCGGCCAGCCGGTCATGGTTTACTACAATTTTCTTTCCGGCCATCTCTATGAAATCGAATACAGCTTTCATAAGTCAAACGATCTGGTACAACAACTTGTCATCAGACGGCTTGTGGAGTTGTGGGGCAGGCCATCAGAAGAAAAAACAAGTCAGTTGCCGCAAGGAACTTTGTTTTCCGAGCGTAGCGCCTACGACCTGCTCTGGGAAAAGGACGGCGTGCGCCTCAACCTGCACAAAGTAAAGAGCCGCTTCGCAAACGGGATGGACATTTGCTCTCTGTTTGTAAGCATACGAGGTCCGCAACGCTCACAGGCAAAACGCCCTCTGCAAAAAATGACAGACGACAAAATCGCTGAAGGCGGACAGCTTGTAACGCTGGCCTTCGGTGGAGGAATACATTTAGGCAGCAGCTACTATAAGAATCCGCTGGACAACGAAGAATCATCGGCGCTCTTGGCAAACGTCGAACACCACCTGAGTAAAGCCGATCTGGCCATAGCGACTTTGGATGGTGTACTGGCCAGATCCGAAGGCGAAAGCGAGCAGGGGCAACTGTTTTCAATCCAAAGCAAGCTTGCTAAAAGTCTTGAAAAATCGGGCATAGACCTTTTGAACATAGCCGCCCCCGAAAGCGATCTGTACGGCTTGGACGGAATAGCCGTCAGCCGTGAAGCCCTGTTGCGCAGCGGAATTAAAGTCCTGGGGGTCGGTAAGAGCCAGCGCGTTGCCGGTTCCGGCGAGATTGTAAATGTAAAGGGCTTAAAGCTCGGCTTTTTAGGCTACATGTATCGACATGGTGAAAAAGACTGCGCAAGCTGCGCCGGAGAAAACAGCCCCGGACTGGCAGCCGGAACCGACGTTCAAAAATTGCGTCGCCGCGTGGCAGCCGATGTGGCGCGACTTGTAAGCCTGTGCGACAAAGTGATCGTGCTTATATCGTGGTCTGGCATAAGCGAGGATTGTCCGACAAATGAACAATCCATGTTGATAGACGCCGCCCAACGCGCCGGAGCGGCGATAGTCATAGGATACAAGAAGCACAGCCTGCAACCCATCCGCGACTATAAAGGCAAGCTGGCGCTGGTTTCACTCGGGGATCTTGTATTTGGCGAGAAGCATCTTGATGCTGAAGGCATGATCTTTAAAGTGGAGCTTAACGCCCAAGGCGTCATATCCTACGACTTCATTCCTATCGCTGCCAAGGGGAAAGGCTCAAAACCCTACCTGCCGGTGACGCCATCAAAAGAGGTCAGCCGCCAGATAAAAGAATCTTTCGAGACGATCAACCGGCAGTGCCGTTGATTGCCAGACCTGTTTCCGGTCTTGCAGTAATTCAAATCATGAGGGAAACTCGTTTTATCCGGTACGAGTCGGGTAGTTCTCGAAGTTCTGCAAGTTGCTCAGGACTTGACGATTTCATATATACTTTTTGTACCGAATTCCCTGTGCAGATAACAGGCAATACAACCGACAACAGAATCGGCAGCAGCCAGCATACCTCCCCAGACAAGTATCGAATAAGCTGTGCCCTGAGCGCTGATCTCCTGCACTGCCTGAGAAGCTTCGATATTCGAGAGGGAAACCTGATCGTAGTACATAAATACGGCAAAGG
>CAYTHG010000229.1:0-6602 GCA_964437525.1 uncultured Myxococcales bacterium | reverse complement strand
TTCACCACGGCGCATTTTTTCGAGAACTTTGACCGACCATTCTTTTTTATCCAAAGAATCGGAACGGGCAACTATGGGACGTGAAAGGTAGCGTTCCATCTCGCGCACGGATTTTTTGGGGTCGTCGTCGTAGTAGACGATAGACAGGCAATAATGCAGATCGTAATCATATTTATCGCCGAGCATACTGGTGTCGAAAATTTCCAACCATTCTTTAGCACCTTCGGTGTCGCCGATATGATAGCGCGACATTGCTCCATATATGTAGACACGTTCGCTATCCGGTATCTTCTGGCGCAGGTCATTCATGATCTTGATGACCTTTTCATACTCGCCATCATAGAACATCAGCACTCCGTAGCCGAATGCGGCAAATACGTCGCCGGGGTCTTTCTCATAAGCGAGCTTTAGTTGCTCGAACTCACGGCTGTAATCGCTTTTCTCACGAGCCGTTGCGCTCCAGATTGATAAAAGACGCTGGTTGGCCTTCGGTTCGTTCCTGAAAAGTTTTTCCAGCAGCGGCAAAGCCTTGTCCTGTTGCCTCATCTGTCGGTAAAGCATGGCCTTGCGAGTCAACAGTTCGTTGTTGTCGGGAAAACGCTTTAAAGTTTCATCCGCCAAAGCCAGTGTCTCTTCACTCAATCCCTTATTGAAAAGGCTGTCCACTAAAACCAGAGAGAGTCCTAGACAATCCGGGAATTTTTTCAGAAAAGAACGTCCGATGACCATGCCTGCGTCGAAACCGATTTCGCCCATCACTTGCTTGACTACATCAGAAGCCATGCATATCTGCCCTTGCTGTTGTTGTTGATCTTTCTTCAGCCAGTTCTCTAGCTTCTTCCCCTCCAAAGCACTCACTGTTTGCTCAATACCCTGAGCTTTGAGACTTGCAAATATAAAGTCGAGCGCATAGCGTTTACGTAGAATCTCCGGGAGTTCGATGGGATCTATATTTTCATATATTTTCAAAGCTTCGAGATGCTTTCCCTCGCCAGCTTTCGCACGGGCTTTTTCCCACATCAGACGCATTTGCACGGCAGCATCGAAATCCAGTTCAAGACTCTCATCTACATGGGCATACAAGCTCTCGCTCGTTCCCTTACTGTTCATTAATAAAGCCCTAAAGAGCGCAATAGCAGGTTTCAATTCCGGTTTGTCAGCCATCTGTTCCGACAGGTGTTGGCTAAAGCGCGATGCTATATCGCTTGCGGCTTCGCCATCCCATGCGGCCAGATCGTCGTAGATGCCAATCAGATTTTGCAGGGTGTCAACGGAGCTGTCGTAAGGCCGGGTGCAGGATGCCCACAGATCTGAAGGCAGCTCGGAGATGCGCTCGATCATATCGTTGTACGCAGCCTTCATTGCTTTGGAACTCAATTCTCTGTCTGATGCCACGGCAAACTGGGGCAGTTTGTCTTCGCCTTTCTTCGTCTTCGAAGTATGTCTCATGACAAGACAAAACTCGCTGAACTTGCCTTTACGGTGCTTTAGACAAACAACACAACTGTCGGACTCGGCGGAGACAGACTTGATTTCGTATGCGGCAGCAATATTCCCGTCAGCTTGCAAATGCTTGTAAATTTTGTCAGCGGCACCCGCCTCCAGCACCCATTCCTCAATTGATTTAACGGGATTCTGACTGGCAGCGAGGGGCGCTGCCGTAAAAGCTGTAACCAGCAAGATTGCGATTCCAAGACAAGACTGAGATGCAACACGATAGAACATGAATACTTCCTTTGGTCACAAATGCTTTCAACAAACGCTTCTTTTATAATTTTCGGTATTTTAGCACCGCAAAAGCCAACTGGCAACACTGCATTGAACTTATTTGCCAGACCAAGCGGATCAGGTAATCAAGGGATAACAAAAACAATCAAATGCTATCCTCCCTGCCGGCAATCTTTGAGTCGATACTCTATCTTGATTAATTCCAGACTCTAAAGTATTTTGAAACCCTAAATAAAGAAACGGATTTTCTCTCATCTATTCAGGAGGGGTGCTGATGTCTGCGAACTTAGCCAGGATAGCTATCCTGATATTATCGGTATCCATGCTTATCTCGTGTTCGGACAACGACTCCGACTCGTCCCTTCCCGATGGCGATAAAGATCTTCAATCCGAAGGCGACAGCGACGCTGAAGAAAGCGTCGATGGCGACTACGAGACAGACGCCGAAACCGAAGTTGAGATCGAACCGGATTACACACTGGCTCCCGTTGCCGAATGGCAAAAAGAACGCGAAGAAGCTTTTCTGCAATTCTCCTGCACAGACGGCCCCGTTCCCACCAGTACCATGGAACTGATGAGCCGCCTGGAATGTGCTAAACGCTGGGACGGCTACGATGTCCCCGACAGCGCTCTCGCGGACGACGTTTACGATGCGTATTTCGACAAGCTCTTCCGCCTGAAAGACACAAGCGATTTCACCGCCATGCGTTTCGTGAATTTACTGTACGCCCATCGCGGTCACCCGCTAATGAGCGAGACCGCCTGGAGCAAGATCGAAGACTCCCTTTTCAACTTCAAATACTGGTTCACCGACCCTACACCCGAACGCGAATGGGAAGGCGAGCCGGTCATAGACAACATGTGGTACTGGTCAGAAAACCACGTCTTGATTTTCCGCTCCTGCGAATTCCTGATGGGTCAAAAATACCCCGAGCAGAAATTCTCCGTAACCGGCATGACAGGTGCCCAGCACCGCGAGCGCGCCCGTGCTGAAATCATCAACTGGTTCCAAGAGAGAATGCACTGGGGATTTTCCGAATGGCATTCGGATGTCTACTACAACTGGGACATGATTCCCCTTCTGTCGCTGATCGAATGGTCCCAAGACCCGGAAATAGCCTTCCGCGCCGCACAGGTACTGGACCTGTTTATGCTCGATGTGGCCCTGCATCTGCATCGCGGCAATATGGGCGCGACCCACGGACGCTCTTACATCAAAGACAAGCCCGCCGCCGTCAAGCAGGATGTCTTCAACACCGCCAAGCTTTTGTTCGACGATACGCCATTGGGCTTCACCAGCCGGGGCGCGACCGCCGCAGTACTTATCTCTTGTGGCAAAAAATACGCACTGCCGCAGACTATCCGCGACATTGCAGCATATAACGAGCCCATGGTTGACCGCGAACGCATGAACCCGCCTCTGGATGAGCGTCCGCCGGAAAACTGGGACGATCCCACGCCGGAAAATCCTTTGGGAATTTCCTACACCGACGAATCGACTATTCCTTTGTGGTGGTCCATGAGCGCATTCACCACATGGCCGCTTCTGCCCATGACGCTTGAAGTCGCGGATCGCTACAATTTGTGGGAAGGACAGTTCAAGGATTTTGCAATGGTGCGCGACCTTATAGCTCTCGGTGGCGACGCTCCGCCCATGAAAACCATGCACCCGCTTTATAAGACACTTTACCCGGTATTGGGCAGCGGCCTGCTGACTGAAGTCAACACCATTACCTACCGCGACGCACACGTCATGCTGTCCTCCGCCCTGGATTATCGTCCGGGCATGGCAGCGGCTCAGGCGCATCACTGGCAGGCGACACTCTCAGAGTCCGCCGTGGTCTTTACGACACACCCGGCTTATCTTCCGCTGGCAGAAGGCGAGTTAGTCCTCGACGATTGGAACTGGCAACACGAAGACGAGCCCGGCCCCGGTTACTGGACCGGCAGCGCCTCGCGCCCCCGTAGCGCACAGCACGGCACGGTTGGAATTCACATCTACGCACCACAATACAAACCCAAACCTCTCGGGCAATCGGTCTTCGATTACCGCAAGGAAACCCACGCTTATTTCCCGCAGGCGCATTTCGACGAAATCGTGCAGGAAGGCAAGTGGACCTTCGGCAAAAAAGACGATTCTTTCGTGGCCCTGTATTCACATCTCCCCACAAGCTGGCGCGACGGTCAGCCGGAAGTATACGAGAACGACGGCCAGCCCTTCGACTTGGTAGCCGAAGGAAGCGCCGAAAACGTCTGGATAGTCGAGGTCGGCTCAACAGACGGCTTTGCATCCTTTGAGGCATTCCGACAGGCCATTCTGGCAGCTTCAGTCACAGTGACGCCCATTGAAGATCAGGACGATAATAATCTGGACGATGGCTTCGACGTGGCTTACAACTCGCCTTCACAGGGCCAGATGAGCTTCGGCTGGTATGGACCGCTTACCGTAGGCGGCGAAGAAATCCAGCAGTCCGATTTTCTCAGATACGACAATCCCTTCGTATCGGCGGAATTCGATTCCGGTCACTACGAAATCTCCATCGGCGACAAACACCTGAATCTTGACCACAAAGCCGCAATCCGCGAATTCAATTGATCGTTCCAAAGCTTAAAAGGACGTACATGATGCTTTCAAAATCAATAAAACTCTCTTTTATTTTGCTGATAGCTCTCGCTACCGTATGCCTCTCGGCCTGCGGCGATTCGGATTCCGACGACAACGGCACCTCGGACGGCGACCTTGAAGCAGCAGACGGCGATGCGGATTCCAGCGAAGAAGCCACAGACGGAGACGAAGACAGCGCAGCCTCTGTCCCTTACGACTGGTGCGAAAGCGACACTCCTCCCGATGCGGAATGCTTTGCGCAAAAGCGCGACCCCGATAGCGAGCGCATAGCGCTGGCCCGCGAAATCGCCGACACCTATATTCTCAAAAACCCGGCTGCAGAGTTGGAATGGATCTGGGAAAACGCCGTCATGCTGACAGGCTTTGTCGAGTTGTACCGCGTAACAGGCGACACCAAATACCGCGACTACTACCGCGACTTCATCGACACGCACATAGACAAAGGCTACACCATCAACACCAGCGACACCTGCGCGCCTTCGGCCATGGCGATTCCTCTCTACATGAAAACCGGCGAAGAAAAATACATGGAGATGATACAGCGCGCCTTGACCTATCTTTACGAAGAAGCAGAACGCACCGAACACGGCGGCCTCAGTCACTTAGGTCCGGACGGCCCCATCAGCCCCAGCCTGTGGATAGACTCGCTCTTCATGTTCGGCAACGTACTTATCCACTGGGGAGAATATCAGGACGATGAGAAAGCATTGAACGAAATCACCGAGCAGTTCCGCATTTTCACCGAACTGCTGCAAACCGAAGAAGGCTTTTACATTCACGCCTGGGGATGGATGGGCCAGACCGACGAAGACATCTTCTGGGCTCGCGGAAACAGTTGGGTAGTGGTGGCAGGAGCCGATTACCTGCGTATGCGTCTTAATCGCGGCGAAGAAGACGCCTTTATGCAAAACGCTTATGAAAAGCTGTCCGCCGCCGTCATATCGGCGCAGGATCTTAAAAGCGGTCTGTGGTGGACGCTCTTAAACCGCCCGGACGAAATCTACCTCGAAACCTCGGGTTCCGCCCTGTTCGCTCAGGGTCTGGCGCGCGGATGGCGCAACGGGCTGCTTGACGACTCGGTACTGCCGGTAATCGAAAACGCTGTTGAAGGCGTGGAAAGCATGATCGTGCGCGATAAAGACGGCCTGCCGGTCGTAACCGGAATCTCTGCCGGAACCACCGCCAGCGTTTATGAGCACTACGCCACCCGCAAACTTGCAGACGACCTGCCGCACGGCATAGGCGGCGTACTGATGATGCTGACAGAAACCAGCGGACTGCCGGGCGAGTGAGGGGGAAACAGAGAGATGATTGAGACATTGATCTACGGATAAGAGACGGGTGCCACGGTCTTCGATTCAAAGAATCGATGGCCGTGTGCCCTTAATCACTTACCAATGCACGGCCATGTTTTCTTCGAAAACAAGACCGTGGCACCCGGCTACAACACTTGATTAGCGAAGCACCCAGTTGTCTAGGTAAGCACCTTGTGTTGTTTTTGAAATGTTTCCTAAATGAGTAAGGCTTTGGTTGAACCTAAATACCTTGCTTCAGTTTCACCACACTCCCCGCTTTAGCCGTAAGTGAAGCAGTAAAACTATTGAAAGCCAGTTCTCGACTTGGTTCACTGAATTCGCCTTGTACCTCCCCTTCACGTTTGGACAAGAGTAAGCAGGCGGAATCGTACAGGCGTTCCCTTACCAGTTTCCGGCAAAACAGCTCATAGCGTTTGGCATAAGACGCCCCATGAAATTCCTCGAAAACATTGAAGTGAGACTCCTTGTTTCGAACCGGAGCCATCGATTTCGGGTCTTCCTCCAGAAGCATGATGTAGCCTAACCAAGGTCGGGTCGATTCGTTGAAAGCGCCTTCACGATAGGCTGTCCAGAGATCGGTGGCGGAACCAAGCGCCTCTTCCGTACGATTATTGAAGTTATTTCCGAAAGACGGGCCGACCTGAGACTTGAATTCCATTGCTGCAATCAATTCCCCATCCCAAATGACGAGAAGATCCCAATTTTTTGTTGGGCGAAAGAAGCCGGGTAGATCCAAACGCTTTTTATGGAAGATCGCTTCTTCTGGGATTCCCTGATCCTTCAGAAGATCACAGACCAAATCGACGAATCCATCCATTTGAGCGCCGCCGGTGACCGATCCGCGTATGCCTTGGTCGCGTTTGCCGGATTTCTTCTGTTTCTCCTGTTGACCTTTTCGTGTTTCCCAAAAGAAACGGACAGCTTCGACAGCT
>CAYTHG010000228.1:0-6698 GCA_964437525.1 uncultured Myxococcales bacterium | reverse complement strand
CATGATGGAGATCTTCTTTATCGTGCTTTCTCTGCTGCTGATCCTGCGCTATCGAACCCGTGACAATTTGCGCTTGCAGATAGCCACGGCTACAGCTATACAGTTTGCCACCATGGTGCGTGCCGAGGCTCTGTTGCTTTGGGTGGTCTGGATTGTGGCGATTGTAACGTCCGACAGGGATTCCAAAAAGATTTTCAAATTCGTGCTTTTCTCCGGCATATTCAGTTTTGCCATAATGATGCTGGCACTGAACGAAACATTGTTTCTTGCGCCAAATATACTGGCCCCGTATAGCGTCGAGAGTCAGATCAATTCGATATTGTTTTTCCTGTCCGACAATCCGGCGATGCTGCTGGCTACTCTGGCTGGTTCGTATCTGCTTATGAAAGAGAATCCCATTGCGCTGTTTGTGTTGTGGGCAAGCTTTTTCGGATTCGCTCTGTTTCTGGTCAGCGGGCCAAGCGGTGAAAACTACGAGTTGTCGAACTACTTGATACCGCCTTTGGTAGTGCTGGCCTCGGGTTTGATTACTTTGGGAAACAGTGAAAACTCTAAAGTTTGGCTGGCGATTGCCAGCTTGGTGCTGCTGATCGATTGCGCTTTTGGTACAAGCTGCATGTGGCAGGACATCGAGAAGGGCAAGGGATACGACCGAGATATAAGGGCGCTTGCATCAGGCTTGCCGCAGGATATGCCGCTATTGTTGAACGAGCCCTACATGGACTTCGTTTTTCCCGAACGGGAAACGCTTGTAATATTTGGGTCTGACCTAAATCGTCTGAATACCCGTATCGAAAAATCCGGGCGTTTCGCCTGTTTCTCCAGACCAGATTCGAAATTTACATGCACCTTCATCGAGGTGTATGCCGATGCGAAAAAGGTTGCCAGCGAGTCTTTGATAGGCTTGGATAATATCCCCAAGTCGCTTGTGCTGGAAAGTGAAAAGCATAGGGGAGATGTCGTCATGCGCGTCTTCAAAAAAGAATATGCAGGCTCGAAATGAGAGGTGCGCATGTCAAAATAAGACCAGTGTTCGCCTGTGTCGTTATGGCGGTTCTGATGCTTTGGGCGGCGACATTGCAGGCCGAGAGCGTAGAGACGCGCTGGCTTATTCCGCAGGGAAGCGAAGGACTTGTATCTTCTGTTTTCAATTACGAGCAAAGCGACCGTGAATTTGTCGTTGAATCCATAAGCATAAACGAAGACAGAATAGAAATCGGCTTAGAAGATCCCGTTGACGGCGATGATTGGAAATTGTTTCTGATTCACGGAGACTCGGATGCTGGCGAATACCACGACTGCCGTCCGCTGTCACTTAGCCTTTTGTGCGTAACAGACGAGCAGGCCCATGACTCCAGGGCGGTAAAAGCCTACAGGTCTTGGCTTGCAGGTAGATCGCAGGAGTTTGCAAAGCTTGATTCCATCTGGCGCGCGGTGGAAGTCAAGGGTTCAAAGAACGTGAAGTTGAGCGCAGGCGAGAAAGCATCGCTGGTGCTGGATGAATTCCGCCCGCTGGCCTGGAAGTTGTTTTTCATGCTGTGGTTTGCAGGAGCCGGTATCTTTTTCACCCTTGGTTTATTCAGAGAACTGAGAAAGCTCACAAAGGCGAAAACAAAACCGCAAGTTCACTCTGTGTTGCGAATACTGTTCTATCTTTCCTCGCTGCTGCTGATGCTTCTGGCGTTGTCGCTGACGGCTTTCGTGCAGTTTATGCCAGCCTGCGGAGCGTGACGCTCTCGGGTCGCGGGACTCGCAAGCTCCTTATTTGTAGCCTTTCTCAGCCATCTTCTTCACAAAGCGCTTGGCAAAATCCTCGCCCCACTTTTGGCCTAACAGCATGGATTCTGCCGAGATCATGGGCAGGGTCTTTATGTATTTCTGTCCGATGGGCGACTCATAAAAGGCTATCAGCGCCTTGATATCGGCGTGGGTGAAGTGCTTGTCGTAGACGGGAATAAGCATCGCCACCAGTTCATTCGGGTTGAACTCGGATAGAAGGTCGTTCCAGACGTGATCGGGAACATTCGGCATGATGGATTTGTAGCTGCCTGTCATCTGCTCCATGACCTGCTTGCCCAGCCCGCCCGAGCCGGTCATGTCCATCAGCTTTTTGATGTCCTGCTGCTTGGGCGTCAGATTCGAGCCGCCGCGCTTGTCATACTGCGCCATGGCGCTGCTGAGGGAAAACATTAGCAGTAAAGCAATGGAAATCAGGGCGATCTTTTTCATGTCGTCTCCTTATAAGAAAAGGCGTTTCGGTTTTCAGGGTTTTGGTTAGGTTCGAGTTTAACATGGGATGAGTGTGTAGGCGCCTAAAATAATGTTTGGCGTCAATACCTTTGCTGTTTCTTCCGTGAACATAAGACGGCAACTGACAACTCTATGCATATGTCTGACATTTTATTTTCACATTGTGACATAGTATGTCAAACGGAAAATAAAAATTTTGACATGTAAATTGATCCGTATATTGTTTCTGTATGGAGTAGAAGCAGTACCGTTGTGATCGATCACTCAGTGAAGACTAAGGTGAGCTGCCGGATGCATTTGCAAGGTCTTTAAAGTCTTGTAAGTACTGGCAATGTGGGATGGATAGTTGCAACCTGTTCACCGGATGTTTTGACTGACGGTATTTTGCCGACATGGTATTGCCCACTTTTCGAAAAGCATGGTTCGGAAGTCTTTTTCAAGTAGCACGTAGGTAAGTTGTATAACACTGGAAGTTGAAAAAGGAGAAACGAAATGCCTGAATTCATTGATGTAATGACTATTGTTGATGCAAAGACCATTGCAGATAAATACCCTGCGGGAACAGCCGAAAATCCTACTATGGTCTCAGGTGGTCTGATCTATATGATCACAAATGCCAAAAACGCCATGAGTGGAAATACTGGAAACGAACTGCGTCTCAGTGCCAATACAAACGATATAATCAGGTGGCACATGAACACGCTGTCATCCAACACCGACTACGATGGCATTCTGTATGGGTTTGATGCGTCGGCAGGTGGGGAGTTGATTTCGACACCGGAAGCGGACTTGGTGGATGTTAAGGTTCCGCTTCCAAACGATAATGATCCGCTTCATCCGAACAGCCAACAAATCAAAGATTATTACTGGCAGTGTACTGTCAAAAGCCCTGGAGACACTACCTACCACTTCAGATTTATGGTCACTGACAAAAAAGGTAATGTCAAAGGCTACTACTGGTGGGATCCCTTCATTCACATTGAGGCCTAACTGAGTTCAGGCCCCTTGTAAGACAAGTCCCATACAAAAACAGCCCGATCCTTTTGGATCGGGCTGTGGATGGGAAGTTCAACATCGTCACGGACAGCCATGCTATTCCGGGGAACGCGTACGACGGCTACATGATAAGGGTTTCAGGCATCCGAAATTTCCGACAACAACGTTTTTTTGAATTTCCGATTTTTTCGAATTCTCGGACAAATCTTCTCGCCTCATGATCCTTGCAACATACAAATGAAAACCCCGCCGGATTCGACGAGGTTTTCAGCAGTCTGAGGCGACCTCACACGAGGTCGCCTTTTTTGCAGGATACTAGGCCATGAGCAGCGCCATGACTGCTTTCTGGGCGTGCATACGGTTTTCGGCTTCCTGGTAGATGGCCGAACGGGGATGCTTGACGGCTTCGTGTGTGATTTCTTCGCCGTAATGGGCCGGCAGGCAATGCAGTACCACGCATTCCGGGCTTGCCTTTTCGATCAGCGGCACGTTGATCTGGTAAGGCTTGAAGGTGGCGCGTCTTTCTGCTGCTTCTTTTTCCTGTCCCATGGAGAACCATGCGTCGGTGTAAAGCACGTCAGCGCCTTCGGCTGCTTCATCCGGCGAGGTCGTCACTTTGACTTCGAATCCCGGAATTTTTTCTTTTAGAAGATCAAGGGCTCTGGTGTCGGGGCCGAAACCTTCGGGAGTCGCCAGCGTGATTTCCATGCCCATCTGGGCTGCGCCGAATATCAGCGAGGTGGCGACGTTGTTTCCGTCACCGATGTAGGACATTTTCAGTCCTTCAAGATGTCCGCGACGTTCGAGGACGGTTTGCAGGTCGGCCATGATCTGGCAGGGGTGATTGAAGTCGGTCAGGCCGTTGATGACAGGCTTGCTGCTGAACTGCGCCAACTCCTCGACGATTTTGTGTTCGAAGGTGCGGGCCATGATGCCGTCAACCATGGACGAAAGCACGATGGCTATGTCTTCGGTGCTTTCGCGTTTTCCGAGGCCGATCTGGTCGGGACCGAGGTACAGCCCGTAACCGCCGAGTTGATGCATTCCGGTCTGGAAGGAAACCATTGTGCGCAACGATGGCTTCTGGAAGATCATTCCGAGAGTTTTTCCGGCCAACTCGGGATGCGGTGTTCCCGCTTTGACTTTCTTTTTCATCTCGATTGCGTAATCGAGAACGAACTTGATTTCTTCAGGAGAGAAATCGAACATGTCTATGAAGCTTCTGCCTTTGAATGCGTCTTTCATCTTATATGCTCCGTTTCGAATTTATATTGTCTTTACTGGAAAGTGATTTGTGTTCCGGCGTTGCCTTCCAGGGCGTCTAAAAGGTGCATATAATCTGTGATGATGGCTTTTCTGGTTTGTTTGCGGCGCACGCCTAAAAGATAATCTATGGCTGCCTGGATCTTCGGGCCCATGGAGCCAGCCGGGAAGTGTCCTTCGCGCATGTATTGCTTGGCCTCGTGGATGGTCATCTTGTCTATCCACCTGGGAGTTCCGCTGGTGAAGTCCAGACCTACCTGCTCGACTGCCGTCAGCATTATCAAGAGATCGGCGTCTATGGATTTTGCCAGCAGGCCGGATGCCAGATCTTTGTCGATGACGGCATCAACGCCTTCGTAGCTGCCGTTCTGTTCGATTACAACCGGGATTCCTCCGCCGCCTGCGGCTATGACTATGGCGCCCGAGTCGAGCAGACGCTGGATGGTGTCGAGTTCGACGATTTCGAGCGGGTAGGGCGATGGCGCGACTCTGCGCCAGCCGCGTCCCGAATCTTCTTTCAAGATCCAGTCTTCCTCGGCCATCAGCCTTTCGGCTTCTTCTTTGGAATAAAATTTGTGTCCTATCGGCTTGCAGGGGTCAAGCAGCATGGGGTCGTAACGGTCCACTACTACTTGTGTCAAGACTGTGGCTACGGGTATATCGAAGCCGTGCTGCAAAAGCTTGTTTTGCAGTATCTGCTGAATCATATAGCCCAAAGAACCCTGAGTTCCCGCCACCATAACGCCCAATGGTTCCATGGGGATTTTATCACGGGCCTGTTCTGCCTGTACCAGTCTGTCTCCGACCTGCGGTCCGTTGCCGTGAGTCAAGACAACCTTGTATCCGCGCAGAATCAGTTCGTAAATGACCTTGATGGTTGCACGCGTGTTTGCGAACTGTTCGTAAACAGTCCCGCGCTGTCCCTTCTTGGTTACTGCGTTTCCTCCCAGAGCGACAACCGCGACTTTCTGTTTGTTCGTGGGCATGGGTGTGTGTCTCCTGTCGAAAGCCATAACGGGCCCATAAGAAAATCTTATGGGCCCGCCAGGATGTTGTTTTGTATCGCTCGCTTTTTAGAAGCGCTCGTTTACGATCTTGGCAAGCTGTCCGGGGTTGCGTTCTTCCAGTTCGTAGGTTACGCGAGCCAGAGGCTTGTTGATGTTGACCAGCAGAGTGATGTCTATCGGGGTGGCAGACAAAACTACGTCGCAGTCCACGCTATTGATGGTTTCTTCAAGGTCTTTGATCTGCTGCTCGGAATATCCCATGGCCGGAAGCAGTGTTCCGATGTTCGGGTATTTTTTGAATGTGTCGGCAATTTTGCCAACGGCTGCGCTGCGTGCATCTACCATTTCCTTGGCACCGAACTTCTCGGCAGCTACGGTTCCGGCACCCAGCTTCATTCCGCCGTGGGTCAGGGTTGGGCCGTCTTCGATTACCAGTACGCGCTTGCCTTTTATCAGCTCGGGCTTGTCGACGGATACCGGCGAATTGGCTTCGATGACTATGGCTTTGGGGTTGTTTTCTTTGATGTTCTTTTTGACGATCTCGATGTTCTCTTTAGAAGCGGAATCCATCTTGTTGATGATGATTACGTCGGCTAAAAGCAGGTTGTCTTCGCCGGGGTAGTAGCTGATCTCATGGCCCGGACGATGCGGGTCAACTACGGTGATGTAAAGGTCGGCTTTGTAGAATGAAGTGTCGTTGTTGCCGCCGTCCCACAATACCAGGTCGGCTTCTTCTTCGGCGTGAGCCAGAATTTCGCCATAATCGACACCGGCGTAAACTATGGAATCGTTCATGATGTGCGGCTCGTATTCTTCGCGCTCTTCGATGGTGCACTCATGGGCTACAATGTCTTCTACACTGGCGAAACGCTGCCAGATCTGCTTGGCCAGATCGCCGTAGGGCATGGGATGACGCACTGCGACGGTTTTGAGTCCTTTTTCGCGGATGATGTCGTACAGGTAACGCGTGGTCTGGCTTTTGCCACAACCTGTGCGGGTGGCGCAGATGGCGATAACCGGCTTTTTGGACGGAATCATGGTCTTTTTGAGGTCGGGCAGCACGAAGTTCGCACCTGCCGAGTTGACCTTAGCTGCATGACGCATGATGTAGCTGTAAGGAACGTCCGAGTATGAGAAGATTACCGAATCGATGTTCTTCTCTTCGATCAGTTCAATAAGTTT
>CAYTHG010000227.1:0-6720 GCA_964437525.1 uncultured Myxococcales bacterium | reverse complement strand
CGTCCCGGAAAGAATGTTCGTAATATCCGCTGGCGTGCCACAACATCCTGCTTGTTTTACGCTCTGTTCCGCCCGGGCGAGTATATTATGGTGGCTTTTTCGGGAGGTAAGGACAGCTATGCTCTTTTGTGGACTTTGAGAAATATTCAGGAAGCCGTGCCTTTTTCATTCGATATCATGGCGGTTCACGTCGATACGGGTTTCCCTCAAAAAGGGCTTGACGAAGCCGTGAGCTTTTTGGAAGCCGAAGGCTTCGAGTACGAGATCATGAACGAGAACTTCCGGCCGATTCTCGAAGGGGTCTTGAACGAACAGGAAGCGCAGTGTTCCCTGTGCGCCCAGATGCGCTACGGCGTGATGTTCAGGGCTGCCAAGCGACTGGGCATTCGAAAGGTCGCTATTGGACACAATACCGACGACGCCGTCGAGACTGTTTTGATGAACATGTTTTTCTCGGGACAACTAAAGTCTCTGCCGCCGAAAATGCTGGCCGACAAGGGGAACCACGTCTTGATCCGCCCCATGTTGTGGGTAGAAGAAGAGCTTTTGGCCGATTTTGTGAAGGAGATGGGCTTTCCGCTGGTTGAGACCGAATGCCCATATTATACCCGTGAGCGAAAGTGGATGCGGGCCTGGACCAAGGAACGCATTGCCGAGATGCAGAAAGAAATCCCGCATATTCGTCAAAGTATTCTGGCGTCATTGCATAACGTCCGCACCGAGCATCTTCACTGCAAAAATTTACACGACTTCGACTCTGATGAATAAATTGCCTTGCGCTTCGCTTTTGCAATAAGATTGCAGCATCCGTATTGACGGTATTTTTAAACGAATCCCCGAAAGGCTTTTGTGATGATGTCCAAGCCTCGCATATATGACCGTATAGGTGTTTTCGATTCCGGCGTCGGCGGTCTGGAGTTTCTGGTGAATCTGCAAAAGATGTTGCCTGCCGAAGAACTGTATTATTTTGCCGATACCGTCAACAACCCTTATGGCAAAAGGACGCCGGAAGAAATTGAGCGCTTTTTAGTCGAGATCATCGAAGGTATGCTGGCCCGCAGGATGAAGTTGATAGTCATCGCCTGCAATACCGCATCGATAGTATATTCCGGCTTGCCGGAAGATCACCCCATCAAAGAACGCCTGCGTTCACACGGTGTGTGCGTGGTTCCCATGAACACCACCGAGCTTGTCGCAGAGCTTGACGCCATAGCGCCTGAGCGCCTGTGGGTGCTGGGGACAGAGTTGACCATTGCAAGCGGAGCCTACGGCAAGCTTTTGAGGGAATATCTCAAAGACTGTGAAATTGAGGAAATCGCCGCCCAGCCTTGGGTGGAGTTGATAGAAAATCCTCTAAGTGATCTGGAAGAAGACAGACGGGCGCGGCTTGAGAGCGTCAATGGCGTTCTGGGTTCTCGTCTCTCTAAGAAACCGGAGGCTATTCTCTTAGCCTGTACGCACTTCCCGCAACTGGAGCGCGAAATACGCGAGCTTGTCGGCGACGACGTGAGAATCATTAATCCCGCCGTGGCTGTTTCGCATTTTGTGAAAAACTTCCTGCAAGTCGAAGGTCTGAACGCTCCTGAAGGGAGTGTCGCAGGTCGGCAAAAGGGAAACGTCCTTTTCACAAACGGCGACGAAAAAAAGATTTTGAGCCGTCTTTTGCGTATGGGATATCGTGGAGATATCGCTGTCCGGCAGGTGGATATTCGCAATGACCTTTCGGGCAAGAACATAGATGTTATCGGCTTCGGTCTGACTGGAAAGAGTGTAGTCCGCTACCTTGCAAGTCAGAATCCCGGCAGTATTACTGTCCGTGACAAACGCGAGGCCACGAAAGCGGCGGTAGAAAAAGACTTCGGAAAAGATATCGAGTGCATCACCGGCGACGATTATCTTGTCGGGATCGAGGCATCGGATTTGATTCTGCGCTCGCCCGGCGTTCCCCGCGATTTGCCGGAACTACTGGCGGCATCTGATCGCGGCGCCGTGATGTCTTCGGATATGGAGTTGTTTCTAAACAGCGCTCCGGGTACGAAGATCGGCATAAGCGGCACCAACGGCAAGACCACCACGACGCTTTTAACTCAGCTCCTGCTTGAAAAACGCTTTCCCGAGAAAGCGCATATTTTGGGCAACGTGGGGCAGCCCGTGCTGGATTATGTAGAAAAGCTAGATGACTACAGCGCCTGCGCCATAGAGCTTTCGAGCTTCCAGCTTGAAGAATTGCGCAGTATGCCGGTCGATGTCGGTGTGCTTTTGAACCTTACGCCTGACCATCTCGACCGTCATGGCGACATGAAAGGTTATGCAGCAGCCAAGGGGAAAGTCTTCACCTTGCTGGATGAAAACGCCTTTGCCGTCTACAACATAGACGATCCCGCGTTGGTAAATCTCGTTTTACCAAGGGGGTGCAGGGCGAAGATGGTGCCTTTCTCGCGTACTAAAAAACTTGATTCCGGAGCATGGCTCGATGGCGACGACTTGGTTTTCGCTCATCCAGCGCGGGGATGTTTTGTCATCGAGAACTATCTTCTCAAAAAATCCTTCCTCGGAGATCATAACCTCGAAAACGTGATGGCGGCGGCGCTGTCCGCCTGGCTGGTGGGTGTTGAGGACGAGCACATTGAAAAAACTCTTCTGGAGTTTGCCGGGGTCAAATACCGCATCGAGCTTTTCCATTCCATGAACGGCGTGCAGTACTTCGACGACAGCAAGGGCACTAATCCCGACGCTACATACATGGCCCTGCGAACCGTCAAACGGCCCATGCGTCTGGTTGCAGGCGGTGTGGATAAAGATTGCGATTTTTCTCAGATGTCGAACGAGGCTTCGGGCCGTGTAATATCGGCTTGTCTTTTCGGTCCGGTTGCAGGCAAACTTGCCAAGGCGCTTGCCGCTGCCGAGCCTAAGATAGAATGCTCAATCTTCGAATCGCTCGAAGAAGCGACTGTAGCCGCATCGCAAGAGGCGCAAAGCGGCGAGGCCGTATTGTTCTCGCCTGCCAGTGCATCTCCGGCCGGACAGAAGTACTACCAGCGCGGCGACCGCTTCAAGCTTGCAGTAAGGGCGCTCGGTCCAGACAAACGCAAGGAGCGCCTGCTGTATATCCCCGATCCCTTGGCCGATAGCGGAAAATCTAAATAGAAATAAAAAAGGCGGCCAGATGGCCGCCTTTTTTGATATTGGATTTGTCTCAGGATTTGGTCTCGATCATTTTCATAATGTGCTGAGTTGCCACCGTGATCAAGATTCCCAGCGAGAACACGGCGCTCAAGTACAGCAGGTAGTGCAGCACTCCGAAGACCGCCATCATAAAACAGGTGAAAATAAAGAAGTCGCGCTTGACCATGAATTTGAGCTTGGCCAGCAGGCGGATGTACCAGCGGTCGTCGCCTAAGGAATCCGACTTGTTGAACTCGAAGTCGATTGACATGACATCGCCGGAGTCCGTGTATTTGATGATGTAGGAGTACATCAGCGGTGTGATGAACATATAGTTCAAAAGCGTGAACAGGCCGAACCAGACCAGCGTCGGGTTTTCGCCGCTTTGCCAGACTGAATAGGTGATGGTGGCGAACAGCAGGAAGTTGCAGATGTCGTCGGCGATGGTGTCGAACCATTCTCCGTATTTGGAGAACTGGAACTTCAGACGCGCCAGCTCACCGTCCACGCCATCTATGATGGAGAGGAACTGATACAGGAAGGCTCCCAAGAGCGTCATCCAGTATCCCCCCTGAGCGATGGCCCAGACGCCGAAGATAGTGATTACCACGGTCGATCCCGACGCCATGTTGGGTGTGACCGATGTATGTGAAAGCAGGCGGCTGATGGGAATCGAGATATTGCGGTTGATGGTGCGTGAGATGATGCCGTCTATGGGTTTGCGCAGGTCGTTCAAAAGCTTGCGCTCGGCGAATTTAAGATTGTCGCCGCCGCAGGCCGTCGTGCGCCATGAATTCTCAAAGGTTATGCGGCTTTCTGCCGAAGCGTTCAGCTTACGCAGGTCTTCGAGGTTGAATGACTTGCCGAGTTCTTTAATTGCGTCGGATTTATAGTAGGCCGAGTTCTCTTCGTTTAAGCGCTGGTGTATGGAGCCTGCATCCAGAAGCGAGTCTTTGCCTTCGGATTTGGACAGCATTTCTTTCCAGTACTTCGAAGGAGCGATCAAGTCTTGCCTGAGCAGCAGCCAGTCTGAGTCTGGAGATATTTTTTCGTACCAGGATGGGGCTTCCATCAGGCTGGTGTATGTCGTAAAGTTGACCTTGAGGCTTATTCTTTTATCGGCCCTGCATTGTGTTTCCAGATAAGAATATTTCTCGGGCAGGTAGTACTCGACTTCTTCCACTCCCGAATCCTGCAGGCCTCTGAGTTGCCTGATAATAAGTGAAACTCCCAGAAGTTTGTATCCCGGGTAGACGCGCTCGTTTTCGCACTCTACTTTTTTTTCGCAAAACCACTGCGGTGGAATCACTAGTGCTTTGAGTGAATTGTTTTGCATGATTGCTCCGGTCTTTAAGGAAAGCGTATAATGCCTTCGGACATTAATTTCTCGGCGTGCTCAAGCGTTTCGGGGGTGTCGGCATCCTGCCACATGGCATCTTTTATATCGAGATACCCGAAGCGTGATTTTTCTCCCAGGCGGCGCATACCGTCGGAAAGCGAGCAATCGCCTTTCTCATTATTTATTGCGTGCAGTTCTTTGAAGATAGTACGACGACAAAGGAACAGGCCGCAATCCACTGCATTGTATTCCCCCAGTTCCTTGCCGATTTCGATTATTTTGTCATCTCTAGTGACCACCTTGGTGGCGTCATCAAGGTCGTATACCGAGTCGATTTTTCTGTCTATGCACAATTTGACATCGCAGGATTCGTCGTCTTCGGCGACCAGGCGAGTGGGAATGGATATGTCGAAGGCGTGATCGCACATGCTCAATAAAAATTTGTCTTCGACTTTTTCTTCCGCAACCAAAAGCGAGAGGCCGTTGGCGTAGCCCTTCCACTTAGGATTGAATACAAACTCGATTTCAAGCGGCAAGTTTGCACATTTTTCTTCCATTACCGCCTGAACTTTATCTGCCATGTAACCCAGCACGATAACGAATTTGTTTATTCCGGCTTTATTCAAAGTGCGCAAAGTGCGCAAAATCAATTCTTCGCCAACGATTTTGACCAGTGGTTTCGATATTGCTTCGCCATCTCCAAGTCCCTGGAGCCTGCTGCCAGCTCCCGCTGCGAGAATAACTGCTTGATTTGCTTTGTTCGACATCGGAAAATCCCACCTTTACTGAGAAATACCCTGAAAACTTTATCAAAGTATCTTCCACATATTTATGTTGGGTGTCAAATTCCAAATGTGATTAAATGTTGAAGATCTTTTTTCACAACTTTTATGAAAAAAACACTAAATTGATCTTCTATTTTACAGAAGTCTGAGTTAGCGTATAATGCTGTAGTCGATCTTGCAAGCAGGACCCACTTTTTGTTTCCTCGCTTGTGTTTGTAAAATCATTCTTATGGGGGGCTGGCTCGAATTTATTCGTGCCCGATTTGCGTAGAGGTGTTTATATGAAAGTCCGTACATACACAGTTGTGCCTTCTATCCCGCCCCGGCTTCAGCCGTTGTCGCGTATTGCCTATAATACGTGGTGGTCGTGGAGTCGGGATGCCATTGAGTTGTTCCGCAGAATAGATCACGAACTGTGGGAAGAAGTTTACCATTCGCCCGTGATGATGCTTGGGCGCATTGGCCAGAAGAGGCTTGAAGAACTTCAGAAGGACAGAAGTTTCCTGGCCTTTATGGACCGTGTCGAATCGGATATGAACGACTATGTATATCAGCCGGCTTGGTATGAAAGTCGTTATAAGAAAAGAAAAAAAGACGTAATTGCCTATTTCAGCGCCGAGTTCGGTATTCACGAATCGCTGCCGGTCTATTCCGGCGGTTTGGGAATACTGGCAGGCGATCACCTGAAATCGGCCAGCGATCTGGGACTGCCTCTGGTGGGTGTCGGATTGCTGTACAGGCAAGGCTACTTCAGGCAGTATTTGAACGCCGACGGTTGGCAGCAGGAAAAATTCCCCGAGAACGATTTCGGCAACATGCCTGTCAAACAGGAATTCGATAAATCCGGTAATCCCCGCAAGATCAGCATCGAACTTCCCGGCAGAAGCGTCCACGCTCAGATCTGGCGATGTCTTGTGGGGCGGGTCGATCTCTACATGATGGACACCGATATCCCTGAGAATGCTCCCGCTGACCGCATGATAACCCATCAGCTTTATGGTGGAGACAACGAGATGCGCATAAAGCAGGAAATCCTGCTTGGTATCGGTGGTGTCAGATTGTTGCAGACTCTGCGTATCAAACCCTCCGTTTACCATATAAACGAGGGTCACTCGGCGTTCCTAGCTTTAGAGCGCATACGCTTCATGATGGATAATCGAGATCTGAGCTATACGGAAGCCCGCGAAGTCGTTACTGCAGGTACATGTTTTACCACTCATACACCGGTTCCGGCAGGAAACGATGTTTTTTCGCTTGACCTGATGGATAAGTATTTTGGAAGCTATTACCCGAAACTCGGTCTTGGACGTCAAGAGTTTCTGAATCTGGGCCGCGAGACTACAGATGACAAGAACGAGCAGTTCTGCATGACAGTGCTGGCTTTGAGGCTTTCTTCAAAATGCAACGGCGTCAGTGAGTTGCATGGCGAAG
>CAYTHG010000226.1:0-6727 GCA_964437525.1 uncultured Myxococcales bacterium | reverse complement strand
TTTTCGACTGAAGCTTTGGCCCAATACATGCCCGAGCCGGAGTTGGGACCGAAGAAGATTATCAAGGTTCCGCCCAAGCCCAATTACACATATCAAAAGGGCAAAAAAGTCGAGTTGATGCAGGATTTGACTTTTATCGCCATGTCTTACCGTGAGCCTTATCCTACAAAGGAGTTCAGGCACAAATACTATAAAGACAAAATTTATCTGGTCATCTCCGAATTGAAGGAAGCGTCTTTATTGAAAGAAGGCTTTTATGCCTTGCGGCTGACTCCCGGAGGGACCGAGCACAAATTGAATATTCTGGCCGAATACATGAAGCATGACGAAGAGCTTGATTACGTCTCGCGTGTCTTCAAGGATATCAAGTTCGGTGTCAAGGAACTGCTGGTGCCGGTCAATAAAGTACTGGTAAAAACCCGCCAAGCTGTCGATGTCAATGAAATCAAGAAGCATTATTACAGTTTTCCCGTCAAGTTCAGCACTTTGGGGGACGAACCGAATACCTACCAGTTTGTGATTACCGACCGTAAAGCCGATACCGTTATGCTTGCCAACCAGATGCAGGAATCGGGATATTATGTCTGGGTCGAGCCCGTTTTTATTCGTTTGTCGGGTAAGAAAGTGAATGCCGAAACCCAGCAGCGCATCAAGTATGACATGGAGAACGTGGTCTCTCCTGAAGAAAAAGTCAAGTTCATGAAGACCATGGAGGATCGTCAAGAACTGTTGGAGAAGGCCAGGAACAGCAAAATAAATAAAATGAAGAACGCCATTCCCAAATCGGGCGAACCCAAAGGCAAGTAATCACCTTTAGACTGTCTGTATTCTAAATGAAATATTCACTTTGTTTTTGCTTTCCTATTTGCAATAATCAGAGATGTAGATATTGATCCTTGCTTTAATCGATCCGATATGTGTTTTTGGGGGAATGAATCGTACGACTTAAGAATTTGCATCCATAATCTGTTTGAACCTTTGTTCGTGACGGTTGAATATGCTTCCCCGAGATGGTCATGGTTTTTTGTTTTTCAAGTTTCATTTCAATCGGGGTTGTTCAGTCACAACGGAAAGATGGTGAACGGAAAGAAACATGTCCGAACTGAGACGTGATCCTATTCAAAAACGCTGGGTGACAATTGCGCCCGAGCGAAATCGCAAGCCGCGACTGGTCGAGGAGAGAATCTCCAAACATGCCGACAACCAGCCCTGCCCGTTTTGTGAGGGTAACGAGCATCTCTCAAACGAGATTCGCCGTTACGAAAGCCATGGGCGCTGGCAGGTGCGCGTGGTTGCCAATAACTACCCGGCATTGTCGGTCGAGTCTCAAGACAAATACTCTGCCTCAGGAATATACGACAAGGCCGGGGGCGTGGGTGCCCATGAAGTGGTCATAGAAACTCCCGATCACAACAGCGATCTGCCTGACTGGAACCGCGAGCATTCTATTCTGGTCTGGCGAGCATATCGCGAGCGTCTGGCTGACCTCGAAAACGATATCAGGCTGAGGCATATCGCCCTTTTCAAAAATCACGGCAAGCTGGCCGGTGCGTCCATCGAGCATCCGCACGGGCAAATACTGGCATCGCCCGTCATGCCCCAGAGTGTCGAAACCAGGTTGGCGGCGGCCAGAGAATATTTTGTGCGCACCGAACGTTGCGTTTTCTGCGACGTGATCGAACAGGAATTGCAGGACGGTCGGCGCATCTTGATGGAAAACGAAAGCTTTGTGGCCTGGCTGCCATATGCTTCTCGGATTCCCTTTGAATGCTGGGTGGCTCCCAGACGGCATCAGCACGATTTTGCCGTCTCCGATGACTCCATGCTGGCGGACTTCGCTCTTTTCATGCGTGATGTCATGCTGCGACTGCGGCAGGCTCTGGGAGATTTCGATTACAATCTGCTTTTGCACTCGTCTCCCAATAAAAAATCGGACGACAGAATGCGCGAGGAATGGCGCACCATGAAGCAGCATTATCATTGGCATGTCGAGATTCTGCCGCGTATGTGGCCTTTGGCTGGCAGCGAAATCGGCAATGGCTTTTTCATAAACCCCGTAGCCCCTGAAGACGCGGCTGAATTCTTGAAGGATTTGTAGTACGGGATCTTTTACGAGTGAATCGTGAGAGGAGGCACAGGTGAGAATATTATTTGTAACGACGGAAATCAGACCATATTCGAAAGTCGGTAAACTGGCCGAATACTCGCACCATCTGCCGCGCGAGTTGAAAGCCAAGGGAAACGACATAAGCATAATCACTCCCTATTACCGAACGCTGCTTGCAGAGCGTGAGGATATCAAACCTATAAACGACGAGTGGATAGATATCTGGCTGGGCTCGGAACGCTATGGAATCCGCTATTTAAAGGCCGAGTCCGAAGATACAAGCGTACCGGTGATTTTTGTGGAATGCGAACCGATGTTCGGTCGTGACGGAATCTACGAAAATCCCGCCGACGGCAAGATTTTTGCGGACAATCACAAACGTTTTATGGTCTTGCAGAACGCCGCTCTGGAGTATGTGGCCCGTGGGCATTTCTCCTGCGATCTGATTCACTTGAACGACCATGCCACGGCGCTTCTGCCTGCCTGGTTGAAAACCCGCTATGCCGACAACGAAGCGCTTAAAGGCGTAAAAACCCTTTTGACCATTCACGATGTCAAGTATCAAGGTAGCTGTTCGCTCGATTATCTTGCCGAGTGCGGCATTGATGTCAATATGTTCTCGGAAGCCTGTAAGAACGACGAAGGTTTCAACTGCCTGCGCGGTGGAATTGCACTGGCCGACAGGGTCAACGCTGTTTCTCCGACCTACGCCAAAGAAACATTGCTCTCGGATGAATACGGCGCGGGACTTACCGCTTGCCTGCAGGCGCGTGGCGAGGATTACTTCGGTATCTTGAACGGCGTCGATTACACCTACTGGAATTCCAAGAAAGACGAGCATATCCCGTCGCATTTCGGGCTTTCCAGCTCGGGTGACAAGCTGGGTAACAAGATGGAGCTGCTGGCCAATCACGGTCTGGACCATTCCAATGCCGAGAAAACGCCATTGATAGGCATAGTGTGCGAGTTGACCGAAGCCAAGGGAATGCAGTTGGTGGCCCAGGCCATAGACAAAATGCTGCCGTGGGACATACGCATGATAATCGCCGGTTCCGGAGATCCGCGTTATCATCGCATGTTCGAGCAGACCCAGATGCGCTATCCCAACAAACTCGGTTTGAACCTGACGCCTTCTATAAAGCTGGTTCACCAGATGATGGCCGGTTGTGATTTTCTGCTGGTGCCTTCCAGAATCGAGCCCTGCGGCGAACATCAGTTCTATTCCATGCGTTATGGCTCCATTCCCATTGCTCGTGCCACAGGAGGACTTGCCGACTCCATAGAAGACTACATTCCCGAAAGCAAAAAGGGCTGGGGATTTCTGTTCGACCGCTACGACGCCGAGTCTCTGCTCAAAACCGTCTGGCGCGCTATCAGCCTCTACAAATCGAAAAGCAATTTCCAAAGCGTCCAAAAACGAGCCATGCGCCTCGATTTCTCATGGACGACCTGCGCCGGTAAATATACGGAAGTCTACAAAGACATGGTGGGCTGAGCGGGCGACCTGTCTCCGGTTGCACGGGAATCCTATTTGACACAAAGTTGTCGTCTGTGATCCAGTTTTCAAGAAGGCCGTGAGCGGTTTCGTTCATTTCTGGTGGCACAGCGTATCGCTCCGCTCATCTCGAATGCCGCCTGAAAGGGCGGTTTATCGAGAGGTGGTTCGATACAATTTCGCTACGCGAAATCACTCATTATGAGCGGAGTTTCACATACATTACCTTTTCGTTGCAGCAGCGCTTCCCGGCTAAGCTCCAACACTAGAAATCAAGATAATAAGGCTCCGATGCATTATCGATTCGCTTTCATCGTGAAACCTCGTGAATAATTACGCCCGATCTGGTAAGATGCTTAGTTAAGTCAAACCGAGCGAGGCGTATCTGATGCGTAATTATCTTTTGTTCTTCATGCTTTTTATTTTGCTGTGTGGTACTCAATCCGCATGGGCCGAAACTATCTGTAGCAACAGTCCCAGCTCCGGCACGAGTTGCGATTTCAATGCCTACGATTACTCGTCCATCTCGCCATCGGAGATTTCCGTCTCGACCACCTGCCGCGCCACATCGGGCAAGTCCTTCATCTTTGTTGAAGACTCGCTCTGGAACAACGGCGTAGTCCAATCTGACGTGAATGCGCTTCAGTACATTTTCGAAGGCGACGGCAAAACGGGAGATGTCGGTATTTACGGCGGAGTGTCCGGTATTTTAGGCGGTATGCCCGACAACTGGGATCATGTCGATCAACTTTATATCGTGGTGCAGGACATTCAAGACAGCCCGCTTTATCCCGTCACCGGCTATCATCGCAAGGCGGATCTTGAAAAAGACATCTACAACCAGCCTTCGCCCGGTTCCAACAAACACGAAATCGTCTTTTTACACTACGAAGACCTGACCGGCAGCGTCAGGCAGGCGGATCTGGCCCGCGAAATGGCGGCTATCTGCCATTGGCGTAGCGATCAGGACGAAGATCCCTGGGTCGAAGACAGTATTTCCCGCAGCGTAGTCTGGATGCTTGGCAACGAGACCGATTTCGGCTCCATGGAAACCTACACCGGCAATCCCCAGCCGCTTTTCGGCAAAGAAGTTGCCGGTAGAATTGAATTGGATCACGGTGCCACAACGCTCTTCGGAGTTTATCTGCTGAAGCGTGTCGGCGAGTTGTTTATGGGCGACTGGGCCATAGAATCCGAAAACGGTACGGAGGGGCTTTTGGCCGCTTTGCAGTTCAACGGTATCCACAAGACCTTCGGGCAGTTTCTGCACGAGTGGGGAATCGCCATGCTGGTTAACAAAGGCGAGTATTCATTCGGTGATTTTAACCCTCCTTCTGTATCCAGCTATGTAGTCAACAGCTTGCCCAAATCGCTTTATCAGAGCATCAAGCCCTTGACCAGCCAGTATGTCCGCATCAATCTGGGCAACCTGTCCGAAGGCGATGGCCTGCGCATCACGGTTACGCCGCCTGTTTCGCCCGAGGCACTTTTGTCTATGGCATGGGAAAAATCCGGCTCCACCGATCTGGAAGTGCAGGACAAGCAGTTGACACCTAATGAAGAAAACGTGTTTGAACTCGAAGATATCGATTCCGACTGGGACTGGCTGTCGTTGATATTGACGCGTTATTCAGATGGCGTGGACCTGTCCTGGAACGTAAATGTCGAAATATTGCAAGAGATTGACGGTGACATTGACGGCGATGCTCCTGTAGACGGCGATGACGAGAGCGACGGCGATATGGAGCAGGGTGAAGAAGAACCCGATGGTGACAGTGAAGCAATAGACGGCGACGAGTTCGTGGACGGTGACGAAAGCGTCGATGGCGATGAAGTCACGGACGGAGACGAAGCCGTAGACGGAGACCAGGCTGTGGATGGTGACGAAGAACCTTTGATCTTCGGTGAACTCGATTGCCACAAGGTCAATCGCTGCTACGCTGACTGCGCCGAGTCCGCTTGCCGTGAAGCTTGCATACAGAATGGAACGCTTGAGGCTCAGGATCAGTGGATAAAATATGTAGCCTGCCTGCAGGGTCAGAACCCGGAAAAACTGAACTGTATTGAGCTTGTCACCAAGGCCGAGCGCGACGACTGCGAATACCGCAACTGCTTTGCGTTTTCCGAAGCCTGCAAGCTGATTGATGAAGTACTTCCGGAAGAGGATGGCGGCGACGGTGGTTGCTCATCTACAGGTGGTGCGGCTTTACCTTTGTTTATGTTGGCTATGATCGGAATGTTTATGGGCAGACGCGCAAAACATAGTAGGCCATAACTGGGGGATAACTTTTCAATTGATTGATGAGAGTAAAAATATAGTTGCAGCTTCTGTGCTGTCGGCGGTTCTTTCGGGAATGGCGGCGGTTTTGATTGAGCAGGCCATGCTGCTTTTGTATTCGCCCATGTATTTCAAGACCGAAAGTGAGTTGATCTGGGGCGCTTTTGTGGCTGCTGCTTTCTTTTTGCCGCTGGCTACAATAGGTGGTTTTGCCTTTGGCTTGGGCTGGCGAGCTTTGCGCGAGCGCTACAACCCATCGGCTTATCTGCTCGAACAGTTTAAGTTGGCCCGTGAAAACAAGCTGGCCGACCGCAGTCTTGCCGCCAGTCTGGGAGCGGCAATTGTCACGGCTGGACTCCTATTTTTTCTTGCACGGGCTCTAAACTCCCATTTTGGAGACAACTACCAGAACCGCACGCTGGCGTCTTTGGCTGCCACCGTTCTTCTTTTCGGATTGATGGCATTGAGCCCTCTGTTCTACCTGGCCTTGCGCCGCGCTGTCATGCGCCGCCTGGGGCCGTTGGGAGATTTGTGTCCGCGCAGTCTTTTTATAGTCGAGCTTTCGCTGGCGCTTCTTGCGTTCCTTGTGGCTTTTGCATACGGAATCTATCGCTATAGCGAATTGCTGTCCGCCTTGAACTTGAAGCCCGCTGTTCTATTGGTCAGTGTTTTTGCGCTGTTTTTCGTCTTCTATCGTATATTGCGCCACCCTGTCTGGTACGACTTTCTCAGCTCGCTTTCCCGTCCGGCACCGGCTCTGTTTTGGCTGGCCATAATCTGGATGCAGTTCGGATTCGCCTTCACCGCCTTTCCGTCGCAGGATCGTGTGGCCTTGATGATGTCCACC
>CAYTHG010000225.1:0-6753 GCA_964437525.1 uncultured Myxococcales bacterium | reverse complement strand
ATTTAGAAATCCCAGAACCATGGAGGAGTCGTTTACAAGACGGACAAAACCTTTCTCAATGCTGGTCGAGATCAGAAAGCCGATTTTTTGGTCTTGTGTGTCCAAAAACGCCGGAACCTTGATGTTGGAGGTACCTGATTCAAAGGTGGACGTTACGGTGTTTCTGATCGTACAATCGCGGCAGTGTACAGTCTCGCCGCAACCTTCTTCAAGCCGGGCGTAAACACATTCCATAACCTCGCCGCCCAAGAGCCCCCACATGTCGCGCCTGTCTTTGCCAAGCATCTCGGCCATGGCCTGATTGGCGGCGACAAAGCGGCCTTCGCCGTCAATCGCGGCAACAGGCTTGTCCCACTGATCGAGATATTCGCCCAACCTCAAACCCTGCCATTGCTTCTCGAAATGTTCAAAACAAGACGGGCAGACAGAATGAGTCGTCTCCTTGTAGTCGAAGGGTTCTTTTTTCCCAAGATATTTACGGCAATACGAACAAATGATTTTCATTCAAACCACGGCATTTCTACTTCTCTTAATAAACAATATTCTCAAATAATCTCTAATATATTCATGAACTCCCAATCAAGAGTCCGAATTCCTGTATTTCAATATACCATGATCGCCATGTTTCAGGGGTAAAAATTTTTGCGTCAAGTATGCCAACGATACAGAACCGCTTCGAGCCAAATAAGATCTGCCGGAAAATCACCGCATCACCACAAAAAAATAGTTTCTCCACGATTCAAGGAGATGCTAATATCTTTTTGTAAGTGAATGACAAACCGCATGTCTGAATAGAACTCATCTCGGGCGCGGACAGCGCCTGTAGCTCTAGACTGCAAGGGCGCGGGCTGGAGTTTTTTTATGGAGTTTTGGCAATCTAGGGAGTTTGTAATCGGGGTCAAGATAGCTTTACTGGTCTTAAGCTTGGCCATCGGGTTGTTCTCTCTCTTGGCAAAAAAGGAACGCTACAGACGCTTCAGGACACCTGTAATCGTTTTGTTGTGCTTCTGTGCGCTGCTTGCGGGCGCATCTTATTTCCATTTCGGCAAAATGGTGCGCGGGCATTTCGTCAATTATCACGATCAATACCATTATTACGTGGGTTCCAAGTACTTTAAAGAAATCGGATACCTCAACCTGTACAACTGTTCGCTAATCGCCGACTCCGAAGGTCGCAACCTGGCGAAAAAACACAAATTGACCAAGATCCGTTCTCTTGCCAATTACAATTTCATAAAAACCGAAGAAGTGCTCTCCCATCCGGAGATCTGTCACAGCAAATTCAGCCCCGAACGCTGGGAGGAATTCAAGCGGGATATAGATTTTTTCCGCAAACAAAAACCGCGAAGCTTCAAAGCCAAACTGAAAGACAAAGGTTACAACGCGACTCCTTCTTGGAACATGCTGGGGCATTTCATCAGTAATAACGTCCCGTTAAGTCATGATAACCTGATAAGACTGGGGCTGATAGACATTTTTCTTCTATTGGCTGGCTTCATCGCCATCGGGTTCGCGTTCGGTCCCGAATGCGGACTCTTCACCTTTATAGTTTTCTGCTCCCTCTACTCCATATTTCACTGCCACACACGCGGCGCGTTTTTGCGCTTCGACTGGCTGGCTGCCATGCTGTTTGCACTGGCTTTCTTAAAACGCGGCTACTACAAATCAGCCGGCCTGGCCATGGCTTGGGCCACGGCTTCAAGGATATTCCCGGCGATCTTCCTTTTCGCTCTCGGCGCAAAATTTCTATGGGCGATCTTTAACCGTGGCAGGGTCGACAAAGCCAAATATCTGAAGTTCTTTACTGCCTATGCAATCTCACTGCTGTTCGTCCTTCTGGCCTGTTTCTCCTACTACAGCGACAGCAATTACCTGGAGCAATACAAAGCGAAAATATCCGGTCACGACCAGCGCCTGGCAACCACAAGAGTCGGCATGAAATACTTGATCGTCAACGACGGCGAGAAAGGCGATTACAATTTTGTCAAAAAGTATGGCCGCTACGATTTTCCGCTAATCAACGCTCATAAACTCGCTCTTTTCAAGAGCTTGCGTCCTGCTTACATCGCCGGGCTTTTGGGCCTGTTCCTGGTGCTGGGATTCCTGTCACGCAAAATGGAAGATTTCGAAGCCATCGTCTGGGGCTTCCCGCTCATGTTCTACCTGACGGCGCCGACCTTTTACTATTATGCCTTTTTCTGTTTTGTGCCGCTTGCCTTGCTTGCGAGTTCGTACAAAAAACGTTCGGCGGTTATTCTCGTGTTTTTTACCGTTTCCATGATCGCCGATTACGCGATTTATAAGAACGTATCTTATAATTGGCACAAGCACTTCCTGATTTCCGTCAACTATCTTGCACTGTGCAGCCTAGCGCTTGCCGCCGTTTTATTTTCCGATGAGAAAGTAAAAGAACTGCTGAAAACTCTTTATTCCAAATGCCTTGCTTCTCTGCGCGGGATGTCTCGCAAAACCCGCCTGATTTCTTTCGCTATATTCTTCTGCCTGCTTTTATCCGGTCTTGGAATATCGCTGTACTCGCTGCTGGATGATGGCGCAGACAAGTTCCCGGCTGCCAAAGACGACGAATCAAGAGCCACGCTGGTCGTCGGCGGAGACATCAACCTCGGACGCGGCATACAAAAAAGCTACGACAAACACGGTTTTGAGTACGTAGCAGGAGAACTCAAGCCGCTTTTAGACAGCGCCGATCTGGTCTTCGGTAACTTAGAGTGCGCCTTGACCGACTCTAATGAAAAACGCCCCAAAAAAGGTACACCGACCTTTCACATAAAGGGTCGCCCGGATATGGCAAAGCTGCTGGACGAGTTGGGCGTTGACGTGGTATCGCTTGCCAACAACCACACTATGGATTACGACTGCCGTGGCTTGGAAGACACAATGGCAGCATTAGATAAAACCGACGTTCAATATTCGGGAGCGGGACGCAATCATAAAGAAGCTGCAAAATCCATTGTGGCGGAAGCCAATGGAATCAAGATCGGATTTTTAAACTATTCGGCAGTCAGCCGCGACGTCAGAGCAGGCAAGGACAATTGCGGCATCAATCACCTATGGTTGAATAAAAAAGTACTCAAAAAATCTCACCGCCGCCTGAGATCCGAAATTCACGCCCTGCGCAAAAAAGCGGACCTAGTGTTCGTCACAATACACTGGGGTGTAAATTACGCCAAAAGCTCCAAGCTCTGGATGACGGATTTCGCCGAAAAAGCCATAGAATACGGAGCTCACGGAGTCTTGGGGCACCATGCCCACCAGTTTTTGGGTATGGACACACACCTTGGCCGTCCGATTCTGTATGACATGGGTAATTTTCTGTTCGATTCCATGAACCGCCGCTGGACGAATCGCCAGGGCCACTGGAAGATGGAAATCTCCAAACAGGGAGTCGAAAGCGTTGAGTTCATACCGTATTATTTCGACAGGCCCAAACGCCGAGCCAGAAAAGCCAGATATAAAGAACGAAGTGAAACTTTCGGGCATATGCAGGAATTGACGCAGGGCAACGGAGCCGAAGTGGAAATACAAGATGACAGGATGTTTTTGGTTCTGGAGTAGATAACAGGCAGGCTACGTTTACTTTCTGGATGGCTCCTTTATCTGCCGCCAAAGATCATCCGGTACACGCTGGCATAGCATCAAAGACAGCTTTTCCCTTTGTGCGCTTTGCTTCATACACAAATAACCGACACCGCAGGGCCGGCAATCGGGCGAATCGGATTCTTTGCGCAGTGTAGCCTCAATCTTTTTTCCGTTTTCATCCATAAAAGAAAATGTTATGTCGCCGCCTTTTGTTTGTGCGCCGTTATATTGCCAGCGCACCTGCGCCAGCCAATCCTGCAAAACCATATCCTTGACAAGCCCGCTTTTTTCGCCCGGAATCACCCAACGCTTGCTGTATTCAGGCTCACCCAAAGGGCCGCATTTCTGGGGCCAAGATGCTGCAAGTCTCTTCCTTGCCACAGGATCAACGGTACCTTGCTCAAGTTTTCGCCGTTGGTCAAGTTCAGAAACATGTGTGGCCAAAAGGTTTGCCAGATGAAGGTTTCCCCGTGCAGTCGGGTGGCCATCTCCGGTGATGACATTTTCGGGAATAAGCGACCACTCTATGAAATATCTAATGAATATTCGTGGCGATCTTTTCCACAATTCCATTTCCGGGATGCAGATGCCGTAGGTGTAAACCAGCACATCTGTCCCGCTTTCATCGGCCCAAGCCAAAAGACGCTTGATCTGTTCGCGGTAATCCGCCACAAGCTTCTCGTTCTCGTACTCATGGTTGCGGTGGCGCTCTATCTGGCGGGCGCGAATCTGTAACAGCCAGTCGCGAAGCTCTGGGTTTATCTTTTTCCAGCGGAACATGGGATCTTTGGGCCAGATATCGTTTCCCGGCAAATGCGACAAAAGCACCAGATCGGGCTTTAAGATGCGCCCCATTTCGATAATGGCCGAGACTTCCTGTTCGAGATTCCAGCCCGGCTGCGAGATATTGTAAACACGATAACGCCTGCCTGCATCGAGTCTTAAAAGCTCTTCTTCTAAACGGCGATTGATCGTGTCGGCCTGCTCCACCCCGGAACCGAATACAAAGGAGTCGCCGACCTGCATGATTCGCAGACCCTCCGGCAAACGCCCCGAAAGCTCACGATCGCGGAAACCGTAGGTATTGGTCTTCGCCTTGTATGCCGGGCGTGTTTCGGTGGCCTGACGAGTGAATTCACTTGACTTGGGGGCTATTATCTCAAGTCCCGGCAAAGCGTCCGGGCCCTGGTCTTTGGTGTCCGTGGCGTTTTCGACAACCTTGTGCAACTGCATACCCGAATTGAGCACTATCAGGACAATCAGCAGGAATTCGCCCCTTGCCAGCCACAGAGATGTTTTTTTTGAGAACCTGCGATAAATTCGCTTGCGAAAGAAAGACAAAAAGAAGAGAGCGGGAATACATAGCAAAGTCATGATGCTATAGCGGCTAAGCAGAACAAACTGAATAGCGTCGGAATATTCCATCCAGGAATCCGAGGCTATTATTGCCCGCAACAGAATATAAACCAGCGAGTAAATCATGACAGCCCACAACGCCAGACGGACAAGCACAACTGCACCGCTCGTCAAGAATATTCGCGCTTGAGGTTTTGGGCTATTGTTGCTTCCTTGCATAGTTTCCACCGACCGCCATTGATTTTGATAATCGATAGTAGCTCAATTCCCAAACCTAAGCCAAAAGATTTACCGCCATTGCCTAATCAGGAATTGCCGGACAACAAGTTTCCATACCTGCCCGTGATTCCAGTACCAAATAATACTGAAGCCAAGTAGGATGGGCAATTGCCTTGCCCATCTTTTTTGTACGGGTGTGATTCTGCAATGATGGGCATAACAAATGCCCATCCTACGAATTCATAATACAAGACCGGATAAAGAATTTATCCGACACGAGTCAGGAATTGTCGATTGTCGGGTAACAAGTATCCCGTCCCCATCCTCACCCGACCAGCGTGCCGATCTCCTCGCCCGCTATTACTCTTTTGATGTTGTCGAGGTCTCCCAGATCGAAGACGATGATGGGCAGTTTGTTTTCGCGGCAGAGCGCGAAGGCGGTCTGGTCCATGACTTTCAGACCGCGATTAAGAACCTCGTCGTAGGAAATGCTCTCGAAGAATTCGGCCTCGGGGTTTTTGAAGGGATCGTCGGAGTATATGCCTTTGACCTTGGTGCCCTTGAGCAACGCGTCCGCGCCTATCTCTACTGCTCGCAGGGCGGCTGCGGTGTCGGTGGTGAAGTATGGATTGCCGGTGCCGTAGCAGAAAATGACGACTTTGCCGGCTTCGATTTCCGCCTCGGCGCGGGCGTGGGAGTAGACGGGAACTACCGCACCTATGGCCGCCGCCGAAAGAGCCTGAGCCGGAACGCCTTGTTTCTCTAAGGCCATCTGCATCACCATTGCGTTCATAACGGTGGCCAGCATTCCGACATGGTCGCTGCGGACGCGCTCGATGCCGAGTTCTTCGGCGATACCGCCACGAAAGATGTTGCCGCCGCCTATCACGAGAGCTAATTCGGTGCCGGATTCTTTGACAGCTTTTATGTGACGGGCCAACTCCATGCAAAGGGCTATATCGAAAACGCCTTTGTCGCCTTTGCCTTTCAGCATCTCGCCCGAAAGTTTAAGCAATATTCTTTTGAATTGCGGTCTGCTCATTTTTTACTCCCGTGTTCAATATGTGAAATTGATTATTTGATATCCTTCAAAGATTTGCGCGCCTGCTGCAAAAGCGAATCAAGCTCGTTGGTTTCCACCTTAGGTGCTTCCGGCGGTCTGTTCTTGACGACGGATTTCTGCTTGCGTTCCTTGGTTGCTTTCAGTTTTTCCGTGTTTCCAAATACATCACCGCTGACCTTTACCGATCTTTCATCTTTTTTTACATCTCCACCGACGACCGTGACACTGCCGAGTTCTTCTTCTTTACCTGAAATGATACGGGAAGATGAAGCTTCACTATCCGAGCCCGCAACGGCAAGATCATCTTCTTCCCCATTGTCATACATTCCACCGCCAGCATCAGCTTCGGTTTCTTCTTTGCTGCCGATGGATTGCATAAGGTTATCGATTGCATCCTGGTTGGGAGCGGCTGTGTTTCCTGAGATATTCACCACTTCCTCTTCGTCCGAGTACTCGCCGCCCACCCTTTGTATCTGTTCTGTCTCGTCGCCGTATTTGGCTCTTACTTCATCCGT
>CAYTHG010000224.1:0-6760 GCA_964437525.1 uncultured Myxococcales bacterium | reverse complement strand
TAGTGACCTCAGAATCAAAGCCTTCTGCATCGCCCTCCTCGGTCAGTTCTTGCTCAAACTCTAATTCGTACTCATTGTCCAACTCAAATTCCATATCGGACTCTGCAGCATCGCCATCGCTTTCCATGCCTTCATCAAAATCGCCATCAATCGTGGGCACGCACTGCACTCCTTCACAGATTCCTTTAACATCACCGACAGTGCATTCCTGCCCCTGATTTCTCAGATAAGCGATACAAATCCATGTGCATTCAGGATATTCCATCCATTGAGGCTCGTAGTATGCGCACAAAGTGCTGCGAGGGCATTCCGGCGCAGGCACATCTTCGTAATCGGGATAGCAACCGGGTTCTTCATCGCCATCCACAGGCTGTGGTATGACACACTTGCCGTTGAAACAAACGCCTGAGCGCTCAAGGACCGAGCAGGATTCGCCTTCGTTTTCGGGAACGGCTTTGCAATAAATAGCGCACTCCGGGTAAGGAGTCTGTCCCGCTTCAAAGTGCATACAGTCAGTAGTTGCAGGACAAGCTTCTTCGCCTACTTTAGCGCAACCCTGATTTAGCATATCTCCAGATTCTGATTTGTCGCCATCCATTGATTCGCAGTCGCCATCAACTCCATTCGCCGAAGAATCGTCATCACATGCAGTACACAAATAAATGAACAAACAGCTACCAAGCAACAGCAAACAATACAAATACTTCATTTTTACAATTTTATTATGCATCAGCTTTTTATCGACAGACTAATATTACCTTCAGGATCACGCCCGACATTCACATCGACATCAAATACGTCCTTGATATTACTTGGAGTCAAGACCTTCTCAACATCACCCCAATATTTTATTTTACCAGATTTCATAAGAAAAATCTTCTTAAAGAATCTGGCTGCAAGATTTATATCGTGAGTTACGCAAAGAATCGTTCTGGCTTTATCCCTGTTCAATCCGGAAAGAAGGCCAAGAATATCTATCTGGTGCTTGAGATCGAGAAAAGCCGTAGGCTCATCGAGAAGAATCACGGGAGATTCCTGCGACAAGGCCATGGCTATCAGGACTCTCTGAAGCTCGCCGCTGGACAACTGCGACAACTGGCGTTTTCTCAAGTGTTTCAGGTTAGCTGCTTTTATGGCATCTTCAATTGCTTTGCAGTCTCCTTTATCGGCACCACCCCAAAATGGCATATGCGCGGCACGCCCCATCTCCACCAATTCCTCGACAGTAAAAGCCGCCTGCCTGTGAATACCAGGGAAAACAGCGGATATATGTAGCGCACGCTCTCTTTCAGAATAAGTGGCAAGGGGCTCTCCATCTAAGGACACTTGCCCACTCTCAGGCTCTAACAGGCCGCACAACAAACGAAGAAGGGTAGACTTACCTGCACCGTTGGGCCCAAGCACTGCGGCCATATCTCCGCGATTCAAGGCGATATCGAGGCTGTCTATTATGCGCTTCCTGCCAAAGGAGAAAGATAAGTCTTGAGCTTTCAGGATCATGCTCTCTCCCTCCACAACAGGCCGAGGAAAAACGGCACTCCGAAAGCGGCAGTCACAACGCCCACAGGCAATTCCACCGGAGCGGCGATTGAACGGGATATGGCATCGGCAAACACAAGGAATATCGCTCCGCAAATGGCAGAGGTCGGCACGAGACCACGATGATCGGCCCCGAAGATCCTGCGGGCGATGTGCGGCATAATCAGACCGACAAATCCGATAATCCCCGTAAAGGAGACCGTGGCGGCTGCCATAAATGACGAAACTGCAAAGAGTATCCACTTGTCTTTTTCAACGCTGATACCGGCCTGCTTTGCGTTTTCTTCACCGAGATGTATCAAGTTCAGCCTGAAGCCATAAAGCCAGATCAGCAGGAAAAGAGACAGCACCGGAACAGCCAGAACCGCCACATCGGAAAGCGAAGCCATGCCAAGGTTGCCCATCAACCAGAAAAACACAGTGTGGCTCTGCGGGTCGCGCACCAGTGATAAAAACAAGACGATCAGCGCGGAGAAAAAGGTGTTCAAAACCACTCCCGCCAGTATCAGGATATTGGTGTTCAACATGTTGCGACGACGCGAAATGGCCATGACCAGCAAGCTTGTCAGCATAGCGATTACAAAAGAAGCGCCGGTGCAGACGATTTTCGACTGACAGCCTGCCAGACTGCACAATATAGCCCCGACAGCCGCACCACCGGAGATCCCCAGTATATAAGGCTCTGCCAGCGGATTCCGCAAAAGCGCCTGATATACGGTACCGCCTGAAGCAAGCGCCAGGCCGGTCAAAAGAGCAAGCAGAATACGAGGCAGACGCAATTCAAGAATTATCATGCGAGACGAGCCTGTAAGCTCGCCTTTAAAGAGGCTCAACAGATCGGAAAAACCGGACTCGCTGGAACCGAGGCCGAGGGAAACAAAAGAAACAGCAATCAAAATCAGAAGCAGAAACAAAATTTGCAACCACGAAGGCAGCCGGGAAAGCTTAAAGCCGCTCATTTTGCAGCCTCCCCGCTTGTGCTCATAAAGCCAGACATGCGTTCCATCACCTCAAGAAGACGCATACCGGAACGCGAGACAAGATCGGGATCGAGTCTAAAGACCCTGCCATTTTTTACGGCTTTAAGATCGGGAAACTTTTTCCAATAATCTGCAACATCCCTGCCCTGCTGCGCTCCCATTTGCATCAGGAAAATGTAATCGGGATCTTGTTCCAATATCCACTCCAGCGAAATCGTAGGGTAACGAATCTTGGAATCCTCAATAATATTGTTTCCGCCGACCCATTCTATCAAACGTCCTCCAAGGGTATCAGGACTGCAGGCAATGGGAGGCTCGGGGTTCAAAAGCATAAGCACTCTTGGGGACGAATCCGATTTGGCTTTTTTATGGCGCTTCGATTCTTGTTCGAACTTCGCCTTCAAGCTGGCACCCTCTTGCGGCTTACCACAGACATTGCCGATATTGGCGATGGACCCGGCGGCACCTTCGATCCCTTTGGGGAAAATCACAAAGACCGACAGCCCCAACTGGCGCAGCCTGTCCACTGCCGCCTTGGGATTGCCACGGGCGGTTGCAAGAACGAGATCAGGTTTTAAGGAAACTATCTTTTCAAGATCGAGCTTTACATAGCTACCTATCTTGGGCAGATCGGAGACGCTTGGCGGGTAATTGGAATACTGACTGACGCCTACCAGTTTTTCGCAGCATCCGACGGCACAGGCCATTTCGGTCGTTTCGGGTGAAAGTGAGATTATCCTTTCGACAGGCAGACGCAGATGCAGCTTGTCGCCAAGCTCGTCTGTAAACTCGGACTTGCCGTTTTCTTCCGCCGCCATGACCACCGAAACAGGTGCAATAAGGCCCAAAAACAGCAACAGACAAAATATTTGATATCGAAAAACCATGTTCGCCCCAGATATTTCGAATGTAAAAGATATTTGTAATCCATAGCCACAGCAAATGCAATCATTTGAGCGTCAAATAAGCTACAAATTTCAAAAGCTTTTAAAAATACAAGTAAATATATTTACTGGCTATTGACAGTGGTAAATAAAAATGCTTTCTGGTATACCTTCGATCAGGGTAAAGAATACTTTGGGACCACGTTATTCATCAATTCTAAACAGGAGCCAGTTGGCAATGATGGCGGGAAACGACAATACAAACCATTCTTCCGAGTTTAAAGCGCTGAAACAGGAAGTCTACGAAACGCGCAACATGATTATCAAAACAGATAACAACATGCGCTCCATATTCGCGGAAATCAAAAATCTGGCACAAAAGCAGGACGAGCACTTGTCCCGCACCAAATACATGAGCATAGGCTTGTATATCATCCTGGTGATTATCCTGATTGCCGGCGGCATATTGCTTTCCAACCTGCGCGCCTCCAACCTCGAAAAAGACATAGATCTTCTTCAGACCGAAAGAAACCAGCTCCGCTCAAGTCTCGGACAGGCGGAACTGGCGCTAGAGTCTTTCCAGGCCACAGACATGCGGGCAATGAAACTGCTGGAACTCGTGGATCACAGAAAACGCAAGGAAGCTATATCCGAGTTTGAAAAGCTGGATCGAAAAAGCCTCCAGGAATCGGCGCTGTCTTTGCTCATAAAAGAAGTTGAAAAATTCAAGCAGGAACTGGCGGAGGAGCATTTCAAAGCTGGAATATCTCATTGGAAGATAGGCGGCTTCAAACGAGCGATACAGGAATTACAGCTTTCCAGTTCGTATGCAATAAAGAACGACTTCCAGAACCTCCTGAATTTCTACCTGGGACATTCCGAGTATAAACTCAAAAAATACGACGAAGGACTGACGCATCTTCTGCGCTCGCTGGAACTCGACAAAGAACACGATATGGCCCAAACCGCCGATTATTCAATCGGCCTGATTTATGTCGAAAGTAAGCAGTGGCAAAAGGGCATAGACTTTTTCCAGAACCTTCTGCAACGTCGCAGAATGGGCGGCTTCAGGATATTGATTCTGAACAACATCAAGCTCTGTCAACAAAAACTGGCGGCTGAAAAGAGGAAAAAAGAGAAGGAAAAGCAGGAATAACTTCCGGTCAGTTCAGTTCAATTGCTCACAAGTGTTTTCATCCCACTCGGATAAGGTCACATGGCAACGATCCTCGTCAATGGCGTCGGGATCTATGCACTTATAGCCCTTTTCCTTGTACGAATTGTCTTCCATGCAGATGCAGGCGGCCTGCCAATGCTCGGATACTTTTGGGCATTCCTTACATATTCTTTCGACCAGAGCATCACAAGGGTTATAATCCCCACATGAACATGCAAAAAGCACTAAAGCGGAGAGCAGAATTATTTTGATATCGAACTTCAGTGACAAATCGGTCTACCTTTCGCAACAAGCTACAGCACAAGGCTATACTGCATATTGCAAGGAGATGTCAAGCAGTGATTGATTTACATAACCATATAATACCCGCAGTAGACGACGGAGCAAGGTCTGCAGAGGAATCTCTTGAGATCTTGAAACACTATGTGGAGTCCGGATTCTCGGCTATCTGCGCCACTTCTCACATACGCTCGGCGCTTTTTGACAACGACGAAGAAAACATCCGCAGACATGCTCCCATAGTAGAAGAAATCATAAAACGTGAAGGATTGCCGCTGGCCTTCCGCTATGGTGCCGAATATTATTACGACGACAGCCTGCTTGAAAAGCTGGACAATCCCAAAGATCTTTTGACGCTCGACCCGGAAGGACGCTACCTGCTGGTGGAATTCGATTACAAAATCGCGCCACCGCATTTGAAAGAATTCGTTTTCAAGCTCGGATTGAAGGGCTTGAGAATGGTCATGGCTCACCCCGAACGATACCGGTACATCTACAAAGATTTCGACTTCGCAGAAGAGCTTATAGCCATGGGAGTCATCATGCAGGGAACACTTGGTTCATTGATGGGTGAAATGGGCTCCAGACCCAGGAAACACTTCAAGGAAATGCTCAAAGCCGACTTGTTCCAGATAATCTCCACCGACTGCCATAGAATGCCAAGCTGTAAAAAGATGCTCTTTGAGGGAATCGAAATCGTCAAGAAAGAAGTCGGTACGGAAAAATCCCTTGAACTGCTGCAGACAACTCCCGCGCTGATATACAAAGGCCAGCCGTTTTAACGACTGGCCTTCGCTTAAGCTTGATTTTTCAGTTTCCCAAACTTTATTCAGAATCGCTTTCCGAGTCCGAACCGGCCGGAACAAAATTGTTGATGTCGGGCATGTAGCTTTCGCCGGAACGCAGGATTATCTTGTTGGTCGGGAATTCATTGTCAGAACTGTCGGGATAAGCACCGCCGATAATCACCACCGAATAATCGGAGAGAACATTGGCGGTATGTCCCATGCGGCCAACACCTAATTTTATATCAGCGCCGCCGTTGTCCTTGAGCGGATCAATATCGCCGGTCTTGATGTTGAACAATTCGACTGTAAGGCGTTCTTCCTTCAACTGAACGTCGTGAGCGCCACCCGCGATAATAAGACTGCCATCGGGCAAAGATGAAATCGTGTGAAAACTACGCGGAAGCTGATCTTCGATAACCTCGGTAGTTCTGGCATCAAGGTCAAAGACGAATGAAACTGTGTTGTCTTCTTTCAGACGAGTTGAATCTCCCTGAGCGATTTTGCTCAATCCACCCGTAACAAGTACCTTCTTCTCATCGTCGAAAGAACCTGCGGCATGATGATGCAACATCGGCAAAGAGCCCCATTGACCGGAGATATCGCTTGGCACTTCGACACCGGCTTTTTCGTTCAAGAAAAGCTCGGCTACAGGGTCGCCCGGATCGGCACCGCCGTAAATAAACACCTGACCGCCGTTTACTCTCGTAGCCGTATGACCGGCGCGACCGGCGTTTAATGCGTGAGGAAGAATGCGGAAGAAAGGCTCATCCATGGAATTGGGCTCAAAATCCATCATCTGAAGCTGTGTATGCCTTCCAGCCGATCCCCAACCGCCTGCGATAAGGAAGTGCGTGGCACCTACGATCTCAGAATCAACCGCAGTAACTGTAAAGTCCATTCTGGCGGTTCCCATATCGAGAGGCGAACCTTCGACCTTACCGACATTGTTTGGGTTGTAAATTACGGCTGTCGAGTGAACAACGCCGCTACCGCCGTTTTCGCCGGTATCGGCAGCGAGGTAGACTTCGCCGGTGCCTGAATGCAACATGGCGACCTGCTCGGCACCACCCATAATCAACACTCGACTGTCTTTAAGCAGCACGGTTTGATGAG
>CAYTHG010000223.1:0-6783 GCA_964437525.1 uncultured Myxococcales bacterium | reverse complement strand
TTACCGATTTCAGCTTCAAGGTGCCTGGACAAGGCGAAATAAAAGTAGACAAGTTTTATGCAAGGATGCGGCCTTTCCAGCTCTTCTACAACAGAATAATTGTCGAGGAGATTTCCTGTTCGGGACTGAGAGTCGAATGGGATCTTTCCACGCTGCCAACGAATGTGGATACATCCACCTCCATTTCTCTTTCCGATCTACCTTTCGACATAATAGTCGAAGAGTTGAAGGTCAAAAAAAGCGCCGTTCGCGTTAAATTCGATGAAGGCGACTGGAGCAGATTGGAAGACCTGCATCTGTCTGTCTCAAGATCCGACAAGCTTTACAGTATGCTGTTGGAGTCGGGCAAAGGGCAAATCAACTACGCCGACATCTCGACTCCAATCAATTCGATCAGAATGGATGCAAAAAGCGACGGCAAATCTATCGAGGCTGAAAGGCTGGTGATATTCCTGCCGGAGATCAAGCTGGAATTGACGGGCAATGTATCCAACATGGATGATCCCGGCGGCGAGATAGGAATACAACTCGAGCTGCCTCTGGAGCAAGCCCCCATGATCTGGCCCAAACTGCCGCAACTGGGAGGCACAGCCCGGCTTGATGTTAAAATCAAGGGCGACAAGAGCAACCCTTCACTGGAGGGCATGGTCCACCTGAAGGATCTCGCTGTCAACAAGTTGCGCTTTGAAGACTCCGACTTAAAACTTCGTATCGGAAAAAAAGCCGCCATTTTAGACGGCAGCGTCTTACGCATGGCGGACGGCAGTGTGACAGTGGAAAAAGCTCATCTGCTTTTCAACGAAAAAATGGACGTGGATTTGCGACTGCGACTTGAAAAATGTGAACTGGCCAGAATACTTGAGAATTCGACGGTCGCACGCAGCAAGGTTATGCAACAGACAAGCGGAGAAATTACCCTTGCAGGCACTGTCAAACCCTTTGTCCTTAAAGGCAAGGCAGACCTGGAAGTTTTCAACCATTCGACCTTCAGCGTTCCTTTTAGAAAACGTGCCGAGTTGGGCGGCGAAATCCTGAGAGTCCCTTACGGCAAAATACAGCTCGGCTTGTATGTAGATGAAAAAAAATTCGACCTGCACAACGGCAAAGTCAGCTTTGGCAACACGGTAATAGACGTGATCCTGACTCGTTTCGGTTTCGACGGTCGTTTTACATATCATTACAAGTCCGAGCAGATAGACCTCGCAGATGTCGGCCAGATCGTCGGGATAAACTTCACTGGCCTCGGCGAACTAGAAGTCAAGATGGACGGACCGCAGAATGCCCCTAAACTTGACGGAACCATGAATTTCCACGACCTGACGCTTAATGGAATTCGCCTGGGAAACGTAAACGGCAAGGTGTTCTTCCACAGCAGCCAACTCAGGTTCTACGATTTGACAGGAGTAAAACAAGACAGCACTTATACGGCTTCGGCTGAGTTAGATTTCTCCAAGAAACCGCTGTTTCTAGATATCCGCTACAAAACCGATTCGTCCTCCATACGCGATCTGGTTGATATGGTTGGTTTCGAGAAGACAATAGCCGCCGACTTTGAAGGACGATATTCAGGTGGCGGGCGAATTTACGGACAGCTTGGAGATTTCAACGGAAACATGAAACTGGATTTCTCAAGCTTCAAAGCTCCCGAACAGAGTTTCGAGCGGGCGCTTTTCGACCTGAGTCTGGCACACAACGACATCAAGATAAACGAGTTGTGGGCCAGAAGGGGTGATGGCCTTTTCTCAGCTAAAGGAAGAATGTTCGACTGGGAGCGCTTCGATATTGAATTCAAAACCGATGCCATACAGATTTCACAAATAGACGCCTTGGGCTTTTTATTCGATGAGACCGAAGGGGATTTTGAGATAAGCGGCAAAGTGATAGGAACCTTGAAAGAGCCGGTAATAACCGGCATGGCCCTGACTCGGAACATGAAAATAAAGGAAGAGAGCAGAGCCGACAGCGAAATACATTTCGAGTTGCGACTTTCCTACTTCGACATGCACGGCCAGCTTTTCGGAAAGCAAGTCGTCTTTGATAGCCTGATCGAGCTTGAAGGTATGCGTCGCCTGAAACTGAATCTGAATGCCAAAGATTTCGAATATGCGTTTCTGGTCAACAAGCTTCTTGAATGGGGCATTAAAAGCGGTAAAACAAGCTTTGCCATCAAGGGACAGGCTCCAGTACAGGCCATACGCAACGGCAAGTTCGATATTTCCATAGATGCTTTAGAGATGGGCATATACAAATCCAATCTAAAACTGTCGGAAGCTTCGGCCATAAACTTCAATAAAGGTACTTTCAATCTCGAACCTATCAGAATAATCGGAGACGGAACCGACTTTGAAGCGCAAGGTGCCATAAACACTCGCGGCAATGTGGATATGCTTTTCAAGGGAGAAACCGACTGGCGCGTGGTATCGGCCATAACAGACCAGATAGAAGAAGGCGATGGTCCCATCCGCTTCGATCTCTCCGTAAACGGCCCATGGAGCAGTAAAATTTTCTCCGGGGACTTCCGCTTTTCTCGCGGCATCTTGCAACTCAAAGATTTTGATTCGCAGATAAACGGTTTGCAGGGGCAGATGTTGCTGGACGGCAACACACTGACAATGAAGACCTTGAGCTTCGGGTACTCCGGCGGCAACGTCACGCTGGATGGAGATGTCAACTTCGATCCCGAAGAATTCGAACTTTCGGGCAGCGACCTGCAGTTGCAATTATCCAAAATAAGTTTCTATATAGACGATGGCATGATCCCCGTTCTATCAGGCATTCTGAAGGTTTCCGGAAAACCCTGGCCTCTGGATCTGACAGGCGAGTTGCGCGTGGATGAATTCGAGTTCTCGAAATCTTTCCGCTGGCAAAAAAAACTGGTAATTGACCGAATCTCAAAGGTCATTAGACCGAGCCACACACGGGAGACAGAGAACAAACCGGAACGCCTGCGCTTCAACGTCGCAATTTTGGGTGATGAAGAACATATCCGCATCAACAACAACAACGCCAAGCTCGGCTTGCAGGCCGACCTGATTTTGACAGGCACAGACGTTTCTCCCGGCTTGCTGCAAACCATCTCCACAGACACCGGCAACTTTTACTTCCAGAACAACGAGTTCGAGATCGTGCGCTTTATGGTCGAGTTCCGCGACCCTAAATCCATTTACCCGATTTACGATATCGTCGGAGAAACGACCGTCACTTACTACGAAAACGAAGAAGAGAAGGATGTGAAAATATCCTTGCAGGTCAAGGGCGAAAACGACGAAGTGGAAATCCTTTTGACTTCCGACTCCGGCCTTTCCCATACCGACCTCATCTCGCTTCTGTTCATAGGTCAACCTGCCAGCCAGCTCGAAGGCGAAGGCGGTGTGGCCACCGGCTTGAACGCCATCTCGGACATGTACGGCGTCAACGACCAGATACGCAGCCAGTTCAAGCTGGACGAATTCAGACTGACCTCGGAATACGTGGAAGGCACATCAAACAGCGGCGCGTCCGTAGTGCCTAAACTGACACTTGGAAAAGAAATCGCGGAGGATCTTTTTATCACTTATTCGGCGGTGGTGGGAGAACAGCAGGCCACCAGCAAGAACCAGGAATTCAAGATCGAGTATCGCATGAATTTCGGCAAACATCGTCTCACACTGTCAGGCGAGTGGGACGACGATTCTATAGAACCCGAAGGGAATTTCGGTGCGGATATCAAGTACCATTTCAACTTCTAAAAAGCACGGCACTTGCTGGAAGCCATTGCCTTGTGTATTACTGTGTCTGCTCTTGATGCTGACTGCCCTGTTGTCGCCTGCGGCGGCTTTGGGACAAACCGCCGAAACACCGCCAGCTTCCAAAAGATCCGCCGACGAGCGCATGATAATAGGCTCTTTGTATTTCCACCTGCCAAGCGAAGTGACCGATCCCGAGCTATTGGAAAACGTGCGCCGCCTGCAGGACAAAATAGAATTGCGCACCGGCGCGGTATACCAGCTCGAAGACGTTCAGCAGGCCATTCGAGTCATGTACTACCACAACTTCTTCGAACAGATCCGGGTCTTTGGAGAAAGACGCGGCGAATACATAGACCTGCATTTCCACCTGATACCGCAGACACTGGTAGGTGAAATAGAGTTTGAGGGCAACAAGGCGATAGAAGACGACGACTTGAAATACGCCATCAGACTCAGGCGCGGCAACGACCTTGTAAACGAAGACCTTGAACGGGATATTGAACGCATCAAAGCTTCATACAGACACAAAGGCTTTATGGAAACCCGCGTCAGCTATCAACTCAAACGCGAAAAAACCTACAAAAGCGGTGTGGTCTTTGAAATAAAAGAAGGCTTGCAGCAGGAAATAAACTCCGTCAAGCTGGAGGGAAAAAGCTATTTCCGACGCAACAAAGTTCTGCGAAAGCTCGGCATAACTACCGGTGAGAAACTGGACCTCGGCAGAATAGAGAGCGGTATCAAGCGCCTGCGCGAGTTTTATCGCAGCGAGGGCTTCGAAGAAGTCCGGGTCAACTTGCTCGATCAGAATCACAACGAATGGAGAGAGTCGGATCTTTACATGAAAGGTAAAATCCGCATCTCCATAGACTGCGGCAGGCGCGTCAAGCTGTTGTTCTCCGGCAACCGGCACTACAGCCCTAAAGACATTACCGCCGCAATCGAATTGCCGCGCGGCGAGATATTCAGCTATTCCTACACCACGCTGATGAAAATGAAAAGCAAACTGAAATCTTTTTATCAGCGTCGCGGGTACTTGAAAGTGCAGGTCGGCGGCAAGATAGAAAAGCAAGGCAAGTGGGACAAGCGCGTCTGGTTTTTCGTGCGCGAGGGCAAGCGCGTCAAGATTGACAAGCTGGTATTCCACGGCAACAGACGATTTGAAGACGGCGATCTGGCCGATGAAGTTTTTGCACTGGTACGCGCCCAGCTTGCAAGCGATGACGAAAGCGAACTGGCCACGCCGGACTCGGAGGCATGGGACACTCACACTGCCGCCGCACAATGGCAGTCCCAGCGCTACACCCGCTACAAACCGCGCACCTACGAACGCCCCGAAAAACTAGACAGCGACGAAGTGTTTTTGCCTGACGCTTACAATGAAGCAGCATCGGCACTCGAAATATTCTACCGCGAACACGGTTATCTCTCAGCAAAAGTCAGCGAACCGAAACTGAAATTCAACAAGACCGGGCAGCGCGTCCATGTGCATTTCGTGGTAAGCGAGGGCATACAGACACTGGTAAACACGGTTATAGTGGTCGGCAACATCAACCGTTCCCGCGACAGAATACTGGAGTTAACGAAATTCTATTACAACCAGCCCTTAAATCCACTGGCCTTCAAGGATCTGGAAAAAGCCATACACAAGGACTACTCCCGCGACGGTTTCATCTACTCGGTACCGGACATCAGTTACACACTTGCCAGAGGAAACACAAGAGCCAACCTGATTGTCGGCATCTACGAAGGCCCACAGGTTCGTATAGGCGAGATTCTCCTAAAGGGCAATGAAGCCACCAAGCCTAGAACCATCACCTGGGAATTGACATTCGAAGAAGGAGAAGTCTTCGACCCGGCGGAAATGGAAGACAGCCGCCGCTGGTTACAAAAACTGGGAATCTTCCAGTCGGTGACACTCACGCCTTGGGATCTGGAGAAAGAAGAGGATGTCAAAAAGCTGCTCGTCAAAGTCATAGAGCGCAACCGTGGTCGCTTCGGGGTTTCCTTCGGAGTCGCATCGGATGAGGGCGTGCGCGGCTCTACCGAATTTGCCTATCACAATCTGGGCGGCTACGCGCTGGAGTTCCACACAAGACTGAAGCTCAATCACCGCATCCCGGCCATACTGGACGAGCAGTTCCAGGAGCTGTACTACGACCTTGAGCCCATAGATTCCTTAGAGCGGGAATTGACGGTCGGCTTCAGTTATCCGTCGTTCATGGGCTCGCATATCTCGGCCCGTTTCGACCTGGTGCATTTAAGGCGACAGGAGCGCCAATACGGGCTGGATAAAAATTCTTTCATCGTAGGCTTTTCTACAGAACTGGTGCGCTATCTACGCATCTCGCAGATAAACGAACTTGCCTGGCAGGATTCCAAACACACCTATTTAGATCCTATCAAAAAATACAATATCGTCCCGCCCGCCGGTCAGACAATCGAGTATTCTCCCAAGTTGCAGCTTACCTTTGACTACCGCGACAGTATCTTCAACCCCACGCGGGGTATAATCGTCAGCGGAATGGAAGAATATTTCGAGACCATCAGCGGTGACATCGACGCCGACTTGTTCCGCACCACAGGCGCGGTTTCAGGATACATCCCGATTCCCATCATGCAGCGCATAAACGTACTGCGCCTGTCTCTAAAAGGAGGCATCATCCACGGCATCCACGGCGACACACCGGTGGACAAGCTCTTCAAACTGGGCGGCCGCAGTTCCATCAGGGGATTTATAGAAGAAGGCATCTATCCTATAGATTTAAACTCCGTCGAGCGCATCGCCATCAACCTGAGCCGCTCACCCTCACCCGGCGGCGACCTTTACCTGCTCTTAAAAGGCGACCTGCGAATACCCGTCTACAAGTCCTTCTATCTGGGGGGATTCTTCGACATCGGCCAGTTGTGGATGGACCCGTCCAATATCAATCTGGATCTTGACAAGTACAAAAGCGGCGCGGGCGGAGGGCTGCACTATCGCACGCCCGTAGGCGACCTGTCGCTGGAGATGGGCTGGAACCTCAACCCGGACAAGGTTCTGCGCGAAGACAACTAC
>CAYTHG010000222.1:5737-6802 GCA_964437525.1 uncultured Myxococcales bacterium | reverse complement strand
GAAGTGTTACCTATGTCCTAATAATAACATGTGTACATTCTACTGAGTTCGGACCGCCGAAGGTGTTGATAATTGGAAAATATTCTTATTGATTTCGGTGAGGTGATGCGAACTGTTGTTTTAGAATATATATTGTAAGGAAGGTGTTTTATGGTTGAATTTACAGGCATGAAAGTTTTTTCAGCAACAAAGGCCAGGGAAAGAGATATGCTGGGCGACGCGCTTACGCGTTGGATGAGAGACAACCCGAATCTCGAGATAGTGGATAAAGATGTAAGGCAGTCATCTGATAATGAGTTTCACTGCGTTACGATCATGGTATACTATAAAGAGAAATAAATTTCTGTTTTTTTTAGGATCAATGGCTAATCCTCTTTAGCCGTAGAAGTACAAAATCAACCCGATATGAAATTATCGGGGGGGAATTAAACGATCCGTAGCTTGAAGCATAAAGCAGATGGGAAGTTTTGTCTTCTCTTGAACTTATGTTCCGGCAACGCTGATAAATCTTAATCCCCCTATTTTATTCACTTTATATACGGCAGTGTTTAACCACAAGGCTGAGGCATGGGGTTATGTTCATATCGCATATCCCCTGCCCTGCCTTGCTCTATTGAAACCGGCTTCCCTTTTGTAGCACCCATCATTGCCAACCCGAACTGATCCGGGATCTCTACCGGACAAGCTTCCGCATCGAGCACAGGATGACCCCACGAGATTTCGGCCAGGTTGATAAAACACGCATAAACTCAGCCAGCCCCACAAGGACCGACATTTAAAACCCAAATACAGACCTACAGGCACAAAACCACCTGAGACACATTTGCTTGATTTTCGGGGAAAATAAAAAGGCTGGCGGAGAGGGAGGGATTCGAACCCTCGGTGGGCGTTAACCCACACACGCTTAGCAGGCGCGCACCTTCAGCCACTCGGTCACCTCTCCGCATGGCATGCGAAGGTGAATACTATTCAACCACGGCCCGAGATGCAAATTTTTTTTGCAAAGATTTTCATATGCCCTTTCGGGAGGCATCACAAAGGCACGCAAATTGAGTTGCAATATAT
>CAYTHG010000222.1:0-5727 GCA_964437525.1 uncultured Myxococcales bacterium | reverse complement strand
TTTGACATTGTCGCCGCTTTTGCCTACTTTGTCCGGCGAGGTATAGAAATGAAAACTTTTATAGTATGCATAGACGGCCCAGCAGGTTCGGGCAAAAGCACAGTCAGTCGCCTCTTGGCAAAGACTCTGGGATTCACTTATCTGGACACAGGAGCCATCTACCGTAGCGTGGCACTGGCAGCTAAAGACACCGGCATCGACTGGCAGGATGGCCCTGCTCTTGGTGAGCTGGCCACAGGGCTTGAAATTGCATTCGAAAATACAGACGACGGAAGCAGCATATTTGTAAACGGTAAAGATGTCTCCCGCGAAATACGCACTCCCGAAATAAGCAGAGGTTCCTCTATAGTATCGGCTCACCCCGAGGTAAGAGCGGCTCTGCTCGACTTGCAAAGGCGTATAGGCAACAGCACAAACTGCGTAGCCGAAGGCCGCGATGTCGGGACCGTCATCTTCCCCGACGCCCAGGCAAAAATCTACCTTGATGCCTCACTTGAAGAACGGGCCCAAAGACGCAGCGCCGAATTCAACTCAAGCGGCCAGCAGTTGAGCCTGGAAGAAGTGATGAATCTCATCTCGGAACGAGACAAAAACGACTCACAACGGAAAACGGCACCACTCAGACAAGCCGAGGACGCAATTGAAATCAACACCAGCGATTTGACCATAGAACAGGTGATCGCGGGATTAAGAGCCATCGTGGAGGAACGCCTTGAAAAAGCTTAAAGCATTTAAATTCGAATGCCAAGCCTGTGGGACTTGCTGCCGCTGGGGAGGCTATGCAGTCGTTTATCCCGACGATTTCAAAAACATAACCGAGTTTCTGAAAATAGACCCGCAGGAGTTTGCGGATAAATACTGCCGTCTGGTTCTCGTGGAATACGCCGATGAAGAAGAAATACTGACCGTCCCCTACCTGCTTTTAAAACGAGGTGAAGATGGCTGCATTTTCCTTGACGGAAAACGGTGCGGCATACACGAAGTCAAACCGTATCAGTGTGAACGGGCACCGATGCTGGCAGAATTCCTGCTCGACGAGCCGGGCTACGATTCATTCCACGAACATTGCGTGGGAATCGGCAAAGGCCATGAATACAGCATTGCCGAACAAAAAAAATCACTGGCGGAACAGAATCTCAAAGACGACAAATACGAAAACCTTCTGGAAGAAAACAACTGGGATCTGGAAAAGATCTTAAACGTAAAACTGCCGGAACCCGAGCATATAGATTATTGCGGAGTGTTGATCGAATCCGAGGAAGTCGAAGAAGCTTAAGCCTTTGCCAAGCGAGACTTAATTATATTGACCCCTGCGGTTCGTAGTGATAATTTGGAATTGCCTGCCTGGTTCGTGATGGGCATAGGATCTTTTTGCCTGATATCATAGAGCCCGGGATCTGCTTCTTGTCGTGGCGTGCGTCCCCAACTCGGGGATACCAAAAGCGGCACAGTGGAACCCACTTGTTGAAAAACGGGGCTTCTAAGGTCTCTGTTCACACGGCCACGGCGGGTATTTTTTTATGTTAATAGCCCCCCCTGTTTTCGATACAGCGAAAAACTAAGACTATGGGTGGGATACAAGTTTAGACTTGACATAAGCAACAGAAAAGAAAGGTGTTTTAAGAAATGACGAATTACAAAGTTGCCGACATAGGTTTGGCCGAGCAGGGAAAACTGAAAATCGAATGGGCCGAATCCCGTATGCCGGTCATGATGTCCTTACGCAAGAAATACAGCGAAACCAAACCCCTCAAGGGTATGCGCGTAGCCGGTTGCCTACATGTCACCAAAGACACGGCAGTCTTGGTACGCACCCTGGCCGCTGCCGGTGCCGAGATTTCCTGGTCGGGCTGCAACCCGCTTTCCACCCAGGACGACGTAGCCGCTGCATTGGCCGCCGAAGGATTCTCGGTTTATGCATGGCACGGACAGAACACCGATGAATTCTACTGGAGCATCGACAAAACTCTGGAATTCAAGCCGACCTTGACCCTCGATGACGGCGCTGACCTGATTTTCACCATACACAACAAACACCCAGAACTGGCCTCCCAGATAATCGGCGGAACCGAAGAAACCACCACCGGCGTACATCGCCTGCGCGCAATGGGCAACGACGGCAAACTGCTTTACCCTGTCGTCGCAGTAAACGATGCCGAAACCAAGTGGGACTTCGACAACGTCTACGGAACCGGCCAAAGTTCCATAGATGGCATCATTCGCGCCACCAACGTTCTGTTAGCCGGCAAAACCTTCGTCGTCGCCGGATACGGCCACTGCGGACGCGGTTGCGCCTTGCGCGCAAAGGGCTTGGGCTGTAACGTCGTCGTAACCGAAGTCGATGCCATCCAGGCGCTGAAAGCCACACTGGAAGGCTGCCGTGTAATGAAGATGGACGAAGCCGCCAAGATCGGCGACATCTTCATCACCGCCACAGGCATGAAGGACGTAATCGTCAAAAGTCATTTCGAAAGCATGAAAGACGGCGCGATCGTCTGCAATACCGGCCATTACGACTGCGAAATCAACATTGAGCAGTTGGAAGAAATCGCCACAGCCAAACGCGATATTCGCCCGAACAACGAAGAATACACCGTGCCGGGCGGCAACCGTGTATACTTGCTTGCCAAAGGACGCCTGGTCAACCTGGCAGCCGCAGAGGGCCATCCCTCAGAGGTCATGGACATGTCATTTGCCAACCAGTTCCTCTCCATGATCTTCCTTGCCCAGAAAGGCAAAGATCTGACCAAGGTCGTTCACGACATCCCCAAAGAACAAGATACGACAGTCGCCACCTTGAAGCTCTCCTCAATGGGCTTCGATATCGACGATCTGACACCGGAACAAGTTGCATACTTAAACGACTACTCCGCCGGAACCTGATCGACACTGCATTGAAAACGAAAGCCCCTGCCAAATGGCGGGGGCTTTTTTGTGCTCACTCACATACAAGAAAAGTTTCAGTTCAGGTATCAAAAGTAAAAATCAATGTAATTGAGAAGAAGTAAAAGACGAACAAAAAGGCCGCAATAACTCTCATTATCAAAACACATCTGATCCTTCTGAAACAGGCAGCGAACACACAAACGAAAAGCCTTAAATCATGCACTTCTCAATATCTCTTGACAGAAAGCGAATTGTTTTGTAATTTCGCCAAGCTTCTAACGACTGCTACGGAGGAGTGGCAGAGCGGTCGAATGCGGCGGTCTTGAAAACCGTTGACCCTTTACGGGGTCCGGGGGTTCGAATCCCTCCTCCTCCGCCATATTCTTATTGTGATTCCGCAGGCTTACAAAACGGCACCACATTCCGTTCGATGTGCGTTCGATAGGTCGGCAGCAAATCCACCGCAGAATGATCTATTTCCGGGTTGAGATGGGCGTACCTTTGAGTGGTTCGAACATCTGCATGACCAAGATATCTTTGCACCTCCATGATGCTAACGCCGTTCTGTACAAGGTGACTGGCAAACGTATGCCGGAGTACGTGCCAACTGATTTGCCGGATACCTGCATGGGCACAAGCCCGTTTCAGAGGCCACTTGCACTTGTTGTCCGTCAAGGGTTTCCCCTTGTCATCGGTGAACACGTAACCGCTAGCGGAACGTTCCAGTGTCAGTAGAGCCTCGACAGTGGGAAAGCTCAAGGGGACGATCCGTTCCTTGTGGCTCTTGGGTGATCCCACCCGACCCCGAAAGATGTTGTGGCGCACCATCAGGAATCGTTTGCCCATGTTGATGTCCGGCCACTGCAAAGCCAACAGCTCCCCTTGTCGTAATCCTGCCGAGAGAGCCAACAGGATCAGCACCTGCCATTGCGAACTATCCGGCGTACTGGACTGTAGCTATTTCGCGATCTGGGGCGAAGTTTTCCATGTTTTTCGGGAGTTTTTCTGGCAAGATCTGAATTGTAGAAAGATTCGACATGTGCAAGCCGAATGTCAGTAGGTTGTTTGTGCGTCTCCAAGAAATTCACAGAATAAAGCCAAAATCCTTTGGGCGGTGTGGTCTGCTCCCCGAATCTTTCATAATGACTGGAACTAATTTCCGGGATAGGTCAGGATCGAGACCACTTATTCGAAAAATCGATATCCTACACCTCGGATGCTTTTAATATGAACCGGGTTTTTACGGTTTTCTTCGAATAGCTTCCGTAACCTTACGATAAAATTGTCAACTGTCCGAGTTTCTGTGGTAACAGCATATCCCCAAACCTTTTCAAGCAATTCTTCACGGGATACGACACGAGTCCTGTTATCGATCAAATATTTGATCATGTAGCTTTCATGGGGGGTCAGGCGAATCAGGCCCTTTGTAGTATCGGCCTCGAAGGTTTCAAAGTTAATCGTAAAGCGACCGAAGGAGAACGCCGAAACCCGACGGCTTTCCTGCATATACCATTTCTGGCGCTCCAGGATACGCTCAATGGGTAAAAACAATTCAGGCAGAGAGAACGGTTTTGTCATGTAGTCGTCAGCGCCCGCGTTTAATCCTTCGATTAAATGTTCCTCTGCCGATCTGGCCGAAAGTATCAATATGGGATACTGATAATCTATTTTTCTTATCCGAGTAAGAAGCTCCAGACCGTCCATCCCCGGGAGCATCAGATCCAGGATAATCATGTCGAAATCTTCGAAATGGCATAGCGCGTCCTCTGCATTCGTATAATGCCGCACTTCGTATCCTTCGGCCTCAAGATTGAATACAAGCCCCCTTGCAAGCCTTTCCTCATCTTCAACCAAAAGAAGCTTAGCCATATCATTATCCCTTCAACTTGATTATCGGCATCGAGATTGATACGGTCAACCCCGTACCTTCCTGCCTGTTTACAAGCCAAATCTTGCCCTTATGTGCCTTGATTATCTTTTTCGAAATATACAGGCCAATTCCGGTTCCTGAAGGATTATTGGAAGCGCGAGTAAAAAGCTTGAATACGTATTTCATTTTCCTAGGATCAACGCCGATGCCATGATCTTCTAACGAGAGCAGCAGCCGTTGTTTAAAACGTTTGAGAGTAAATGTAATATGTGGAGGGGGCGGTGAATAACGAACGGCATTATCGACTAGGTTACGCAAGACGGTATTAAATGCTCCTTCATCAATCATCGCTTTGATATCGCGCTCGCAATTCATCGTGACAGTAACATTCTTTAGCAAGAGGGCATTTCCCTCGATGAACCTTTTAACCATCTCTCCCACATCGATCTGTTCGAAGCGGTAAAGATCCTTACCTCGCTCGATTCGAGAAGCGTTCAAGATACTGGCAATCGAGGCAGCCAAGCGATCCGATTCTTCTAACATTACCTGCAAGAACTCCTGTTGGCGCTCTTCGGGTAATCGCCGCATCTGAAGCGTTTCAACGTACATTCGAAAAGAGGCGAGCGGTGTAAGGAGTTCGTGGCTGACGCTTGAGATAAAGTTAACGCGCTCCGCGTCAAGCAAGCGGGATTTTGTCCAGTAGACGAATATTAGCGTACTTCCTCCGATTATCGGAACCATTAAAATAATGCCCTGAAAAAGCCACCATTTATCCGTGTTGGAGGTAGTGCTCCATACAATCCACAAAACAAGGATCGCAATGGAAGCAATTTGGCAGGTAATGAAAACGATGAGTATTGTGATGGCTGATTTTCTCATGAGGCAAGCTTACATCTCCTGACTCTGTAAATCAAACCTTCGAAGCTGTCAGAAGCAAAGTTTACACTTGTTTTACAATCACACGAAGGATC
>CAYTHG010000221.1:0-6823 GCA_964437525.1 uncultured Myxococcales bacterium | reverse complement strand
AGGATGGGCAATTGCCTTGCCCATCTTTTTTCCCGATGGAGCATGTCTCTGCCATGCTCCTAAATATTTCTGCTCTAACCACCTGATGTTCAAGGCAAAACGTGTGGAGCCGGTCAGGAGACCCGCTCCAACGGAAGAATTCTTCATCCGACAATTAACCAAGCGATAAAAGATACACAGCCATCGATTTTTTGAATCGAAGACTGTGGTAGCCCTTATTCAAATATCCCGCTCTTACACCTGTTCCTTGGTGGGCCGCAGGAACCAGAACAGCAGGGCCACCAGCAGGCCGAAGGCCATAAGTGAGCCCGTGGTTTCGAAGCTGCCCATCCAGCCTGAGGCGAATGATATGGAGATCTTCTGCCAGGCCAGCACAGCCAGCGAAATGCCCACAAGCGCCTCTCCTGCGATCAAGCCGGATGAGAACAGGATGCCGTTCTCGCGCATGGTATCGGCGATCTTTTTGTCGCGTTTGCGATCTATCAGCCCGCGCACGACACCGCCGATGATAATCGGTGTCGATAGTGATAAGGGCAGGTACAGGCCGACGGCGAAAGGCAGACTCGGCGCGCCCAGAAGCTCGACCACTATGGCCGCAAAGGCTCCGATGAAGATCAGCACCCACGGCAGATTGGCGTCCATGACGCCTTCGATCACCATGGACATCAAGGTAGCCTGCGGCGCTTTGAGTCGTTTGTGTTCTTTGGAATCGGCTCCGGCGCCGTTTCTGTATGCTTCGTATACTTCGAGCTTTTTGGCTGTTGCAAATGCCGCGAAGTCGTCTTTGTCAAAAGGCAATTCGTCGGACTTGGCTTCGGCTATTTCTTCGTCTATGGCCTTGACGACTTTTTCGAGTGTGGCCGGATTGGAAAACGCGCCTGCATGTTGACGCATGTCCTGCATCTGGGCGGGTTTGATCTTTTCGGGGGCTGGTCCGATGCCGTAGCCTTCGTTTAAGACAAACAAGGTCAGGCCGATGAATATAGCCGCCACCGCCACACCTATCAGTTCGCCTATCTGCTGTTTATAGGGCGTCGCGCCGACTAAAAAGCCGGTCTTCAAGTCCTGGGAGGTATCGCCCGCAATGCAGATTCCTATGCAGACCAGCGAGCCCGCCATGATAGCGGCGATCTTTCCGGCTTCGCCCGAATAACCCGCCCATGAGAAAATCAGAGTCACCAAGAGCAGCGTGGCGATGGTCATACCCGATGCCGGGTTGGAACTTGAGCCTATCAGACCGACGATGCGGCTGGAGACGGTCACGAAGAAGAAGGAGAAAACCAGAATAAGAACCGTCCCTAAAAGCCCCACCGGAACCTGCGGAATAGCCCAGATCAAAATTCCGATGACCAGCAGTGCGGGCAGCACGAACTTGGGCGACAGGTCGCGCTCTGTGCGCAACTCGACTTGAGAAGCTTTGGCGGTAAACTTGCCCACCGTTTTTTTAAACGAATTCCAGATGGTCGGCAGCGACTTGGCCAGGCTTATCAATCCGCCTGCCGCGACAGCACCCGCGCCTATGTAGCGGATGTAGTTGTTCCAGATGTCTCCCGGCGACATGTAAGCGATCAGCGATTTCTGGGCCGGGAAGAGCGGTTCGGGTATGCCCGATCCGAAAAAATGAATGACGGGGATGATGACCAGCCAGCCCATGACACCGCCTGCCAGCATCAATCCGGCGATGCGCGGCCCGATAATGTAGCCGACACCCAAAAGCGCAGGCAGCGTATCGACGCCGACTTCCATGCTTTTCATGCGCGGAATTTTGAAGTGCGGGCTATCCGACCACAGGCCGAGACCTTTCATCAAAAAGGTGTAAAGCGCACCGATTCCAAGCCCCTGAAAGACGCGCCTGCCTTTGACGCCGCCTTCTTCGCCTGCCACCAAGACCTCGGCGCAGGCCGTGCCTTCGGGGTAGGGGAGCTTGTCGTGTTCTTCGACTATCAGGTAACGCCTGAGCGGAACCATCATCAAAACGCCCAAAAGTCCGCCCAATAAGGCCACGATGAATATCGTGAACAGGCTCGGGTCCATGCCCCAGATTATCAGCGCCGGGAGCGTGAAGACGATTCCGGCTGCCAGTGATTCACCAGCCGAGCCGACCGTCTGGACCATGTTGCTCTCAAGGATGGTGCCGCTTCTGAAGACGCCGCGCAGGATGGCCACGGCGATAACAGCCGCCGGGATGGAAGCCGAGACCGTCAGGCCGACATTCAGAGCCAGATAGACGTTGGCGGCTCCGAACAGAACTCCGATGATGGAGCCGAGCACGATAGCTTTGATGGAAAACTCGGGAATATTTTTGTCCGCCGCAACCACGGGCTCGGGCAGATCGGGACCGGCTTTGTAATCTGCGGGTTTGGGCGCATCGCTCATGGCTTCAGACTCCTTCGTCATTTACGCTATATTTTTGACCTTCGACTGTCGAATATAACGTCAGTGGGGATTTGTGCCAAAAGAAAAGGCGGGCAATGCGGAAAGTCCGATCAATGCACTAATTGGATTGTGTAGATCAAGCTGGGTGGCACGGTAGCCTACATTGCCACATGGCTTCCCAGCTTGCTCCAACTCTTACAAGCACTACCCGATTCTGAAAATCATTTAGGTCTGTGGGGCAGGTGTTTGAATATGCTCGTCATGCGGTTCTGCTCCTTCAGGATCTCATCCAGCAGGTAGCGATAGCGGAACTCGTTTTCCTTGGCCCACATGTACCAGCCCTGCAGAAAATCAGCCTTCTGGCGCGTGCTGAGATCTTTGTACATCTCGCGGTACTGGTAATCGTAAATCTCTATAATGAGATCCAGGATATCCATGGACTTGAAGTACTTGTACATGGTGGTGCCCAGGTCTTCGATGTACTTGAAGGTGTAGTTGTCTATGCCGAGCTTGTGCAGCGTCGATAAAAGCACCGAGTTGATGAAGTGCGGGTATGGTGCCATGGCCGAGGCTGCAAAAAGATGCCGGATGAATTCTTTTGCATCTACGCCCAGAATCTTGATGACTTCGGCCTGCGACGAGAACAGGAAATATTTGATTTCCTTGCGGGGAATCTCCTGAGCTATACCCTTGCCGGAGAAAGTGACCACATCGGAAAAGTGAGCATCGACCATACTTACTGCGTCTTCGCGGGCCAGATAAGCGCTGATGTAGTTGACCGTATTGGCATGAGCCAGTATTCGGCAGTACTTACCGTTGCGGCATTCTCCTTCGATGCGCTTGGCGACGTTCATGGAGAATCCTTCAGGCTCGTACTCCTCGATTACCAGGGGGCCGGTGTTGATGCCTATGGCCAGATCCTCGGGTGCTTTATTCTGGGATATGCGATTGCGGTTGAATTCTCCGAACAGCCAGCGCAGCTTCAGGCGGATGGCGCATTCCATCATGTTGAAGGCGTCTTTCCACTCGTCTCCGGAGTAGAAAACCACTTTGATTTCATCGCCCACAGCCGAGAACTGGCAGGTGTATTCGGTGTTGCTGTCCGGCGCTATATGGCTGGGAAGAGTGGTATATTCGGGATGATGGGCCACAAAATAGTCGCGCTCTTCGGCACAGATGCGCTTTAGTTCTTTGACTATGTACCTGTAGTAATTCGTCGTCGAAAGCACGTTGGCGTACTCCGACGAGTTCATGATGTCGCAGAACATGATAGTGGTTATTTTTTCCTGCATTACCCGCTCCCGTTTTTATAAAAACGATGATTTTTACACTTTATTCATTTATACACAATATACAGTTATCAGCCATATTTGTAAATATAATGAATGTTTAAAAGACTGACCTGTCTTTTGAATAGTCGCCGGTTTCATTCCTGTTGGAGCAGCAAGGTCGGGCAACAAGTTTTTCGACCCATAAAAGCATCTACTCCCCCCGCTTCTCCAGAAAGCTCTCATAATCCGGTGGGCGGTAGTCGAAGCAGACTTCCAGAAGGTCGGCGATGATGCGACCTGTGGCGCCCCAGACGGTTTCACGGCCTATCTGAAAGTAATGTATGGGGAACACTCGCCCTTCGAACTCCTGCTCGGTCAGTCGGTGATTTTCGGGCACCAGAAATTCATCCAGCGGCATGGGCAGCACGTCTTCTATCTCGTCGGCGTTGGGATTGCTCGTAAAAGGATATTCCAGCTCGCCCACAAAAGGCGCGATGCAGTAGCGCGTTATGACCGGCTGCTCATCCAGCCTGCCGAAGATTTCCACCTTGGAAGCGGGGATGCCCATCTCCTCCTCGAACTCGCGCAGGGCGGTGTGGGCCTCATCGCGGTCGCTCTCGTCGCGCCTGCCTCCGGGGAAGCTGATCTGGCACTTGTGGTGGCTGACGGTATCGGTCCGGCGCGTCAAAAGCATCCAGACTTTATCTTGGCAAACGTACAGTGGCACCAGCACCGCCGAGGGATTCAGCTTTTTCGTGAAACTGCTGGAAAGTCTTTTCGCTTCGTAATTTTTCAGCCTGCGTCTGATCTTGTCCATTTCAGCCTTTTTCTGCATATTAAACCACTAGTAAAAGTTGGTCGATCAGCTTGAATTTACACACTTTATAATGAATCGCAATTCAGGTCAACAGGCTTTGACAACTAATAAACTATTAAAAAGATTGTGAATTTCGAAGTGCTCGGCCCGATTTATTTCCTTCTAAAAAGCTTGACGGGCGCGTCTGGAAGTGTTAGAAATTCAACTGAATGGTGATTCATTTGCCGTAGGTGGTGCGCTCTGAAAAAGAAAAACGACAAAAAAACCGCCCGCGATTCATTCGGCAAATATCTGGTTTTCGCATCTTTAGGTGCGGAGGTCGGAGGTATTATAGCGGCGTCGTCGCTTTTGGGCTACTTTCTTGACAAATGGCTTGAGACGACACCGATACTGCTGATCGCTCTGGTGCTGCTGGGCACGGTTGGAATTTTCGTGCGGATCGTGCGGATAATGAAACATCTGGAAGAGGGGGATGATGACCCCGCCCAAAGATGACAGGAAAAACTCATCATGCATCATTTAAACTGGTACGAACAGATTCCAGCTTTTCACAGCCTCAACAACTGGCTGGTTGAAATCGGTATATTGAAGGAAGGCCACTCGTCGCAGCATCTGGTGTCCTTTGTCCTGATTTTCATCCTGCTTACATTCGTCAGCGTCAAGGTCGGCAGGCGTTACCGCAATGTCGAGGAGGCCGTTATTCCACCTAAGAAATTCGGACTGACCAACCTGTTCGAGTTCATGGTGGAAAGACTGTACAATCTTGTAACCGACGTAATCGGTCCTGAAGGCGGCAAGCACTTCCCCTTCCTGGGCGCGATTTTCATCATCATATTCTTCAACAACCTGCTGGGCATGATCCCCGGCTTCCCGCCCGCCACCTCGACCATCGCCACCAATGCGGCCATAGCCTTAAGCGTCTTCGTTTATTACAACGCGGTCGGTATACGTGAGCATGGTTTCGGATATATCAAGCAATTTGCCGGGCCTGTCGTCTGGCTGGCATGGTTGATGATACCCATCGAACTGGTCGGCCATTTCGTGCGTCCTGTTTCGCTTTCTCTGCGTTTAGCCGGAAACATCACCGGCGACCATATGGTTCTGGGAGTTTTCACCGGCATGACTTATTTCCTGATACCGGTGGTATTTTTCGTACTTGGAGTTTTCGTGTGCTTCATCCAGGCGTTCGTGTTTACGCTGCTGTCGAGCATTTACATCGCGCTGGCCGAATCTCACGATCATTGATAAGGACAATTCCGGACAATTAACCATAATTCCGAATAGAATCCGAGAAAGGAAAATCAAATGATCAAGCTTCGTACTCTGGTAATCGCGTTGTTTGCGTTCATGGTACCCGCTATCGCTTCCGCCGCCGAGGGCGCCGCAGAAGCCGGAAACAACACCATGGGCCTGATTGCCATCGCCGCCGGTATCGGCCTCGGCCTCGCTGCCGGTCTGGCCGGAATGGGCCAGGGCCGCGCCACTGCCGCCGCTCTTGAAGGCGTCGCCAGAAACCCGCAGGCCTCCGGTAAGATCATGACTCTGATGATCATCGGTCTGGCACTGATCGAGTCTCTGGTAATTTACGCATTCGTTATCGCCATCATGCTGACCGTCAAGGTCAACGTCGGCTAAGATTCCGAATTCGAATTAAAATCCCCCGGCGCTCATGCGTTCGGGGGATTTTTTTAAACAGTCTCCGTTATCGTTTTCCTCATGCCTCAGCACAAAAAAATGCAGTTCTCTCCTGCACATTTTCAAAAACAATACTGAATACTTTCCTTATTAAGAATCGATTAAGTTGACAGACTAAACCCGAATAAATACAATTTACTGGTTGTAATTTGGACTCCTCATTACACCGTTTTTCTTTCCCATCTTTTAATGACTTATATTCTGGTCTTTTTATTTGTTTACAGGGGGTATCATGAATCACAGCGGCATAACCGCGTCGATTCGCTATAAAATTTTGATTGCCTTGATCTTGGGATTGACTGCTTTTTTATTGAATCTCATACTTTACGACATTGATGCATTTCCCAATTATCCAAGCCTCAACCTGGGTATGTTTTTACCATTGCTGGTGTCTTTAGCCTGGGGCTGGAGATACGGCCTGCTGTCTGCCACTGTAGGTCTCGGAGTATTGCACCCCTTTCTTTTGTGGAGTGGCTATACCCCGCTGGTCATTGTTCCCTTGTGGTTATCGTGGGTAGTCTGGCACGGATATGCTGCCGCCCAATATCGCAAGCAGAAAAGATGGCTCTGGAGCCGCCACCTCAATGAAGTCGGTTTTCGTATTGTCTATTCGATAATCATATTTGCGGTTCTGATACCAGTCTCAAAGCTGGCCCCTCCTTCA
>CAYTHG010000220.1:0-6836 GCA_964437525.1 uncultured Myxococcales bacterium | reverse complement strand
GGTCAATCCGGTAATAATGAAATAGACAATGAAATTGAAATCATAGAAAGCATGGAGTGAAGAAATATGCTTTTTCGTATAGCGATAATCGAAGACGATCAGGAAACATTGAAGAAACTGAAGAATCATCTTCTGATAAGAAATTATCAGGTTACTGGTTATGGCGACTCTTCAAAGGCTGTACCTGATATCAAGCGGATGCACCATAAGATTGTGCTGTTGAGCCTTAACCTTGCCAATGGCAGGAGTCTGCAAACATTGACGCGCATCCAGAGGCACAATCCGATTATTCAGATATTCTGCATTGCAGAGGACGAGAATTCCGATGTTGCAAAAGAAGCATTGAAGATGGGCGTTAAGGGGATTTTCGAGAAACCGTTCGACTCACTGCAGATGATAGAAAAAGAAATTGAAAAAGCTGTAGATTGTCTTGATGTACAGCTTAGTTCGGGCAGGCGTTAAGTCTGTCCGATGTGGTTTGCCAGGGGGAAAATTGGGGATTCGACAAGACAAAAGCAATGCAGGATTGCCGGATAAGGGCTATGTGCATGTTTATACCGGAGACGGCAAAGGCAAGACTACCGCTGCCTTGGGTGTGGCTTACCGCGCTGCCGGTTGGGGGTTGAAGACTTTTATCGGCCAGTTTATGAAAGGTGTCGATTACGGGGAATATTTGTATGCCCTTGATCAAGACGACAAAATAACTATCAGGCGTTACGGCGAAGACAGCATGATTCATCCCGACGAAGTCAGGGACGAAGATTGCAAACGTGCCGACAACGGTTTGAATGATATCAAATCCGTTATCGAGTCCGGGCAATACGATATCGTGATTCTAGATGAAATAAATGTCGCCTGTGCATATGGCTTGATTCCAGTCTCCGAAATTGTACAATTGATAGAATCCAAGCCTGCCGGTGTGGAGCTTATCTTGACTGGACGCGATGCTCCTGATGAGTTTCTCCAAAGAGCCGATTTGATAAGTGAAATGAGGGAAGTGCGTCACTACTATCAAAAGGGAATTCTTTCCCGCAAAGGAATAGATCGTTGAGGGGGTAATGCCGGGCGAACAGTTTGGTAAATTCCGACTTTTAAAAAAGCTTGCAACCGGGGGAATGGGCGAATTGTTTTTGGCACGGCACGTTGACTGGCCTGCCGATGCCGAGCCGGTTGTATTGAAGCGCATACTGCCGCATTTGGGCAAGAATCCCGAGTTTGTTAAGCGTTTCATGCAGGAAGCAAAGATTGCTGCGCGATTCGAGCATAAGAATCTTGTAAAAGTCTTGGATTTCGGCAAGGAAGACAATATCTATTTCATGACGATGAAGTATTTTCCCGGTCGAAACTTGCAGGAGGTCTTGCACGATCTTGAAAAACGTCAGGATATTTGGGATTACGAGTGCGCCATTTATATAGTTCTGGAAATACTGGACGGTCTGTCCTACATACATTCCATGAGCGACAAGGGCGGCGGTTTTGTACATTTGGATTTAAATCCGGCCAATATCCAGATCGGCCCCAAGGGTGAAATCAAAATACTTGATTTCGGCTTGGCTGAAGCGTTCGGCTTTGGCGCAAATAATAATATAGATGGACAAAAAAGCCAGTGTGGCACGCCAGCCTATATGTCTCCGGAACAGTGCAAAGGCAAAAAGCTGGATACTCGTAGCGATATATACAGTGCCGGAGTCATATTGTATGAAGCCGCGACGCTTGCAAAACTTTTCCCCAACGGGCCTTCTGATCCATCTGTTATGACTGCTATTGCTGAGGGAGAGATAAGCAAGCCTTCTCTGGTCAAAGAGGAGTTTCCGGCTGAACTGGAAGAGATAATCTTAAGAGCCTTGAAACTTAAATCTCAAAGGCGATATACGACTGCAAAAGATTTCTCCAATAAGCTGAAAAGCTTTAGCCGCAAACATAATTACAATGTCGGTGCTGCACGTCTGACACAGGCTTTGAGGAAACTTTCTTCCGATTCCGAAGAGGATAAAGCCAAGAGAAAAGAAGCGCGTTCCAATCGTGATAGATCCGGAGTGCTTTCAGCCTTCAGTCCTCAGACGAAAACTGAAAGCATTGTCCCCTCTGTTTCCGAGTTCATGGGAGTCAAACGGGGTCTGCTTGAGCGCGCGGAGCAGGAAGAACAAAAGCGCAACTTGAATATCGCCTATTTTGCATTCGGGGTGATTCTGGCTTTGTTGCTTGCAGTGTTTTCTCTGATGTATGCCAAAAGGGTCGGAGTCATAGAACGCGATACAAACGGTGACTATATTCCCAAGTACGGCAAAATCTATATACAAACCGATCCACCCGGCGCCAGACTAATGGTTTCCAGCCGCAAGATAGACCAACCGACTCCGGTCAGTATCGACCAGATAGAATTGGACAGGGAGGTTGAGGTAGAGATTTTCCTTGAAGGTTACGAGCCGGAACTCAGGCGCCTCAAACTGAGTCGCAAGTCAAGGCTTGAGGCTTTATTGGTTGAATTAGAACCGCAAGAGAAAGAATGATCCAAGTCAGTTTTTGAAAATTTTGGAGAACAAGCCGGTTTTTTTGCCTTTTTCTGATTCTATTCTCATCTTCATCAGCCTCAGTTCACTTTTGGCTCTAGTGTGTTTTTTGTCTGTCTGCATGGTTTTCTGGAACCATTCATAAGCCTGTTGTATATCTCCCATCGCTTTGTAAATTGATGCTTTGTAGAAGTATCCATCGGCGAATTTGGGTGCCAGCTCCAGGCCAGCGTCTATCATCTTGATGGCTTCCTGACGATTGAGAATGTCGTTGGGCGACAAATTGAAGTGTGCCCAGCCCATGTATATGAAATACTCTCCATCGTTGGCGTTGAGTTTGATTGCTTCCTGAAAAGATTCTTTTGCTTTGACAAAATCTTTATTCTTAATTGCGTTGACGCCGTTTCTAAAGAAGTTCTCGCCTGCCATTATTTTGGCTACTTCATCGGTTGCGTCGTCTTCTCCTCCGCGTTTTTGTGCATCTATATATTTGTTTCTTGAACGCTTGTTAGAGAGCGTCTCGTGCGCTTTGGAAAGCATTGTGAAGATTTCATCTGCCAGCAACCGTATTTCTTTGCTGCTCGAAGCCAGTGTGTCCGGGTGGCATAGTTTTACCAGTTTGGCAAATTGTTTTTTGATGTCTTCTTCAGGAGAATCTTCTTCCAGTTTCAAGACTTCGAAGTAATTCTTGCCGCGCAGATCTCCCCGCCAGTTGAAAAGTTTTGTATAGGTTTCCTTTTCTTCGGAAGACATGTTTTTTACGTTATGCATGTATTCGACTTTATCAATTTGTTCAATTGATAATTCGCTGGTTTTGGCCATGTCTTTTACATTGACAGCTTGGCCGGAGATGTGAGCTCTTGCGGTGGCTGTTAATACGCTGTCCAAGTGCTCGCCCAGGTAGTTGTCCTGTTGATCAGGATCTATCACCATGCGGGGGGGGCGAAGTTTCAAAATACCCAGAGAAATAAGAGACATTACAAAGGGATCGATATCTTCTTTTTCTAGAATGTGATCCTGCAGAACGTCTTTGAGTTCTTCGTTAAAGTCTCTCTGACTTACCCAGCGGATTTCTTTAAGATTGAAAGCCGCATCCCGCATCGTTTCTTCAAAGTGATCGGCAGCGCCGACTTTTGATGTCACATATGGGGTGAACCATGCCTGCAACCTGTCTTGTTTGGTATGCTTGCGCAGGCCTTCTTTTATCATTACGAATGGATGCAGCGTGAAATCGGAACTCTGCTTGCTGATATTCTTGAGGGCTTTGAAGGCAAATTTGCCCTCACTCCAGTTGAAAACCGAATAAAATTTGAATTCAGCTTGTTTTCTTAACCATTGAGCCAGTTCCGGGTGAGTAAGTACGCCGTGCTTTATAAGTATTTCGCCATGCTTGCATTTAGCTGTTGTTGCTTCTTCATGGATTGTATTAAAGAGATCTTTTTCCAGTAGTTTTTCTTTTATTAAAAGTTGCGATAGACATTCACTCACTATATTGGAAGAAACCGATACCGGGCGGCCATTGTCTACCATTATGATTTTTTTAGCTTTGCCCATCGTGATCATCAGCGCGCCGGTCATCCGCTTTGTAAATAAGCGATATAGAATTATTGGAAACGGCATGTTCTCGAGGTCGCCTGTCAAGGGCATCTGGTCCGGTTCCAACATATAATAAATGTTTGAGGTGTCATATTGTACCAGCTTCTGAGTTCCGTCTATTTCGTCTTTTTCTTGCGTGAGACCCAGAGGTAGGGGAGCCGATTTCGGGTACTTGTCCCCGAAGAGTTTTCTTAGTGTTTCAATGATGATTGAAGGTGCAATAGGTTTTTCCAGGTAGTCGAACAGTTTATATTTACTGATGGATTCCGATGCGTGGTTGACAGCCCTGTATACACCGGAGATCATGATTATCGGTATACTCTTTGTGTCATTAGACCAGCGAATTTCTTCACAGAGCTTAAAGCCGTCCATCTTGGGGAGTAAGCCATCGATGATTATGCAATCTACTTTGTTCTCTCTGACATGTTCAAGTGCGGATTTTCCGTCATATTCACCTTTGACTTCGAATCCTTCTTCTGACAGAAGGTTGATAAAACCGCTTACCAATTCTTGATCATCGTCAACCACAAGAATTATCAATTTTTTGTTTTCGTCTTTTTCCGGCACTTCAAACTCCATGTTCTGCAAGAGAAAACCAGTGTACTTATCGCTTTGTTTATCAGTACTTAGGATGTTTAGCCGGTATTATACATCTTTAAAGATGAATTTCCCTGCAAAATATTGATTCTCATTCAAAATGTACAAAAAAACCACCCTTGCGGGTGGTTTCATAATAAAACATTTTTAAGATCGAAAATTACCAGCTACCGTGAGACCCGTGAGATCCGTGAGAAGCGTGTGAGCCATGGGAACCATGGGAACCGTGGGATGCATGGGAACCGTGGGAACCATGAGATCCGTGAGACCCGTGAGATCCGTGAGATCCGTGAGATCCGTGTGAGCAATGGGCGGCTTCGTTGGTGCCAGCCATCATTGCGTCTACCTGTTGATCGCTTCCATGTGCATCTTGATCGAAGTCTAAATTCAATTCTTCATGATGTACATCAGCAGCTTCAGCCCCTAAGCTCTGTCCAAGCAGTAGAAGGGTGGTGGATGCTGTCAAGGCCTGTTTCTTGGTGATTTTACCTTCTTCGGATTGAAGAAACTGGGAGACCTTCTTTTTTATTTTCGGCAGCCTTTTAGCGGAACTCATCGTCCCTCCTCCATTAATGCAGAACTATTCGACTTAATGTAAATAATCTACCAGAATGAAATAGCATTTACAAGAAAAACAACAATAAAATGTCATGTGGAATTTATTGGATTTTGTGCTGTAATAAAATTCGCGATCAATTACGTGGATGCTTGCTACCAACTTCCATGGGAGCCGTGAGAAGAGTGAGATCCATGAGAGCTGTGGGACGCATGAGAACCGTGGGAGCCATGCGAACCGTGAGAGCCATGCGAACCGTGGGAGCCATGCGAACCGTGAGAGCCGTGAGAGCCGTGTGAGCAATGCCCGGCGTGCAGGCTTCCGTCGTTCATAAGGGCATCTACAGGCTGGTCTCCCATGTGATCTATGTTGTCGTGGGTATCAAGAGGGACATCCGCAGCCTCGGCACCAAGGCTTTGTCCAAGAAGAAGAAGAGTGGTCGATGCAGTAAGAGCCTGCTTCTTTGTTATCTTTCCTTCTTCTGACTGAAGAAATTGAGATATCTTCTTTTGGATTTTCGGAATCTTTTTAGCGGAACTCATGGTTCCTCCTTCTAATAGCAACAGCCAGCTATTAAATACCCAACATAATTAACAAAATACTCTGATCTAACGGATAGCACCTGAAAATACAAGCAAGTACAAAAATCCGACTATTTATAAACTACCACGGCCTCTTGGCAGGTGTCAAGAGTACATTCAATCTTTTTTTATTCAAGACCCGTAATGGATCCCGATCCACTGAGAATCCTACCATCCCCAGCCTCCAGAGACAACTAAATTCGTACCGTTTACTCTTTTGGCTTGTCGGGACAGCAAGAAACTAGTTGCCTGCCAGATGTCGTCAAGGCTGGTTATGGGTGGTTTTCCGGGTTCATTGGAAGTGTCGTTTGCTTCTTGCTTACTACTGGTTCGGACCATTCCGGGGGCAATTGCATTGACTGTTATTTCGTCGGGTTCCCACTCGACAGCAAGCGAGCGTGTCAAAGAGAGCAGGGCCGCTTTTGAAGCTGCGTGTGCTGCGACTTTTTTGTAAGCTGCAAATTTCTCGACGCCCGCCATTGTGAAATGCAGCACCCTGCCGCAACCGTGCTTTTTGAGGAGTGGGTACGCGCGCTTGGATATTATGAATGCTTGTATGAGGTTGGTTTCAAATGAACTCAAGAATTCTTCATCGCTTGTTTCCATAAGAGGTTTGACTACGAAGTTTCCTTCACAGTTTATTACAGCATAGTGATTGTCTGTCGTTTGAGAGAGCTTTTCAAAAAGTCTGTCGGCACTTTGGGGGACGCTGGTATCGACCGAGCAGGTGCCAAGAACCTGTTTGGGATAATCCAGTTGCAATTCGATAGCCTTGTCAGGTTTGGAATGATATCCCAAAAACAAACTGTGCCCGTCTTCCAGGAGTTTTCTTGAAAGGTACGAGCCTATAAGTCCGCCGGCCCCCAGGACCAGGATCGGAGATTCTATGTCTAGCTTGCTTGTCTCCGCTTCTTTGCAGGAAGGTTTGTCGATATTGTCCATGAGTCCCCCTGACGATTTGACGGATGGTTTGCCAAGACAAAAATACTCGTTTAT
>CAYTHG010000219.1:0-6862 GCA_964437525.1 uncultured Myxococcales bacterium | reverse complement strand
CAGGGTGCCCATGGCCATGGCCCAGGTGGCGTGCCGGTCGTCGATGCCGTCGTATTCGATCTCGTCGACGATGCGGTTGGTGTCCGTGGTTTCTTCCCAGCGGTGGATCTGATAGCTGTAGCCCAGATCGTAAAGGGCGTGCTGGATGGTCTTGCCGTCGGCGTCTTTCGCGTTCAGGGTTTTGATCAGTCTGGCCATTGTCTGCTCCTTAGTTTGTGCTCTGCGGTTTCTCTCGCGTTACCCATGTCATGTTGCAGGTTGTGTTCCAGTTGGGCCGAAGAACGGCGAAAAGATGAGCGCCGTAAGCTGGCGAAAACTGCGGGCTATTCGTATCTGGAATTTGCGCAGATCCCCGCCATTACTGGACCTACGGCGAATTGTGACAAAGAAGGTCTTATGCATGACCTAAAATTGACACCAGAGTCCCAAGCGCGCGAAACCTGCGGGCTATTCGTATCGAGCCGGGAGCCCATTTTTGACACTGGCGAAGGCGACGATTTCTGGCCTGTAGCCATGTTTGATTTACAGTCCCCTATCTCGCGAGAACCACTAAGTACTCACTCTGCTGAATTTGTCAGCGGTGACAGTATTTTAGACATTACCCTTTTGAGAGTTGAAATATGAGATCACCGAATACACAGACACTGAGCCTTTCACCCGAGGAACGCGACATCATCGAAACACTGGCCAGTCCTGCCCGTTGGGGAGAAGCCTTTCTTGTCAACCGGGATCGCAGCAAGCGCAAGTACCGCGACTATCAGATCGAGGATCTGGATTGTGCCCATCCCCGTGTGGCGCATCTGGACGGACGTGCTGTGGGCAAAACCGTGGATCTGTCCACATTGGTCTTGTGGTTTGCGTTTACGCATCCGGGCAAGTCGGCGTTGGTCGCAGCTCCCTATCAGGGACACCTCGACACCATTATCGAGGAAGTTGAGTATCAGTTGGAGCACGTCGATGCTCTGCGTGATTCCCTGGCCCGCAACGCCAAGGGCCGTCCCAAGATCAAACGCCAGCCATACTTCGAGATCTCGTTTACCAATGGAACCACGCTGTATTTTCGACCGGCAGGAGATCGCGGCACGGCGTTTCGCTCACTGCATGTGGATTACCTGCTGGTTGACGAGGCAGCCTGGTTACCCGAAGCCGCCTGGAACGCCCTGCGCCAGTGCTTGAACGCAGACGGAATCTTCCGCGTCTATTCCACGCCCAATGGTCTGCGCGATACGCCTTACTACCGCATTACCCAGAGCAAAATCTGGCAGGTGTTTCACTGGCCGTCGTGGATCGCGCCTGATTGGAGTGAAGAACGTGAGCAGGAACTGTTGGATTTCTATGACGGTCGTGACTCGGCTGGCTGGCAGCATGAAGTGGCCGGAGAACATGGTCGTCCCAGCTATGGCGCATTCAATACGGCCCAGGTGATTCGTTCCCTTGTTGATCTGAAGGATTATCGAAAGGTCACGATCACGGGCGAGGCTCTGGAAGGCTGTGAAAACGAGGCCGCTATTCGCGAGCGGATCGAGCACATCCTCAATCTTTCTGGAGGCAACGGCACGTATTGGCTGGGTGGCGATCTGGGTTATACATCCGACCCTACCGAGATCCTGCTTTTTGAAGAAGACGAAGACGAGAGACTGTCCTTGCTCCTGCGTGTACACGCTGAGCATGTGGCCTATCCGGTCGTCACCGAGATCATAGCCCTAATCGACAGGCTTTACGTCCCGCTTGGTCTTGGTGTAGATCGCGGAGGAAATGGCATGAGCGTGGTTCAGGAGTTGCTCGGCCTGGACAAATACAGAGACCTGCATTTAGACGGGCGACTGGTCGGATACGAGTTTGGCGGCTCTATCGCTGTTGGTGAGGACAAGGCAGGCAAGCCGATCAAGAAGCGCATCAAGGAGCATATGACCGCACTGATCAATGAGGCCTTGAACTTCCGCAGGCTGAAACTTCCAAAGTCCGACCACGAGGTCGAGGACCAACTTTGTACCCAGACCTACATTCTGAAAGACAACGGCATCGTTTATTCCAAGGGCAACGACCATTGCGTGGATGCCATGCGCTGCGCCTTGCTACGGCGAGCACAGGAAAAACATGGAGATTACGACCCGGTAGAGATCCATGCGAATGCTTTCCCGGTCTCGTTAACCAGAAAATTCTATTGAACAGGAGTTGAGCATGAAAAGCAGATGCTATTTCTTGTCAGGCTTTTTTAATGTCTTGTCGTGGGTTTTAGTTACTTGCTCTGATGCTTTGTTGAGATGTTCGTTATTGAGACGAAGTCCCGGAATTGACTTGAAGTGCTTGTCCAAAGTCAAGATGGCGATCTTGTGCTTTAAGCATAAATGTGAAATTAACAGATCCATAGACGGGAGGGTTATTCCTTTTTTGCGTAGCGATGCGTCCAAGTCTCCTGCTTTTTCCCAATCTGTTTCTTCAAATGGCAGCCTGTGCAGAGCATCGAATAATGGCAGTACCCTCTTGCGTTCAGCAGGTCTTAGCCCACGCCGTATCTCAAAAAGCACCGGTCCGCAGATTACCGCTCGATCTTCATCTAGAAGTCTTCGAATTAACGGAGCAACCCAATCTGTCTTTTCACGAAATGCATCAATCCAGGCAGACGTATCGATTAATACAAGCCCAACTTCAGCGGCCATTCTCTGCTCCTGTCTCTTCGAGCAACCAGGTGCGTTCCTGATCGGCTTTGTTCTGAGCTTTGAGCGCCTCTTCATCAACATCGATATTACCCAGAAGCCCAGCAAGTTTTTTCCGTTTGACGCGTCGGATTTGCTCTTTGACAGCGGCAGCAACGGCTGCGGTCTTGGTTTTCTCCCCAGAAAGGCGCAACAACTCGCTTACCAAAGTTTCGTCCAGTGTAATATTTGTTCTCATAACAGACCTCCATCACATATAAACAATACAATTATGTGCTATATGGCTGCACATGTCAAGGCGCTATTCAGCACATAGAAAGGTTTCTAAAATGAAACGAAACAGGAAAAGAAAACTAAAGAACCAGACTACTACCAACGGCAAGACCGAAACGCCTGTCATGGCCACAGCAGCGGCACTGTCTACCAATTTGTTTAAGGCCCAGAATGCCGGAGATGCCATTCCCGATGCATGGGAAGAGCGTGCTGCGAAAGCATGGGAGTATTACCAGCAGGAACCCATTGTGGCCAATGCCATCAACGCCTGGCGGGCCTTCGCACTGGGGGATGAAATTGCTGTTCGCTGCAAGGATGAAACTGTGGAACAGGAAGCGCGAGAGCTGTTCTCACAACTTGATTTAAACGATTTCGTGCGAGACATGGTTTTACAACTGCTCGTCAAAGGTGATGCAGTGGGATATTTCGTGCGCAATAAAGCGGGCGATGACCTGGAGCGGGTGATCTGCGTCAATCCGGTATCTGTGAAGTTTGCCTATGAGAGCGACCAGGTTGTCGAGGCCATCCAGCATCCTCTTACCGCTGACGGTGGTCCAGGTGAACCCATCGTGCTGTCTCTGGAGCAATTGCTACACAGTAAATGGAATTGCCCGGAGTTCGATATTCATGGAAACAGCATGGCGCTACCAGCCTTCGAAGCCATTGAGCTGTTGCGCGATTATCGCAAAGCCGAGCGAGCCATCGCCCGACGTTGGGCCACACCCATGCGATTCATTCAGGTGGGTGGTGCCTATGGCGGTCGCATTATCACACCCGATCAGAAGATGATCGAGAAGGTGCGCGATGAGGTGGACCGTATGGATATGAAGAGCGGCCTGGTCGTGCCGTTCTACGTTAAAGCGGAAACCTACGGAGCCGAGGGGATTTCCCTGAATACAGAGGCCAAGGTGCGCGAGACGAAAGAAGATATCATGACCGCGCTCGGCCTGGCCCGTAGCATCATCTCCGGCGACGGTCCCAACTTCGCCACAGCCAGCGTGTCCATGCAGAAGATGATCGTGCAGTTGAAAGAGATCAAAGAGGCGGCTCGCAAGATCCTGGACTGGGTGTTCGACGAATGGCTGGAGCGCAAGGGCTACGAGGACGCCGAGTTGCATTATCAGTTCTCCGATCTCGATCTTTCCGCCGAGGTGGATCAGAAGAAGTTGCTGCTGGATCTGTACGATCGGGGTTTGATCTCTAAGAACACGCTGCAGCAGAAAATGGGCCTGTCGCCTGAGGTTGAAGAGAAAGGCCGTAAGGAAGAGGAGATCGTTGTGGATCGCAACTGGTCGGTGCAGGAAATATCACAGTTGGTTGCTCTAGAAGTATTGACAGTAGAAGAAGCCCGTGAGCGATTGGGCATGAAAAAACCGGTTGCCAAGGCCAGAGAAGAAGCCGCCCGAGCGGATGTGGAGCGTATCTATGCAAAGCATCGCTGAACAGACAATGGCAGAGACAGAGCAGGCAAAGAGTATCCGGTTGGCGGTTGAAGAGGCGGTCAAACAGCGGGACAAATTCGCAGAGGATCGTGTGGACGATCTGCTGAAATCGCTTGATGATGCTGCAGATGATGTGGCCAAGCAGATTGCGCGTTTCGAGAAGAAGGCGGCTTTGAAGCAATGGCAGGAATTGCGACTGTCCATCCTGAAGGATCTGGAGAGTGAGATTGACGATATCGCCAAGGAAGTGAAAGCCCACTGGAAGGTCGGCATCCCCGCCAATGTGGAAGGCGCGATGAAACTCGGCATCGAGGACGGTGTCGGGCAACTGGAAGCACTGGAGCACCCGGACTTCGCGGGCATATCGAACACAGCACGGCGTGCGGCGATCACCAAGACTTTCGCCACCATTGATCGGGCAGCCATCGACTTTTTGGCCAACTACCAGTTGAACCTGCTTGGCGATGTATCGACGGAACTTGCCGCTGGGATAAAGCGCACCATCACGCAGGGCGTGTTGACGGGTAAGAGTATCCCGGAGGTGGCACGCGATATTGGCAAGGTGGTCAAGGATCCTAAGGCTTTCAAAAAAGCAGGGAAGACAATCTTCAAGTCTGCTCAACATCGCGCCACCCTGATTGCCAGAACAGAAACGCTGCGAGCGCATAATGAAGGCCGCAAGGTGTTTTACCGCGAGGTTGGGATCAAGAAAGTCAAATGGCTGACGGCCCAGGATGAACGGACCTGCTCGGAGTGCGGACCGCTGGACGGGCGAATATTCAAGATTGACGACGCACCGGGTCCGCCCCTTCATCCAGGTTGCCGTTGTAGTTTGGTCAGCGTTCTCTGACATCATGACAATTCTTGTTTAAAACAACCAAAAACGTTGTTCTCCGCGAGTATTGTGACGAGGAGAATATAACTTGATAATTCCTGCAAGATGGACAATACTGTTACCAGTTACTTGTAAGTGGTTGCGTTATTAACCAGACTGAAGACAAAAGATGCAGGAAGAACAGAACACAGAAAACAAGGCCAAAGCGATTATCCGGAAACATGGTGGAATGATCCGAACACGAGACGCGCTGAGAGCCGGTATTCATCAGCGAACCCTTTATGCCATGAGGGATCGAGGGGAACTTGAGCGTCTGGCACGCGGTCTGTATCGGCTTACTGATGCAGAACCCCTCGGGAATCCTGATCTGATGACGGTAGCCCACAAACTGCCAGATGCAGTGATTTGTCTGGTTTCCGCACTTTCATTTCATGATCTGACCACACAGATTCCGCGTGAAGTCCATCTGGCGGTTGCAAGACAATCCCGACCTCCGAGACTTGATTATCCACCGATCAAAGTCTACCGCTTTTCCGGAGAGGCATTCTCAGAGGGAATCGAAACCCATGATCAGGAAAGCGCGACTATCAAAGTCTACGGCCCGGAAAAAACACTGGCCGATTGTTTTAAGTACCGAAACCGTATCGGTAAAGATATTGTGCTGGAAGCCGTTCGCTTTTATCGTGACCGGAAAAAGCATAACATGGATGCTATCTTTCGCTTCGCCCGTATCTGTCGAGTAGAGAACGTCATGCGACCTTACCTGGAGGCCATACTGTGAGCAAAACTTCTCCTAAAAACTTGTCTGCCTCGGTGCATCAAAAATTGCTGAATCAGGCTCGGAGTTCAGGGCGTCCGTTTCACGAACTCTTTCAATTCTACGCGATTGAGCGCCTGCTTTACCGACTATCCGTTTCACCTCACCGAGATAAGTTTGTGTTGAAAGGAGCGTTGATGTTCTTGGTATGGCAGGCTCCCCGAATGCGACCAACGATGGATATTGACCTGCTTGGCAAAATGGAAAACAGCTTTGATGCCGTTCGTTCCGTTTTTGAGGAAGCTTCCACGATGGAAGTAGGGCCGGATGGCCTGCGCTTCGATGAAAACAGCATTAGGGTGAGCAATATAACTGAAGGCGCAGAATACGAAGGTGTGCGCGTTTTTCTCAATGCATATCTGGCGAAATCTATTGCCCGGATTCAGATTGATATCGGCTTTGGAGACGTGGTTGTACCTGGTCCTCAGATGATCGATTATCCAACACTCCTTGATTTCCCAGCTCCCAAATTGCGGGGCTACACGAAGGAAAGCAAGATAGCCGAGAAATTCGAAGCCATGGTGCGCCACGGAGAACTCAACAGCCGGATGAAGGATTTCTTTGATATCTGGTTGCTTTCGCGAACCTATGATTTCAAAGGGATAACGCTCGCGAAGGCAATATCCAAAACATTCCAGAATCGTGACCAGGATATCCGATTAGATCCTGTGGCGTTCTCCCCGCGCTTCATGGAGAATGATAACAAACAGGCGCAATGGAAGTCCTTCAGAGAGCGAATGAGGGTTGATCATGCACCCGAACGCTTTTCTGAACTTGTTCCAATTGTTGCCGATTTTCTGATGCCAGTTGTATCCGCCCTTTTAAACAAAGAAGAATT
>CAYTHG010000218.1:0-6879 GCA_964437525.1 uncultured Myxococcales bacterium | reverse complement strand
ATCCGATTTTATCCAGTCCCAGTCTTTACGTCTGACGGCTTCTATCATGGTGTTGATGTCCGAGCCTTTGGCGAAGTCATCGTCGCTGCCTAGAATTATCAGTCCGTTGAATCCTTCGCGTTCCACCAACTCCAGGCTGTCTTCCAAAAGGGCCAGAACAGGCTCGTCTATACGAGAGCTGCTGTTTTTATGCCATTCAAGGCAGGCCACCTTGTCCGACAGGTCATATAGAGTCGCCTCGCGTCTTTGTTTCAGTATGGGAACTTCCAACATGTGTCTTTGAGCGAAGTTTCTTATTTCGGAGCTATCATGCATGGCTGGACCTCAAAATCGTTCCATAAGGACTGCGGCACCGCTTCCACCTTTTCCACTGGCTGCCGCCAGTCCAAGGGTGCCCGACTTTTCGTGCATTATATTTACCAGAGTGGAAATCAGGCGGCCTCCTTCTGCTCCCAAAGGACAGCCTAAGGCGATGGAACCTCCATAACAATTGATGGCGTCCATTCTGTCTTCCAGTTTCAATTCCTGGCAGGTTGCCAGCAGATTGGCGGCGTAGCCTTCGTGCAACTCGAAGAGGTCGATATCCTTCAACGAGATGTTCTCGTCTTTTAAAAGATTCTCAACTGCCGGAACCATAGCCATTCCTGCTGTCACGGGATTTGTCGATCCGGTGGATACCGAACGTAAATCCATAATGATCGGAATGCCGTTTTCTTCTGCCATTTGGCGTGACATCAAAACTAGCGCCACCGCGCCATCGGCGGCAAAGGCCGAATTGCCTTTGGTGACGGTACCGTTTTTGAGATATTCCGGCTTGCGGCCTTCCATTACAGGCATATCCAAAATGGAAGCTATGTCGTCTGTAGAGACCGAGACTTTTTTGTGTTGTTGGTTCAAGAGATTGAGGTTTGCTATCTCACGTGGATAAAAACCTTTGTTCCAGCCTTCTTTAGCTTGCTTGATGGATCTGAGCGCATACTCATCCTGCTGCTCTCTTAAAATCCCATATTTGGAAGCCACGTTTTCGGCGGCTATTCCGGCGGGAGTCAAAGTCTTTTCTTTGGTTTCCAAAAGATTGGGAGATGGGCTGGGGTTGTATCCCCCATAGGGCAGCAGGCTCATGGATTCCACGCCGCCGACAATCACTGCCTTTTTCAGACCGCCTTTAATGGCGAGGCTGGCCCAGTCGAGTGCCGCCAGCATGGAGCATTCTCCCATGCTTACAGTGAAAGCATTGATGCTTGAAGGCAGCCCAGCCAGAAACGATGCCCAGCGAGCGATATTCATACCCTGCTCAGCTTCCTGTGTGGCGCAGCCCACGGCACAGGCATGAATGCTTTTGTAATCCAGTTGAGGCACGCGGCCCAGAACTTCCCGGATTACGCCGGACAGCAGTATATCAGGTCTGACTTGACATAGTTGTCCGTTGCCAGCGGCGGAAAAAGCCGAGCGGACCACAGATACAATCACGACTTCCTGCATGTTCGGTTCTCCAAAGGTCATTTATCGGACAATATACTCTTTATAGTTATTTATCACCAGTGAACCCGGCTTGCAAGAATTTAGTTGCTGACTCATTTTTAACTTATTTCGTCGGGTCTTCGTCGAAGGGGGAGGGCAGGGGCGGATCGGGGAAGATCAGCACGTCCGAAGCTGTGCCGTAGAGCTTTTTGTTTTGAGTGGTGTATTGCTTTTTATCGTCTTGTTTGTTGTCCCAGATATCCGAATCTTCTTCGCATTCCAAGCGACCGTTGTCGGCGAAGCTGTAATAGCAGCCGCGCCCGATGATGACATGATCCAGCACTTTTACTCCCAAAAGTTTTCCTGAGTTGACCAGGCGGGTGGTCAGTTCTCTGTCTTCCACCGAGGGGCGCGGGTCGCCGGATGGGTGATTGTGAATGAAAACCACGCCGTATGGGGAAGCCTTGATGATTTTGGCGAAGGCCTCGCTTGGGCGCAGTACGCACTCGAACAGCGAGCCTTCGGCCAGCTTTATCTCTCTGATCCAGTTCAGCTTGCTGTCTGTCAAGGCTGCGTAGCATAGCTCCTGATTTTTGAACTGCAACTTGGGCGCGTATAAGTTGTAAATGCTTTGGGAATCTTTAAGCTGTGTGTCGCGGACGGGATGAACGGCAATCATTCGGCGACCAAGCTCTACAGACGCCGAAAGCCTCGCCGCACGGGATACGTTGATCTCGGACAAGTCCACCAGTTCTGAAAAGGAGGCCTTGGCCAGCTCCGTCAAAGATCCGAACTCGGCTAAAAGCTTGCGGGCGTTTTTATCGGCATCGCTGCCGGAGCTACCGCGCGTCTTGCCTAGGATGAATGTCAGCAGCTCTTCATCCGTCAGATCTTCCGCACCGAAGGCGATCAGCTTGTCCTGCGTTTGCTTGTCCTTTGAAATTGTCTTTGGCATTGCATTTCCTCGGGAAGACGTTTTCGATACGTTGTCTATGATGAGCAAATACGGTGCCAATGGCGTAATGTCTGTGATATCAAGGCGTTGGGCGTTTTTCGTTTTTTGCGGTGGATTGAAAACCAGTCATGCCCGTCCGAAATTCAGACAAAAAAACCGGCAGGGGATACCTGCCGGTTTGTGGGAACAGCTTGTTTTCGAGGTCTACAGGCTTTCGCCTTTTTGTGGAATCTTGAATTCCACGCGGCGGTTCTGGGCGCGTCCCTGGGACGAACGGTTGGAGGCGATGGGCTCCGTTTCGCCATAGCCCTTGGCCTTAATACGGTCTGGGTCCACTCCCTGTTTGATAAGATAGGCGCGCACAGAATCGGCTCTGGCTTGCGAAAGTTTCATGTTCAAGGCATTCGAGCCGCGCGAGTCGGTGTGGCCGTTGATGCGCACTTTGATGCGCTTGTAATCCTTCATGGCCTGTGCCACTTCGTTCAGCAGTCTGTAGGACTTGGGCAGTATGCGCGACTTGCCGGTCTGGAAGAAGATCTTCTGTTTAAGCTGTATCTCGGTGTCGGTCACGTTGATGAGATCGTAGTTGCTCTGATCCGGGCAACCGTCTTCGTCGTCGATGCCGTTGTATGTCTCGGGATCGTTGGGGCACTTGTCCTCTTCGTCGGGCAGGCCGTCTTCGTCGTTATCCATGTCTGGACAACCGTCTTCGTCCTGGAAGTCGTCTTTGTCTTCCGGATCGTTGGGGCAGCGGTCATCGACATCCAATACTTCGTCTTCATCGTTATCGGGATCAGGGCAGCCGTCTTCGTCCTGGAAGCCGTCTTTGTCTTCCGGGTTGTCGGGGCATTTGTCCTCGGTATCGAGAATGCCGTCGTTGTCGTTGTCGGGATCGGGGCAGCCGTCGTCGTCTTCCCACTCGTCGCGATCTTCCGGATCGTCCGGGCAGGCGTCCACGTTATCTAAAACTCTGTCGTGGTCACGGTCGGGCGGCTCGCACTTTTTGGCTTTCTGGTAGGCCAACTCGGCGTTTTCTTTGCCGGTGTCCAGATGATGTCTGATAGAAGGATAATGGCTCTGGTTTTCTATTTCATAGATTGCAAAAGCTCGGTGGGATTCGGCCTTGGCCAGTTCCTTGATTCCGCAGACCGGACCGCCGACTTCATGCACGTACTGCTGTTTTGTGCGGGTTTTTTTGCAGATGCTTTTGATCTGATCGGCTTCGGCCAGCATGTTGTTTTTGGCTGCGCAGCCGTAGCAGGAAAGACCGAAGGCTAAAAGAAGCAAAATTGTCAGGATAGACTTGGATTTACTCATTACTTCCCGCCCTCCGCAAAGTCACTGGGAGCCGCCGCCGGATTGGATGATTCTATTTTGGCTTTTTTGACGGCCTTGCGAGCGAGGTTCAGCGCTTTTTTACCGAAATGCTCCGCCGACTCAAAGTCGGAGTGACCTTCTTCGTCCTTGGCTTTCTTGAGGTATTCCTCTGCGGCGTAGTAATAATATTTGGAAGATAATTTCTTGTCGGCCTGAATGGTTTGGGCTCGATCAAGCAGTCGTTCTGTGTCGTTTATCACCATGGTGGACTTGACCGGACCACACGAGACAAGCATTGCCATAAAGGAAAATGCGATTAACAGTATAATCAGTCTTCGCACCTTGATCTCTCCAAGTATTTGAAATTTAACACACTATTGAACACAAAAACTATCACGTCCGCCAAGTCGGGTCAAGAGAAGGATTATGCCCTTGCAAAGAGTTACCGCTCTTGAGCCTGGAGAATTCCCGCTTTGGCTTAAAAAAGCGTGTAAATGAAGGGTGCTACGGCTGAGCTTTCCGTGAAAACAATCAATGCGCCCAACAGCAGAAGCAGAAGGATAATCGGCCCCAGCCACAACTTTTTACGGACTTTCATGAAGTCCCAGAGTTCTTTAATCAATGACTCGTCCGAGGACATTTTTCTCTCCGATTATCTGAAAATGAATATTTACTTTTGTTTAAACTTCGCCTTCGCCTTCGCCTTCACCCTCGCCCTCGCCTTCACCCTCGCCCTCGCCTTCACCTTCACCTTCGCCTTCACCTTCACCCTCGCCTCCGGCAGGCTTTTTGGTGGTTGCGTACTTCATGCGCGTGTATAGAGGTTCGTCAGGATCTATTGTGCCGTAGAAGATGTGTACGTAACCGTCGTTATCTACTGTGACAGAGTTGAGATAGCCAGTGTCACCATTGTCATCAATTATCTCTGCTGTTCCAAATGAGCCGTTGTAGCTTTTTGAATATTTTAATATACCGCCGTTGCATCCGCTGCCGAGATTGTTCCGGTTGGGGCAGGCCTGGAACGCAACATGGTAGTCTGAATCGGAGACATCAAGGGAAGTGAAATACCCGTAGTAGCCGACTTCAGCCTTTTCAATTTCATCTTTTTGCCAGACTTCTCCGGCCCTTGAACTGAGGACTATGGCATTGGCGGTATTGTCGTAATGAGATGCATAAATAGTATTTTCAACTATCTTCATGGACAGCCCCATGCCGGCAACATTTTCTTTGTTTACGAAGTTTGAAATCCATTCGTCACCAGACAAGTAAGAATGTCTCAAAGCACCGAATCTAGATTTGTGGAGCATGTGAAAGACGCCGAGAGCGTCTCTGCCTATGTGAACGTATTCCCCTGTTTGCTCGCTGTCCGGGTTGGAAATCTCCCAACCTTCATCTGTTTGGACTATGTACTTCAGTTCGAAAGAACCTCCCATAGTCGTCTTGCCGGCTATATGGATTTTGTCGTTTTCATCCAGGTATATGGAGATAAATCGTCCGCCGCCCTCTGTACTTATTATCTCGTTTGTCCAGAGTCCTTCGGAGTTGTTGGCCAGACGCACTGCAGGATACTCGACTTTTTCTTCGGGAGACCAGTAGGCAATCCAGATGACGCCTTTGCTGTCTATTTTCAAGTCGCAATATTGTCCAACACGCTTGTTGCCAACATTTTCCATTTGTCCGTCATCTGCGATTTCAATAATCCACTCTCCGCTAGCATTGGTCGCGTGTTTCACGCCGGTTATTATGTTGTCGAAGTAGCAGATATGTACATGACCATCTTTGTCAAGTATCGCTTTGGGGCCACCGTAGCCTATTTCTGCAGTTTCATCGAAAGAACGGATATACCAGTCTCTGGTTTCTTCTTCGACTTGTTCGTTATCGCCATCCGTCTGGTCGATGGGGATGTTTGAGTTGTCATCGCCATCTATAGATACATTTTGCCCGGGAGGGTCCAGCTTGTTGGCGGGTACGCATACTCCCTTTTCCTCTACCTGACCGCTCGGGCAGCTATCGCTGCAGGAAGTGGCCACAAACATGAGAGCCGCACACAAAAACATCAAGAGACCCAGATTCTTCTTAGCCATCGTTGATTCCTCCCTGAACTCTTTTGACAAATGAAGCCCTTTTTAACATTTGCAGGCAAATAAGTAAAGGCAAAAGGCTTGACTGTAGCAGTGGGAAACCTTGCCATAATAGCTTGTTATAAAGATTTCCGCATCAGTAATTGCCATTGATTTGCCGTTTTTGAAGTTACCGGAATTTCTTTTTCCAGCTCCATTCCAAGTGGCAAAAGAAGCTCTAATGCCTGTTTAGATGTGTGGTTGTGGTAATGCTCGAAATACGCTTGGCCGTCTATCTTCTCGATTTTTTCCCATGAGCGTTTGTCTCGCAACACACCGTAAACGGTATTTTCAAGTACAAGCAAGTGACCGCCCGGGCGCAACCACGCGACAATCTTTTTCAAAGCGCCCTCCAGATCAAAAAGATGGTTGTAGCTGCATAAAAGCAGTATCCAATCAAAGCTTTCATTCTCCGCGCGGTAATGTTCTATTTGCCCGCAATATAAATTCCGCTCCAATTCATGGCTTTGCAGAAATTCGTGCAGTTCCCGTGGAGGAGTAGGCTCGACTGCAAAGTACTCTATACTTTTATCCTCTATAAGTTGACCGATTATCCCTTTGCTGCGTACGGCTCCGCAACCTATGTCAAGTACTCGACCCTGCATCTTCTGTAAATCATCAAGAAAGAGTTCTTCGGCTTTGCGAAAAAGGTTTTCTTCGATGCATGTATGCAAAGCTGCGCACAAAGGGCGCTTTGGGCATTTTTCGCAAACCGGGTGCAAAGCCAGCTTCTTCAATTCTTTTTCAAAATCGTAATGATAGACTTCTCCGGACAAGTCAAGATATAGCTGGCCCAACTCTACGGTGAACAAGCGAAAGTTTTCCAGCCCGGAAGCCTGTGCAGGTGTCTCGAATATTTCGATTCTGCCATCGGGCATTTGCAGCATGACCTTCTGCAAGATGCGGGGCATTTCCATGCGCCCGTCGATTATCGGGCACTGGACCGGGTCGAATCCCTTGATGCTGTTCTGTTGGACATACACTATGGAATTTGTCTGAGGAATGGGACGGGGTTTGACCTGTTCT
>CAYTHG010000217.1:0-6903 GCA_964437525.1 uncultured Myxococcales bacterium | reverse complement strand
TTTATTGAAGATTTGTCATCGTCGCCGTTACAGGCGGAAACCAGGGCACAAATTACAAGTGCCAGTACGAAAACGCGCAAGAATTTCCCCATCGTTCGACTCCTTGTCGGATTTTAATTGCTTATAAGATAACTTAATCAATGCCGTATGAGAATTTATTTTGTTTATATTTTAGTTGTCGCCAATAAAAAAGCCCCGCGTTCTAAAAGAACGCGGGGCTTTTGTTTTTGCGTGTCGCCGCTGTTTATGCTGCGTAATGCAGAGCGTAAAGCAACGGAGCGATAACCATTGCAACAACCGACATCAACTTGATGAGGATGTTGATGGAAGGACCGGAGGTGTCTTTGAAGGGATCGCCTACGGTATCGCCGGTAACTGCGGCCTTGTGAGCTTCGGAGCCCTTGCCGCCGTGGTTGCCGTCTTCGATGAATTTTTTGGCGTTGTCCCATGCGCCGCCGGCGTTGGACTGGAAGATAGCCATGCACAGACCGGAGACGGTAACACCTGCCAGAACGCCGCCCAGCATGGACGGGTCGATCAGGCCGACCACTACCGGAACGACAATGGCCATGGCGCCGGGAAGGATCATCTTGCGGATAGCCGCGTCGGTGGAAATGGAAACGCACTTGGCGAATTCGGGAGTGCCTGTGCCTTCCATGATTCCGGGAATCTCGCGGAACTGGCGGCGGACTTCCTCGATCATGGCTTGTGCGGCTTCACCGACAGCGGTCATGGCCATGGAGCTGAACAGGAAGGGCAACATAGCGCCCAGGAACAGACCGGCCATTGTGTAAGGATTGGTTACGTCGATGGTGACTTCGCCGTTCATCTTGGAGATGTAAGCAGAGAAGAGCGCCATGGCGGTCAGTGCTGCCGAGCCGATGGCGAAACCTTTGCCGATGGCGGCAGTGGTGTTGCCGACTGCGTCGAGCTTATCTGTACGCTTACGGACTTCCGGGCCGAGTTTCGACATTTCGGCGATACCGCCGGCGTTGTCGGAGATGGGGCCGTAGGCGTCTACTGCAAGCTGGATGCCCAGTGTTGAGAGCATTCCCAAGGCGGCAATGGCGATGCCATAGAGTCCGGAGAAATAGTAGGAAAGGATGATAGCCACACACAAAAGCAGTACGGGAATGGTAGTGGATTTCATACCGACTGCCAGACCTGCAATGATGTTGGTGGCCGAACCGGTTTCACTGGCCTTGGCGATACCCTGTACCGGAGGTTTGTCGGGAGAGCAGTAATATTCGGCAGACAGGCCTATAGCTACGCCCGAGAGCAGTCCGGACAGCATGGCGATGAAGATTCCCCAAGGAGTGATGGTGATAATGCGCCCGGTGATGTCCTTGGATTCGAATCCGCCCCAGGGCAGAAGTACGTAAACCAGAATCAGCGTCACTACAACCATGATTCCGGCTGCTCCGAAGGAACCTTTGTTCAAGGCAGACTGCGGGTTTCCGCCTTCTTCGATCTTAACGAACTTGGTGGCCCACATGGAAACCAGCGCGCCTAGGGCGGCCAGAATGATGGGCAGATAAATTGCTTCGTCGCCGGTTCCGCCTGCAGCCTGGATACCGACTTTCATGCCGAGACCAAGTACCATGGCGCCGATGATGGCTCCGACATAGGACTCGAACAGGTCGGCGCCCATACCGGCTACGTCACCGACGTTGTCGCCGACGTTATCGGCGATGGTGGCCGGGTTGCGGGGATCGTCTTCGGGGATTCCAGCTTCGACTTTACCGACCAGGTCGGCACCGACATCGGCAGCCTTGGTAAAAATACCGCCGCCGACACGAGCGAACAATGCTATAGAACTTGCACCCAGAGAGAAGCCCGCCAGGACGTTCAAGGTGATGTTCATTTCAGAGCCGCCCCATACTGTTTTGAATATGAGGAACAGAACCGAGAGGCCGATCAAAGCCAGGCCGGTAGTGGATAATCCCATTACAGTGCCACCACCGAATGCGACTCTCAATGCGCTTTCAAGCGAATTACGGGCTGCTGCTGCTGTACGCACGTTGGCTTTGGTGGCCACGCGCATTCCTGCAAAGCCTGCCATTGCCGAGGTTACCGCGCCACAAATGAATGCAATCGCGATGACCCAGTTGGAATCAGTCAAGGCGGCGTTGGAGACGCCGAGCAGTACTGCCACGATGATTACGAAAATCGCCAGAACACGGTACTGGCGGGAAAGGTAGGCCATTGCGCCTTCGGCGATATAGCCTGCCAATTCCTTCATCCGGTCCGTTCCGGCGTCCTGCTTCGAAACCCACTGCGCTTTTTTGTAAGCACCAAAGAGTACAACTACCGCTGCCAGCGGCGCCAACCATAACAATAATTCAGCCAACAAGATTCCCCTCCTTTTTTCGTGGGCCGGTCAGGTGTTTTCTCTCAAAGCTACCCGCCGACCATTGAATTTATTAGCAGCTATTCCTGTTCCTTGTTCCACGGAAATGAATGACGCTTCAGTTGTTGCGTCGAGTATACCACTAAGGGATTTTTTTTCATCAGAATAAAATTCTCCAAGCACATAATCGCTAATTACCTCGTTATAACGAGGCCGGCCCAGGCCGATGCGAATGCGTTGAAAATCCCTGCTACCTAATTTTTCAATTATCGATTGGATCCCTTTGTGTCCACCCGCGCCGCCGCCCAACGTAGCTTTGATAATTCCGAAATCCAGATCAAGATCGTCGTAGATTACCAAGATGTCTTTCGGAGCTACATCAAAGAAGCGAACCGCCTCTATAAGCGCTTCGCCAGAGCGATTCATGTAAGTCTGAGGTGCAAGCAACAGAACCTTGTCGGTTCCGATCATCCCTGTTCCAACCAGAGAACGGAATTTCTTCCGGCTCAAAGCTGTAGCAAGGTGTTCGGCCAGCCTGCCTAAAACAAGCTGGCCGATATTGTGTCGGGTGTCTTTGTAAGACGACCCGGGGTTGCCAAGTCCGGCAACGATCTTCACGAGAAGTCTTCCTTCTACTCCTCTTTAGCCTTGGCTGCATCAGCTTCGGCTGTTGCTTCCTCTGCGGCTGCCGCTTCGGCTGCTTCGGCTTCGGCTGCCTCTTCTTCTTCGATGGTCATGCCACGGGCAGTCTGGACAGCAACAATGACGTAGTTGTCTTTGTATTTGGCCTTGACGCCTTCGGGCATTTCGAAGTCGGCTATGCGGATTTGATCGTTTACGTCCAGAGGAGTAACATCGACAGCCAGTCCGACTGGAATGCTCTCGGGAGCACATTCGACTTTGGCTTTACGGCGCAGAAGATTCACGTTAGCGCCCGATTGTTCGCCGATGGACTTTCCATGCACTGAGAAAGGCACATCGATAACAATCGGTTTGCCTTCGGAGACTGCATGGAAATCAAAATGAAGAGGCTTGCGGCTCAAAACACCAAACTGGGCGTCTTTCACTATAGCAAAGTATTCTCCATTTTCCTCCACGCTGATCTTCAGCAGGGTGTTTCTTCCGTATTCGCTGCTGAGCGCGTGAAGAACTTCATCAGGTTTGATGCTCAGGTTGAGAGGTTCCATGCTCTGTCCGTACAAAACGGCAGGAACGAGTCCATCCCTTCTGAGGCTTCTTGCGACGCCTTTACCCTGGCTGTCACGCTTACTTGCTTTCAATTCGACTGCTTCGAGCATTTTGCTAATTTCTCCGGGTAGAATGTCTAAAGGGTGGTTGGGGTGGGAGGATTCGAACCTCCGAATGCAGGAATCAAAATCCTGTGTCTTACCGCTTGACGACACCCCAAGCACTTGATGCAGGAGCTTTAGATGCTTTCCTGCTCCTGTTCCTGATCTTGTTCTTGTTCTTGATCCTGATCTTGTTCCTGATCAAGATCTTGTTCCTGATCAAGATCTTGTTCCTGATCAAGATCTTGTTCCTGATCTTGATCTTGTTCCTGATCTTGACCTTGATCTTGTTCCTGATCCTGATCTTGTTCCTGATCCTGATCCTGATCTTGATCGCTGATTTCCACATTGTCAATGCCGTTGTCGTCATCGTCGATGGCGCCCAACTCCGCATGATATGCTTCCATTACCTGATCTTCCATCATCTGTCTGGTATCCGAATTCAACGGATGGGCGATATCTTTAAAAGATCCGTCCTTGCGCTTCTTGCTAGGCATAGCCACAAAGTAGCCCTTGTTGCCTTCGATGATCTTGAGATCTCGAATTATAAAGGCGTTATCAAGGGTTATCGTTACGTAAGCCTTAAGCTTATCCTCGTTGACCGGAAACACTTTCACCTCGGTGATCTGCATTGTACTTCCCTTCTATTGGCTTGACGCAACCCACAAACGGTAATCAGGGAATAACTGCCTTAACCGTTCCGTAGCCTCTTCGGCTTGTCTCTTGGTGTCAAATAGACCGAAGAGGGTGGGTCCACTACCGGACATAGACACCCCAATTGCCCCAACCTTTTTTAGTGCCAGTTTCATCTGGAAAAGATCAGGATGTTTCTCTATTGTTACAGCCTCAAGGTCGTTGGACATAGAGGCGACCAGTTCTTCAACAGAAGACCAGCAGACGATTTTCCTACCATTTCCAACTTCACTTGTCAAATTATTACGTGATCTCAAGCGTTCATATATATCCACAGTAGAAACGGTATAGCCCGGATTGGCAAGAACCAACCACATTTTGGGAAGTTTTGCCGCCTCTTCAAAGACTTCGCCAATGCCGCTCATCCAGGTGGATTTGCCAGCAAGGAAGAAGGCTACATCGGCGCCCAGTCCTGCGGCTATCTCATGAAGTCTCTTCTCCGAGACTCGTCTGGGCCATATTTTAGCCAGTGCATTAAGAGTAAATGCTGCATTGGATGATCCGCCACCCAAGCCGGAAGCCTCGGGAATATCTTTGTTTATGCGGATTCTCAGATGGCGTTCGGTCTTCTTGATGCGTCCCGCCTCAAAAAAAGCCTCGGCTGCCTTGTAAGCAAGATTATCGGAACATTCGAGATGCTCGCTACCGGGGCATTCCATTACGATACCACCCTCGGCAGTTTTTTGGACTGTCAAGGTATCACCCAAGGAAATCGGTGCCATCAGGGTTTCCAAAAGATGGTAGCCATCCCAGCGCCGACCGACGATCTTGAGTACTAAATTAACCTTTGCTTTTGCCTTGCCCCTTACTACCGGACCCTGCGTTTTTTTAGATTTCTCCGCCATCTGGTTCTCAATCCCGAAAGTAAGTTTCCTTTTAAAAAAAATTCATTATGTGTCTAGCCCAACGACTAAGAAAAGGCAAGTAAAAATAGGCCATTAATACTGATTTTTTAGCGATATTCGAGAGGGGTAAATCAAAAATTGGGCAGAGCTGTGATGTTTATTGCTGTTTCTCAGTCATATCAAGCACTTAAGAAGTTGACATATAGTTGTTAAAATATATTTACTATCTTTACCTTTCGTTGGATGGGTAGCTGAGTAGTTCCCATTTTTACTTGTATCCCTGACCGCGCCAGTGCTGAGGAAAAAACGCAGCTTTTTGTCTCGAAGCACTGCCTATAGACAAGTCCTTAATTTTTGAAGATATTGACAAACAGTAGAAAATTGTCATCCCCGCGCAGGCGGGAATCCAGAGGAACATCAAGGGCATGGATCCCTGTCTGCGCGGGGATGACGGAAGTTTATCCTTCGTCTTTTTGAAAGAGTTGACTTTGTCAGCAATCTGGGTAGAGGCACGGCGCGTCGTGCCCCTACGGATTCTCAGTATCCATATAAAAATAAAACTGGGGACTATTCAGGGATGGGTAGATACCCTTATCCGAATCTTTGTCTGCAAACAGAATGATCTCTGGCAAGCTTTCGATTGCATCTCGACATCCGGCGTGATTGGTATCCAATAAGAAAGGGGCGGTACATACCCCAGGTTTTATTGCCCGGGGCATGTGCCGGGGGGCAAAGGGGTGTGGTAGAAAAATCCACCAACCCCAAGGGATCAGGTTAAAAGATCCAGATGTTTATTCATTAACTCGACTAAACCGGATCTGGCGATAAGAACTGCGTGCTAACGGTTTTTTTGAGGCTTTGTCAACCTGCGGGACGACAACATCAGTTGTATAGTGACATCGACATCTTCATCACCGCATTGGGGGATTTCGTATCCTCGTCTCAGTAAAGTCTGCTCGAATTCAATTATCTCTTTATAGTAATCAGGGTCATCCTGTTGCAATCTAGCCCTGTCGTCCCGATTTACCACGTAATTGAGTTTACGCATCAATTCGCCGAAGAGAAAATCTCTTGAAATGTCGTCAATCAAATCCAGTGCTTTTTCCGGCAGGGTTACGATTACCTGTTTGGAGCCCAGAACATTTGGCGTAATGATTTCATGGATAAAATCGTTATGGGCGCTGATGTGGTTCAGGGCGACTATACGAGCTGAAATGTCTGCCAGTGCAGGGTCTATTCTCCCGGCAGAAAGGATATTCGGCTCACTTTTTACAAAACGCCCCTCTTTGTCAGAGTAAACTACGGCTTTGGTCTTCCTCAGCCAGTTCCAGGTGGATTCGATGTGTAGAGGAATATCCTTCTGCAATCTGCCAAGTGTATTCAGGTAGGTAATCTTTTCTGCAACCCAATTGGAAATCTCGGATTCCTCACTGGGGAAACCGGTCAGGTCTACCATTTCACGCAGAACGCCAACCAGCGGGTCAAGCCAATAGACAACGCTTTCGGCAGGCTTGCCGGAAGGGTTGATGACTTCCTCAAGCCTTTTAGCAAGGTGGAAAGCTCGTTTGAGCATTCTGCTCTGGTTTATGTTGGTTGCATACGGGTAAGCATGAATAATGCAGAGCAGTTCAAAGTAATCACCCTCGGGGCGTTTCAGCTTCAAGGCCCCGCGCCATTTGCCGACCTGTGTATAAACCAGGTGTTGACTGTCTTTGAAGATAACATG
>CAYTHG010000216.1:0-6924 GCA_964437525.1 uncultured Myxococcales bacterium | reverse complement strand
CATTGCCGTCCATAGCCTCTGTCAGTCATTTCACGATCACCTCACGCACCAAAGACGCCGACGGCGGCTACCGCATAGGTATAGAAGGCGGCATGGTCGGAGAAATTCAGGCTGTAGGCTGCGCTCCGGGAACGGAGATAGAAGTCAGAGGGCTGTTCTACAACACCCCGGCCCGGCGCAAGTTTTTAAAAACCGACAACACCGAGCGGGCGCATATAACAGAATCCGTGCAGCGCGTGGCATTGGCCCACCCGCAGGTGCGCTTTTCCCTGACACACGACGGGCGACAAATTTTGCAGCTAGCGGCTACCGAAGACTTACACGAGCGCGTTGCAGCCGTCATGGGCAAGAGCATTTACCCGCACCTGTTCCCGCTTTCAAAGAGCTTCGCGGATTTTCGGCTCGAAGGAATGCTGGCCTCGCCCGAGAAGGTGCGCCCCAACCCGCAAGCCCTGCACATATTTTTGAATGGCCGCCCCATCATGGATCGCTCGCTGCGTCACGCCGTCACATCGGCTTACGGCACGCTTTTGCCAAGCGGTCGCTATCCGGTGGCGGTGCTGCTGTTGGAGGTTCCCTTCGACAAGGTGGATGTCAACGTGCATCCGGCCAAGTGGGAAGTGCGCTTCGAGCAGCCGCGCGACGTTTACCGCTTTATACACGAATCGGTCAGAGAAACACTGGGCGCCTCGCCCTGGCTGGGCGGCGGAATGCCGATCTCACGCCATGAACTGCAAAGAGGTGTCGCCGGGGCCATCAAGAGTTATTCCCAGCGCCAAGCCCAGACAAGCACCGGGCGCAGCGGCTTTGATTTCAAGTACACACAATCCGGCACAAGCCATATTCCCCAAGCGGCGCAACAAACACAAGATGCGCCTCAGGCAAACCCGAACGCCCCCAGGGGCTTTTTCTCGTCACTTGATCCTCTGGCCCAACTGGATACCACATACATACTGTGTCAAGGTCCAAGAGGGCTGGTGATAATCGACCAGCACGCCGCTCACGAGCGCGTAAACTTCGAGCGCCTCAAAAGTTCTTACAACAAGGGGCAGGTCCAGAGTCAGGCCATGCTGTTTCCGGTCAGGATAGATCTCGACTCCATGCAGGAAGCGACTTTAGAGGAGCTATATAAAGAGCTTGAAAAAACAGGCTTCATCATAGATCCATTCGGCGGCTCGTCTTATGCAGTCAAGGCTATTCCGGCAATTCTGGTAAACGCCAATATTGCCGCGACATTGAAAGACTTACTTGATGAAGCGGCGGCGTTCGGTGGCAGCAAAGCCGTCACCGAACGCATAGAACACACCTTATCGACCATCGCCTGCCACAGTTCGGTGCGCGCCCACGACAAGCTTTCCTGGGAAGCCATGCGCGGCATACTGCAACAGATGGACGGAATAAACTTTTCGGCCAACTGCCCACACGGCAGGCCCGTATATTTTGAAATGAATTATGAAGAGTTGGAGCGACGTTTTGGACGAACACAATAAAAAACCGCACATAGTAATTGTACAGGGACCGACCGCCAGCGGCAAGAGCGATGCCGCCGTCGCTATCGCCTGTGCATATCAAGGCGAGATAGTAAACGCCGACTCGCTGCAACTCTACCGCGAGTTCGACATAGGCACCGCCAAACCCACCAGCGAAGAACGCGCCGTCGTCCCACATCACCTCTTCGATGTTTTGTCACCGGGCGAAACCAGCGATGCCGGGCGCTATATCGAAATGGCCGGCAAGGTCATCGAAGATATTACATCGCGGGGCAAGCTGCCTGTTATCTGCGGCGGGACAAATCTCTATATTCGCGCCTTACTGGGTGGACTGGTGGATTTGCCCAAGCGCAACGACGAGCTGCGGGCCGAGTATCAGGCCATCCTGGATGATGAAGGCGTCGAAGCGCTTTTTGCCAGACTGGAAGCTTTGTCACCCGATGCCCGCGAGCACATAGAATATCAAAACCCGGTGCGCATCATACGGGCGCTGGAGGTGCAGGAGCAATCCGGCACGCCTATCTGGGTCTTGCAGGCCGAGCATCGTTTTGCGGAAAAGCCTTACCACTCGCTTTCCGTCGGTCTCGATGTCATGATCTACGAACTGCGCAGCCGGATACGCGCTCGCGCCGAAAAAATGTTGGCAGCAGGATTGATGGAAGAAACCCGCAGACTGCGCGACAAATTCTCCGGCACGAAGACGCCCGCCTTGGGTTCCATAGGCTATAAAGAATGCAGCGCGGTTCTCGATGGCGAGCTTGAAGAAGATCTTTTGCAGAAGAAAATAGAAATCTCGACCTGGCGTTACGCCAAACGCCAACTGACATGGCTCAAGCGCGAGAAAGACTTAAAGCTTTTCGCGTGGCCCGCAGAAGAGCAGGCCATGCTTGAAGCAGTAGGGAATTTTTTGAAAGATCAGACCTAAGCCGAATAATTTCAGCGGGCTAATATTCCTCTTGTGCCGACAGTCGCGGAATATGTTCGGCCAATGTCTTTTTTAGAACATCCAGATTCATATGAGCGGCAGCGCTGATGGCCACGAATTTCATGCCGCGTTTTTCCACTTCCGCCTTCAGGTCGGATACGATTTCGGGATCGGGATTGAGTTCCATTTTGTTGAGCGCCACCATGGCCGGGCGTTCTGCAAGCTCGGGAGCATAACGAGCCAGCTCGGCGGTCAGGTTGTCCAAGTCGGCTATGGGGTCACCATCGCGTTCTTCATCATTTACTTCCAGAAGGTGCAACAAAATAGAGCAGCGTTCGATATGACGCAGGAAGCGATGCCCTAAACCTGCTCCTTCGGCGGCGCCGTCTATCAGTCCGGGCACATCGGCAATCACGAAACTGCCGTATTCTCCGACCTTGACGACTCCTAAATGAGGAATCAGCGTAGTGAAAGGATAATCTGCGATTTTCGGTTTTGCCCGTGATATGGCCGAGACCAGCGTGCTTTTGCCCACATTGGGATAGCCGACCAGCCCGACATCGGCCATCAGTTTCAATTCTATTCTGATCCAGCGTGACTCACCTTCCTCGCCCGAATCCGAACGGTGCGGAATTCTGTTGGTCGAGGTGGCAAAGCGGGTATTGCCGCGTCCGCCGCGCCCGCCCTTGGCGACCATCAGACGCTGGCCTTCCACCGTCAATTCACCCATCAACTCGCCGGTATCATCGTCGAAAACTTCGCAGCCGGGCGGTATGCGCATTACGCGGCCTTCGCCTCCGGCGCCGGTCATATCTTTGCCCTTGCCATGAACGCCGCGTTTGGCGCGGACATGCTGATGGAACTGCAGATCCAGAAGAGTTCCCAGCCCGCCGTCCACTTCCAGAATGATATCGCCTCCGGGACCGCCGTCACCGCCATCGGGACCGCCACGAGGCACGAATTTTTCTCTTCGGAAGGAACAGCAGCCGCTGCCGCCTGCTCCCGCTTCCACCAATACTCTGACATTATCGACGAATTTCATTTTTCGTTTCCATAATCTAAAACGACTTACAGTCGTCTCGGTTTCAATTGTTCGAGAAAAGCCTAACCCGCACGGAGCATAATTGCAAACGCTTATCTCATACGATGAGATTCCGGGATCAGCCGCATCAGGTCCAGGGGAGGCGGATCGTCTTTGTAAAATATTTTGACCTGTATCAAGCCCCTTGACGGCGCGGTCGGACCGGCGGAAGAGCGATCTTTGGTCTGAAGTATGGCCTGCATGTCTTCGGGTTTCATTTCACCGTTGCCGACTTGCACCAACGTACCGACTATGTTTCTGACCATGTGCTTCAAGTAAGCCGTGGCGAAAGTCTCTATAACTACCTCTTCGCCGCGCTGCAAAACATCCAGTTTATAAATATACCTGACAGCGTGTTTGGCAGAGCATCTGGCCCCTTGGAAAGACGAGAAATCATGTTCGCCAACCAGATGAACGGCAGCGTTCTGCATGGCTTCTATATCCAAAGTTTTTTTTATGAGCCAGGTGTAACGACGGTCGAAAACGCTTTGTCTGGCGGTATTGCGAATTCTGTAGCGATAGATTTTTCCTCGGGCGTGACGGCGCGAGTCGAAATTTTCGTCTACTTCATCGGCGCAGTAAACCATAATATCACCCGGCAAATGGGCGTTCATGGCATTGGGCAATTTTTCTATCGGGATATTTCCGGGAAGATCGAAATGAGCCACCTGCGCCAGGGAGTGAACTCCGGCATCGGTGCGGCCTGCGCCGTGAACCCTGACGTTCTCGCCACACAGACGGAACAAGGCGCGTTCCAATTCACCCTGTATGGTCAACTCGCCGTTTTTCTGGAGCTGCCAGCCTGCGTAGCCTGTGCCGTCGTATTCGAGTTTTATCCTGATCCTGCGCATGTTTTTTTGCGAATCAGAAATCGAACAGGATTCCTGCCAAAAGGTGATGGGATGAAAGGTCGAAGCTGTCTCCGGCCCAGAAGTCATTGATCTTGGAGAAAGTGCCTTCTACATACAGATAGGTGTTGTTGACTCCCACGTCGCGGTCGAACTCGTTTGCCAGTCTTTTATCGAGCATATCGAGGCAGAACTGCAAGCCGTAGGAAACGTGGAAACCGAAGGTTCCGCCGTAACCGTCGCTGCCTTCATAACCCGAAGTACCGCCATCGTCGTCTTTGATCCACCAGATATGATAATCGAGTCCCAGCTTTGCAAACGGCACGAAAGGAATGCTGAAGTCCTGCCACAGATAGTCGAAACGGTACACCACCGAAAGCTTTAAAGGCAGCATGTTGAATGTGGTCGAATCTTCGGAGTCCGTACCGTCTTCGAACTTGCCCTTGCCGGAAGCCTTGAAATATCCCAGGGCGGACTCAATCCCGACGGTTCCTATTCCCTGCCACAAAAAGCGCTCCGCTCCAAGATTGAAATAAAAGCGTTTCTTGCCGCCGAAAATACTGTCGTAGGGTTTGGCATTATCGAATTCATCGTCCATGAAATCGAGCGAATAAAAACCGAATCCGGCATGTGCCGTCCAGTTGCGCTCTGTTTCGGCCTGCGCCGGAGCGGAGACAAACATGACAAGCAATACCAGGAGCGAGCCTATCAGAAAAGAATTCCTCATCGTCTGGCCCTCCTTGCCGGAAGCGCGGAGCCTATTGCAGCCACAGTCAAAACTCCTCCAAGCATAAAGAATTTACCGGCCATGCTCACTTCGAACAGAAGCATCAGCCAGGCGATTATCGGGAACAGATAAACTCTCACAAGCCAAGCCATAATCGGGTTTTCTTTGACGATCTCGGCTAAGGGCGGGCTGGTCTTGTAATAAAAGTCTATGAAGGCACGACCTATGGCACTTTGCGCCAGAACACCGTCACGGAAGGCGCGCAGCCTGACAACGTGCTTGTGGTCGTAATGTCCGTAAGCGGCAGTGGCGATAAAGCAGAAACCGCCATCTTCGGAGCCACCGGATTTTTTGTAGGATTCCCAGAAGTCGTCCACCGAACGCGGCGTGCCGTAGATCGGCTCCGACCAATTGAGTGATTTATTCCCGGCCTCATCTATTGCGCGGGCGCGTATCTCGTAAACCAGACCGTTTTCAAGACCTTCGATTTTGTAAGAGTCGCCTGTGGTTCCTTCCGGCACAGGGTCCATGCAGCCTGTCAACTCTTCGCTTGTCGCTGCTTCTTCTCCATCCTCGTCGCCATCTATCTCTGATATTGTCCTGTCACCTTCCAATTCCACATCGCCGTCTTCGATAACGACATCTCCATCTTCGCTTGCTTCGTCGCCGTCTTCTACAGGGACATCACCATCTTCGATTGCTTCGTCTCCGTCTATAATGACTTCGCCGTCACCGTTTTCAAAGACGATGAACGGACGTTGAGACGCGGGACGCTCATCGACTGGCAGGTCATCGACCTTGCGAACGCAGAAGGCATAACGCACATCACCGCTTTCGAGGTTGCCCTCGGCGGAACGCTCGATCTCTGTCCAGAAAACGGTCAGGCTGCCTTCGCCGGGCGTAATCGAATCGCTCAATTCAACATCAGCGGGCGGGTCCATATCGACATGCACTGTAATGGTGTGCGTCAGGCTGCCTTCATCTTCTTCTTCGTAATCCGGATCGTCGTCGTAATCGTCATCGTAGTCGTCATCGTAATCGCCGTCTACGATCAACTTGTTGCGCTTGGGAACGATTACCGGGACCATAAGCTTCTTTTTGCTGCTGACAACTCTCAGGATAAGATCGTACTGGTAGAGGTTGTCGTTGCTGTAGAAGCTATCGCCGTCGTTTTCGACTCTCTGACGGACTTCGGCGGTGGTAAAGCTGACTTCTTCGTCGTTACCGTCGAAATCACCGCTTTTCAACTCCAGCCCCGAGACGCTCTCCAGCCTCAAATCCCACTCATCATATTCGTCGTCAACACGACTGAATTTTATGGTGACGGTGGCATCTTCCTGGACATAGACATCGCTGGTGCTGTCGATTTCATCATCGTTAACTTCCAACGAATCGATAACGATTCCATCGGCAAAAGCCATCGAAGAAATAAAAAACGAAAGCAACAAAAGCGCAATCGAGATTGTGCGGTCAGGCTTGATAGCTCGCAGCATGAAAACCTCCCGGTAAAAACATAAAAAGCCTCTTAGCGCTTATAAGGCAAGATCGGTGCCAGAATCAACAATATTTGCGAACTGACACAAAACACATTGATTTAACTTGATTATTTACAGGATTAGCCAATTATACGCAAGTGAAATGAGCATATTTAAAACGGCTTTGAATTTCGATATAGGGACAGTTTGTCAAATATGCGAAAACTGGAAACAAACAGCGACAAATTGTCACAAAATATCTGTGAATAATTCGGGCTAAGAACTCAAGCCCCGCAAAGTATTCATACAATATTTAGAATCCTCTTTAAGTCGATTCAGATCTCCCATAGCCTGGGCGACAACAGTGTGGTCTATCAG
>CAYTHG010000215.1:0-6976 GCA_964437525.1 uncultured Myxococcales bacterium | reverse complement strand
AACCGCTTTGGCTTGGGTATGCCGCACGATGCGCTGCCTGGAAGGGGTTGATGACGTTATCCAATCTAGTGATATCGGAACTTCCGTCACGACGGGCCTGAAGATCGGCCCCGGCGATATAAAGCGCCGATGCCTGCAAACGCCCATAAGCATCCATTGCAATTTCAAGGGTGCGCGACTCCTGCAAGGGGCGCGGAGCTTCCAGAGTCCACTGGCTGGAACCTGACCTGAACAGGTAAAGGCCCCATCCTCTTTCGGGTTCAACCTCTTTCAAAAGCCATTCGACACGCCCTTGAGGGTCGCGACCGAATGCCAGAATCTCGTACCCAAGAGCTTTCGCGCGCCACGACAATCTTGATCTCAGCGCTTCCAGCTCATCAAGTTCCGGTCTACCGAATTCAAGCGCTCTCCTAATCGGCCTGACAAGCATCTCCTGAAAGTATTCCATCTCAAACGGCATCGGAGTTCGGTAGCGCTCCGATAAAGGCTCGGCTATCCATTCGGGATTTTCCGTCAATAACCTACGCAAATAGGCTATACCGGAAACACTTAATTCTTCTTCACTGCGCGGCAAGTCTGGTTGCAGAGTATTTATGTCATCCCGATTCAGAACTATTTCTACTGAGTCAGTCAAATCGCTGCCACGTATAGGAGCCTGTTCGTCGTACTGATGCCATATCATCCTGTAATCAGGGAACAGACGTTTGATGACCTTCAATTTGAATTCGGACGGCAATCTGGTCCTGACGTAAATAGTACTCGGACCTTCGCCTACTCGAATCTGTGCGACAGCGCCTTCCGAGATTATTTCGTGCGCCAGACTGAAAGGCGAACCCGCTCTGCGCAAGACGGCTTTCTCTTCAAGTTGGAAGCTTCGCCATCCATTTGAAATCATAGCGCAGGCGTTCATATCCGGGAAAAGCTTCAAAGCTGCATCCCACGCCGCCGACTCTTCATATGGATATGGAATCTCAAGCAACATTCCTTCAGAACACCCGATAACAAGCACGACAGTAGGCCAGCCACGCAATTCACCGGGAGTACTCTCAAGGCTTTCACGTAAAACGAAGGCAGGCTTGATTTCACCTTCTTTGTCTTTGAATTCCGTTCTCGAAAGCGATAGGTTAAGTTTTTGGAGATTCCTGGCGAATCCACTTGTAATGGAAGTTTTTTTCTCAAGCGGGTCGCTTTCGCCTGCCAGTTTTTTAGCTGCAGCCAAAATATTCTGGTAGCGAATTCTTGCAGCCGGAGATGTCGCCTGAAAATCCTCCGGCAAGATCGGTCTGGTCTGCACCGCAGCCAACTCCAACGACTCCAAAGGAACATCAAGCACGGCCACTTGCAAAACCTGATTTTCGGCAGAGGGAACGACCTCTTCGATAAAGAGTTCATCAACCTTGAAGAGCGCCAGACCGACGACATTGCCAACCACAAAAGCAACCAGTGATGTGAAGATAGTCGGCCCGACAACAAGCGACCAGCTACGGTTGTCCCACATATTCAAGGCAATCAAGCTTGGCAACAGATAACCGAATCCAAACAGGTCTGAAGCACGAAAACCGGGATTGGTTTCGGTCAGATAAAATCCGATCACGAATTTAAGGGAAAGCCCAATAGTGAAAATAAGGAGCAGGCGCCTTATGCCTTGCAGGTTACTCCTTCTGAAAAACGGCAGACTGGCGACCATAAACGCTATGGCTGCAACCAGCGTGGACTCGACGATAGTGGCCAGTACTTTCCAGGGCATATACCACGAGATCGCCAATAGAGAAGGAATCATAATGCCGTTGAAATCCCAGCCATAGCGCAGGTTAAACCGCGCGGCTATCAACAGACCGAGGATCAGCGTGATATAGATTTTTGGCGAGGAAGTAAAGTCCAAGGCCAAGTCCTGGAAGGTCAACTCGAAGTTCGCAATCGAGAAATTTGTATAGGGGATCAACAGGTATTTTAAAACCAGCAGAGTCAGAAGAACGGGAACACCGACCTGAACAATACCTCGCCTGAAACCGGGACGCCACATGGCGTGAGCAGAAAGCGGCACGATAACCAAGCCGATTCCATACAAATGACTGGCGGCTTCTAAAGGCATCCCGAAATAATCCACGACCCATTCTGTCACAGAATGGAACAGCCAGACCTCGTAGATAAGGCGTACCAACAGGCTGATTATGAAAAAGAACAGAAAACGCTCTCTACCGAAAAAGCTGTGCCACCATCCGCTTCGGGCGAATACTTCAGAAATTACGTAAACTATTAAATATGTGGTGCAGATCTCAAGCCCGATAACCATTCCAGCCTGAGGAGCTATTGCAAAAACGGAAGCAAGATAACCGGAGACAACCAGCCCGGCGTAGGACCAGCCCATTGACTCGATAAAGAAGGCATGAATAAGCAGGCCGATGTAGATCGGCACCAAAATGGAGTTATCCAGTCCTCTCGAAGGAAATATGGCAAGCACGTCCTCCATATACCCCTACCCCCGCTCGCTTTCGTCGTCTTTGTCGGTTTGCCTGTTTGAGCAAGGCAAAGGCAAAGCGGAGCCATCTTTATTTAAGGCCAGAAGCAACATCCCTTCAGGGAATGGATGTTCACTTTGAGACTCCACATACAAGATTCTCAGGATAAACTTGTATCCTTTAAATTCGAATACGTGTTCGGTTTTATCTTCGGCAAGGCTCAACATGGAACTTGAAACACCCTCGTTTCCAGATGCGCCCAGTTCGCTTAGAATCGAAGATAAAGTGTTTCGTTCTCTTGTCTGCATACCGCAATCATCAAGGATGGCCTTCATGCTGCCGCTCATGTGAATCACTCTACCGAACATATCGGTAAAGGCTACCGCCTCGGCCAAACCATTGAGAACCGATTGGTAAACACGTTTTTCTTTTATCAGATGGCTGACAATACGGTCTACTTGAACGACCTGCTTCTCAAGCCAATCCGAAGAGTACTTCGCTCTGCCATCATTGTTGTTTTTGAACGCCGCTTTGCTGTCAAACATCAACCGTGCAACCTGTTGACCGACCATCAGCAGGAAATTCATCCTCTCTTCGACAATGCGATCCTCTCGCTTGAAGTTTATCAACCACATTCCCATGAACGTGGAAGGATAATACAGCGGCACCAGGAAACTGACGACTCCGGACTCGTCTGTCATATAGCGATCGACCCTGACCACATCTGGCCTGGAGATAAAAGATGCATACGGCATACGAGAAATATCCCGGCGTTTTTCCCTTATATCCGCTTCGTTCATATTGTAATAACTTGAAAAGCGAATGCGAGTTCCTTTAGAAGACGACAAAGGTACAGCCAAAGCCATGCTCTCGGGCTTCAAATGAATAGAAGCAAACCCTACCATCCTGCTCCAGATTTCTTCCTCGCTCATAGCTTTGACATCATTGGTACCGGGGTGAAGAACCAACTCCCATGAAGACTCGTTCATGATGCGACGAATTTTATCCTGCAAAATTTTATTCTTCTGCTCGGATGAAAGAATGAAAGTTAAAAGAATCGTGAAGGCAAAACCGGAAACCGGCATAATCAAATTCAATCCCAGGAAAAAGATCAAACTGACAATACCCAGAACAAATGCGAACAGGGAAGCAATCAACAGATTCTTCCTGAAAGTCGATGGCAGAAATGCCAGCCACAAGACACAGATAATCAACAGAAACAGCAGCGAAGCTACCTTCCAGTCGATGTATTTTATCCTGCTGCCCTCTATCAAGGTAATCAATGCGTGTGCATGAAACTCCGGCTCGGACATAAATTCATTAGTCGCAGTAACCGGAGTTGAAAGCGTTTTGGTAATACCCGGCAGGTCGATACCTATCACAACATAGCTATCTCTCAGGAAGTCCTTGGGGGCGGCACCGGTAACTACATCAAAAAGGGACAGATTGGAAATGCTGTTCGGCGGCCCGACAAAATTTACAAGAAGCTTTTCCTGATCTGCGGGAACTCCCAATAGATCATATTCCCAGGCACTGCCCTTACATTGAGCAGTAGGATCCTTACTGTAAAGGTGTCGCACCACACCATCGGTATCGGGAACAGTAACCTGTATACTTTTTTTGGAGTCGGCAACTTTTTTTTCTTTATCTGATCCACAGAACGGTATCAGAAGCCAATTGCGAGAGATACTCTCAGGATTTTCGAAAACAAGCTCAGGACTGGAAGCCACCACCGCCCTTTTGGGGCCGAATTTCTCAATAGCTTCCAAAACGCCGTTGGCAGTTCGATTGTCCCAAGGCAAATGTCCGATTTTTTCAATCGTTGACCTGTCTATCCTAAGATATACAACATTAGTTCTGCTTTCACGCACCCCTCTTGACTTCATGGCAATATCGCCGAAACGATAATCCAGAAACTGACCGGCCCCAGAGGTATACAAAGCCAAAACACCTAAAAGTGTAATCAGAATTACTGAAATAGCTGAAGTAACCAGTTTCACACTCACCCCAAATTTCTCAGGTACAGCAGTGTTTTACAAATTTCACTTATTCCACATCCACACCGACTTAGAACGATTGCCTATTTTATCAGCAATCGCACGCAATATCCACAATGGCTGAAAATCAAAAACCTATATTCTAGGGAATTGCTTCCGGCCATTTATCAACATTAGGCGCTCCCCAGCCAGTACCGAAATCCCAACCCGGCGTTGCTTCATTTGGAGGCATCCAGACATCGGTAACGTCTATAAATGTCGCCTGAACTTCTTCGTTTTCGTATATGGTTCTGTTTATCCAGCCCAACCTGCCTTTATCGCCTCTTGCCTGATTGACACAGGCAGTCATTCCCGCCAGAAGCGGAGCTGCCAAGGACGTACCGCCGGACATCAGCCAGTCGCCTTTGGTAAAGACATAAAGAGAATCCTGAAGCATGTCGGCCATTGCGTGGATAGACAAATCCACGGTTGCGCGACGCATACCTTCCGGATCGATCTTGCGTTGCCATTCCGGTTTTGCAAAAAGAGCGCTGCGTCCACGACCGCCGAACCATGCATCTATTTCCTCTGAACGCTCAAAGTTGTCATCCATAATCAGGTAAGAAGATCCGACCGCCGTCACCCACGGACTGTTGGCAGGTGTATCGACATTGCGGGAGTCTCCCGAAGCTGCATAAAATGTTATCCCTTGAGCTGCCGCCAATTTTGCTGCGCGGCTTTGATGCTGCTGCAATTCCCAGGAGGTAATCACTTCCTGGTGAGAAAAGGAATAGCTGATTACCGAAACTTTGTTGTCGCCTACTGTTTCATTGGTCGCCCAAGTCAGTGAAAAGTCGGTATTGTCGGAAGCTACATATATGAGGAGATCCGAACCTGGCGCGGTCGAGCCCACCATCTGTATATCCACAGTGGTTTCGTTTGAAAATATCGGGGGCGGGAAATCGGTAAATCGCCATTTGATGGAACCTTCGCGCTCTATACCCAGACTCAAGAAATAGCTTTCAAGGTCCGTCTCTCTGGCAATCCAGCCGACGATAATACCAATAGCCTGCCCACGGCCATCCATGCCTTTGTCAATAAACTGCTGATTGCCGTAAGCCTTGTTCAATTCTTTCGGAGTAACCCGACCGGCATATGGAACGAATTTAACCAGACCGTCATCTACAGGCAATTGAGGATTATCTGGCATATCCTGTATGCTTATTAAGCCTTCGATATCATCAACGATCCAATCGGGTACCTTCAATTCGCTTTCGGTTGCAAAATCGGGTCGCCTGACTCTTATTACTCGTATCAATTCAAAATTGAAGGCATCCTGAATATCCGATACTTTCCCCGAAGCGATTATCAACAATCTGTTACGTGCAATCCTGTCTACACTGAGATTATAGCTTTCAAGGTATGTCTTGACGCGACCAATCGACTCCGGCTGCGGGGAATGCAAATATGTCAGACAGCTTGACGAAACGAAATTGAGGTATTCATCGGCTTCAGGGTCGTATACTTTTTCGAGCCATTCGTTGAGCTTCTCTTCATCTCTCAAGGGCAGCGACAGCAATATCCTGACAATGTCATCCGGTTCCGCAACCGAGCTTTCCGTGACTTCCTGATCCAGTCGCCATAAACCGTCCCTGATATTTTTCAGCTCATTGCCTTCTTTTGGGAGCCTTTTCGGGTCATAGTATGGAGGCTCGTCAAGCAAAATCTCCTCAGGACCGGAGACCAGTTCACCAGTAGCTTTGTCATAGATTATTTTTGCGGCACCGCAGGCTGGATAATCGCTTTCTTCTGCACAGGCGGAAATCAGAATAAAGACAAACAAAGTCGCAAGCGTTACAACCCCCTTGAGGAAACATGTGTTTTTGAGACAACTCATAGCTGATATCATCAGTCCAGATCCTTGCAACAGCGGAAACCGATCAACTCATTGGACATTTTTCTCAGGTTTTCTTTGCCAAAATCAAAGTCACACCTCAAAACGTCTTTCTCGTTAGCATAGCCACCTCCCCGTAACCTGCAAAAACCTTTCTCACCTAATCCCTGACAAACACCTGTCCATTCTATAAGGTTGCCGCTCATATCGTAGAGTTTTTCATAACTGCCTTTGCAATCGGGAAGCGTTGCCGCCGGTTGCGGTCCTTCTTTCCCATAATCCCAGCCATTGCATCTTAAAGGGTCATATTCATTCCCGTATGGATAGGCAAAAGCCTCCTTGCCCGAACAAGCTCTATACCACTCGTCGGTCTCAGGAGCTTTCAAATCGCCAGTGCAGAGTCTTTTCTCCTTCCAGCTGCAATAGTCTCTGGCGTTACACCAGTTGATGCAGTTGGCAGGCAAATCGAAAATCATATCAGCCTGCCAATTGCAGTCAGGCACGCGGCCGAGATTCCAGGCGCAATCATCATCTGTGGGCAAAGGTACATCTGCCCTTAAGAATTGACGATACTGCCTGCGCGTCACTTCCGTTGCATCTATCTTGAAGCCATCTATCTCCACCATTTGGCCTACTATGTCTTCAGG
>CAYTHG010000214.1:0-6977 GCA_964437525.1 uncultured Myxococcales bacterium | reverse complement strand
AAGCTATTGAAAAAGTCAGTCGTTTCAGGAGCGTCAAGAGACTGCCACGACACGCAGAAGCAGACCGGACAGATATTCTCCCTCAAGGTGACGGACATCGACAGGATGGTCTATACCCGGCCCCAACTGCCGCAAGACCTGCACCTGTCTACCGGATTCCAAAGCGGCGGCAAATATGATCTGCCGGAACAGGCGGCTGTCTATATGAGGGGAACAGCTAAAAGTGAAAAGCAAGCCGTCGTCTATCAACTTCATGCAACGACGGTTGATATCTTTGTATACTCGTGAAGCGGAATTTATATGGTCTTTTCGCCTTGCAAAAGGCGGAGGATCGCAAATAACGATATCGAAGCGCTCCCCGGCTTCCTCCATTTGCGGCAAATGCTTCTTTACATTTTCGCAACGAAGTTCATGAGGCAGAGAGAATTCATTCAATTCGATGTTTTTCTTCAACGACTCCAAGGCCGGCTCACTGGAGTCAACGGAAACCGTTTGCGCCGCTTCCGATTCCATGGCATTCAGCGTGAAACCGCCATTGTATGAGAACAAATCCAGTACACGCTTACCTTGGGCCACTTCTCTCAGTAAAAGGCGATTCTCGCGCTGATCGAAGAAAAACCCGGTTTTCTGGCCGCTGGAAAGATTAACAGAATACCTGATTCCGTTCTCGCGGATTTCCATATCCTGCTCGAAGTCGGATTCCTCGCCGAAAACCACATGAGATTCAAGCTGCATCTTCTCCAACCGCGCCACATCCTGCTCGACTAAGACCTTTATGGAACGGCACGAAAGCTCTGGAGCAAGGCTCTGCTTTAAAGCGTCCACAACTGTATCAAGATGCTTTTCCACCCACAAAGCCAAAGGCTGAATCACGAGACGACCTGCGAAATAATCCACGATCAAACCGGAAATGAAATCACCTTCGGAATTTATCAACCTGAACGAATCCGTCTCCAAATCCGCCAGTTCGCGTTTCCTGAAATCCACGGCTCGCTTGATTCTGCCGCTCAAAGATTTATCGAAATCTTCGACTTCCGCAGGCAAGCGGCTCCACATCCGCAAACGGATATTGCTTGCAAGATTGTAAAAGCCGAAACCCAGGGTCTCGCCCTTGCCGTCTCGAACTTCAATCAAGTCGCCGGCTTCAGGATCGTTTTCCACACGCTGCACCGACCCGGAAAAAACCCAGGGGTGCCCCTTTAAAACTGATTTCTCGCGGCCACGTTTCAGAACGAGTGCCGCGCAATTTTTAGATTTCATTTTTTCAGCCTTCGCCAGTTTCTTTGGCCTCTACTTTAACACCGCTCCAGCGCTTACCGACATCGTAAAGGAACAGCTTTGTCGGAATAGAGCCATTGGCCATTTCAATAATCTGCGTGGGTTTCAGTGCAAAGGCTTTTCTGAATTTAGGATTGGAACAGAATATAGCCAGACGGGCATCGTCAAATTGCTTCCAGGCTTCGCCCATGCCCGTGTAAAGCTCCAGCAATTCCTCGTCGGGAATCTCCAAACGCTCCCCGTAAGGAGGATTTGCAAGTATAGTGCATTTGCCGGGAGGTTTGATTTGGAACGCATCCTGATGTTCAAGTCTGACAAAACGAATCAAGCCAGTCGCTTCTAGATGTTTCTCCGTAATTCGAAGAGCATCTTTATCTATATCGGATGCGAAAACCGCCTCAATAGAATTGGATTGCGGCCTGCGAATGGCCCGGCGTCTGTCTTTGAAATCACGTTTCAAGCTTCTTGCCAAAAACGGCCACTTCTCAAAACCGAACATCTTGCGACGCCCAGGAGCCCAACCGAGCGCATACTCCAAAGCCTCGATAAGCAAGGTACCGGAACCGCACATCGGCTCCCATAAAACTTCCTGCCCGCAATAACCGCTGGCCCGGACAATGGCAGCCGCCAGATTCTCCTTCAACGGCGCATCGACCGTCTGCCCTTTACGCCAGCCGCGCTTATGCAGACTTTCTCCAGACACATCCAAAGACAGATCCAGCTTGCCGTTGTATAATCTGGCCACAAAACGCACGTCGGGATTTTCTTTGTCGACACTGGGACGGAAACCCGTCTTGCGACGCATCCTGTCCACGACTGCATCTTTGACCTTCAAGGCCAAAAATCCAGAATGCCTGATGGTATCGCTTGTGCCTATACCCTGAATGGCAAAAGTACTGGTGGTATCCAGATACTCGTCCCACTCAACCTCCAGTGCATTGCGGTAAATCATCTCCCCGTCTTTGGCATCAACGTGGGCGATGGGCTTGTAGACTCGGCCTGCAATACGGGACCACAGACATACCTTCTGGGCTTCCGTAAAACTCCCCTTAAAAGTCACCCCACCGTGAACGATTTCAAGATTATCCAAGTCCAGAGAGGCAAGCTCGTCGAAAAGAAGCTTTTCGCAGGCTCTGGGACATACAACTAAAAAAGAAGCGAGTGATTCTGACATCTTTTAACTACCCTAGTTTGGTCTAAACCAGTACCAATCCGTTTTAGACTGATGATTTCATATACCACAAAATAAACGCATTTGGGAAGCATTTGTTAATAATGAGCGATTTCACCGTCATACCGAATTCTCACAATAGCCTAATTTCAGAGACAAAGCCGTCGCGGGCGGGTGGGTGGGAATTGGCGCGGGATTTGCCCGCAGGTGCAAATGCCGTGTCAATTGGGAACCCGCGACACTTGAAAGCTTGGCAACAGACTTTTTAGAAAAAATCTGCGGTAACAAAAAACGTGTAAATACCCCGTAGGGGCGGTCCCCCGTGGCCGCCCATTTCAAAAATCCTGCGGCAACAAAAAACGTGCAAATCCAAGGTAGGTCGGGCAAATTTCTTGCCCGACAAAATCTTCAATTTGTCGTTAAGGTTGGAGCATGGCTTCCCAGCCTGCTCCAAAATTAAACCCCTTTCACCTGTAAATAATCCTCGAATCGATATTGACCAATTAGTCCGTTTCGTGTAGCCTTAACTTGCAAAGGGAAAATGCAATGGAAATTCACAAGGGAAGATCGAAATGCCTTCGGAATATAGAAAACACAAGGATACAGAGCGCAAGAACAAGACCCGCAATTCGCTTCTGGAAGCGGCAATAACAGTTTTCTCGAAAAAGGGTTACCATAAAACCAACATCTCCGACATCGTGGACGAAGCCAAAGTCGGTCAGGGAACCTTCTATCGAAACTTCACGGATAAAAGAGACGTATTCGTAAACCTGATAGAACGCTTCATATTCGAGCTTATAGACAAGTTTTCGGACATGAAGACCAATCAGCCCACAAATATACAGGAATATAGAGACGCATCCTTCAGCGCTCTGAACAAAATGGCTCGCCACATCGAAGAAAACAGGACCATGACCCGTCTTTTTTTACGTGAAGGAGCGGCGGTGGACAGAAACTTCGAACGTGATTTGGAAGAGATCTACGATCAATTTGCAAACATAGCCAAATTTCACCTTGACCACGCCATAGAAAAAGGCTTTGCCCGTCCCTGCCGCAGCGAGATCGTGGCGCAATCATTGATGGGTGTCGGATTGCGCATGATAAACGCCTGGGCCAACGACAGGCTGCCTGAGATTACGATGGAAGAGTTGATATCGGAAATATCCGACTTCGCCTTTATGGGATTCGGAATCGTTCAAGGAAACGAACTGCTTAAAGAGCAATAATCGAATACCTGAAACGAAAGGGAATGTCATGAGGAGCGTCAAAGGAAAGAAAGTCCTGATAACTGGCGCGGCCAGTGGTATAGGCTTCACCACCGCAGAGAATTTCGCCCATGCAAAAGCGGAATTGATACTGACTGACATAAACGGCGAAGCACTTGAAAACGCCGCTGCAAAACTGGCCGTTCACGGTGTCAAGATACACACTTACCAGATCGATATTTCCGACAAAGAAAAAGTCTTCAAAATGGCCGACTGGGTCTTAAACGAAGTCGGAGGACTGGATATACTCGTTAACAACGCCGGAATCGGCCACTCCGGCGAACTGGCCGAGACATCCCTTGAAACCTGGAAAAAACTCATAGACGTGAATTTCTGGGGCACGCTGTACCATGTCTACGCCTTCCTGCCCTACATGATAGAAAAGCGCTCGGGTCAGATTGTAAATGTTTCTTCCGGTCAGGCATTCTTCCGTCTGCCGACCTGGGGAGCCTATGCCAGCGTAAAACTCATGCTCGGCGCATTCTCCGAGATACTGCACTTCGAGCTTAAAAAATTCAACATTCACGTCACCACCGTTTACCCCTTCATGATAAACACGCCCTTCTACAACGATGTCGAGGCCGACACCTTCGGTGCCAAGCTATCCATGAAGCTTCTCCCCTACTACTCCATGACTCCCGAGAAAGTCGGCAAGATAATTTTCAAAGCCATCAAAAAACGCCAGCATGTCGAGATGGTCAGCCTGATAAACGATGTCGGCTTCTACTCTCGTTTCCTGACCCCGATATCCAGCCTGGTATCGAGCACCACGAATTTCTTTCTGGCTAAAAAACCGGAAGAATACCAAAAACCGCAGCAAGCGATCTAAAGGGGGTAAGATCATGGGACGCATTAACGATTTCAAAAACATGCTGACCGAAGGCCGCTTGGGATTCACCATGGATGAAGTAATGACCGGCAGCCACGTCTTCGAACCGGAATTCGGAACTCCTGAAGAACGCTTTATGGAGTTCAATGTAACCTGGGGACCGAAAGAATTCACGCCTTTCATAAATCCCTTCGGTGACAAATTCCTGAAGAACAAACTCGAAGGCACAGTCACCATCGATGGCATGTGCTACAACACACCCTGCGAAGGCACACTGGAACTGAATTATTTCTCCGAAGCAAAAATACGCTACACCTTCGATTTCGAAGTTGACGGCAAAGCATACCGCCACGTTGGTGAAAAGGTAAATATCAAGCCCTGGAATTTGCCAATCTCTCACACAACCTGCTTCGGAACGGTAGTCGAGAAAGAAACCGGAAAGCTGGTCTCAAAAACACTGACCTTCTTTAAACTGAAAACCTCCCTGGCCTTCATCGCCAGTCTGAAATTTGCATAAGGACAGACAAAGAAACACCATCGTGTTGAGGCCTATTGACAAACCTTTAATTTTAGAAATATTGACAAGCAGTAGAATATTGCCATTCCCGCGCAGGCGGGAATCCAGAACGATATCAACAGGATGGACACCCGCCTACGCGGGTGTGACATCGGTTTCCAATATCCTTTTGATAGAAACAGCATTTCGTCAGCCACAAAAAAGCCCCCGCCATTCGGCAGGGGCTTTTTATTGAAAACCTTATTGGCTACATATCAAAATACAGCTTGATCTCATAAGGATGAGGACGACTACGCAGGGCGTAATGTTCTTTCTCCAGTTTCCATGAAATCCACGTATCAATTGTGTCTTTCGTAAACACTCCGCCTTCCAGCAAGAATTCGTGGTCTTCCTTCAAAGCTTCGAGCGCCTCTATCAAAGTCGCCGGAACGTTCTTGATTTTATTCAAATCCGATTCGGGGATTTCCTTGATATCAGAGTTGAACGGGCCCATGCCCAACTCCGCCGGATTGATCTTCTTCCTGATACCGTCAATACCCGCCATCAACTGGGCGGCCATTGCGAAGTACGCATTGGCTGTGCCGTCCGGAGGACGGAACTCGATGCGCTTGGTTTCTTCAGTGTTGGCATACTTAGGCACACGCACCGCAGCACTGCGGTTGGCAAGACCGTAGAACAGTTTGGTCGGAGCTTCGAATCCCGGAATCAGGCGTTTGTAACTGTTGGTGCTGGGATTGGTCATGCTCAAAAGAGCCCTGCCGTGATAAAGCAGACCGCCGATATAATTCAAAGCCAATTCCGAAAGGCCGGTTTCCTTGTTGTCAGGATCCCAGAAAAGGTTTTTACCGCCTTCGCCTTGCAGGTACTGGTGGAAATGCATTCCACTTCCGGCTTCGTTGAACAAGGGCTTGGGCATAAAGGTGGCTGTCTTGCCATGACTGCGAGCAACGTTCTTGATGATGTATTTGGCGCGCATGGTATTGTCGCCCATCTCGGCCAAACCGCCCAGCATGACTTCCACTTCCGATTGGCCCGGTCCGCCTACCTCATGGTGATGGTAGCGCACAGGAATACCGGCCTCGGCCATCATATGTGACATCTCGGAACGCAGGTTGTGCAGACGATCCAAAGGAGGAATGGCGTGATAGCCACCCTGACGCGGGATCTTGTGACCGAGGTTCTTGCCCTCCATACCGCTGTTCCAGTCCGCCTCTTCCGAGTCGATCATGTAAAAACTGGTGTTGACATCCTCGCGGACATTGACCGAATCGAACAGGTAAAATTCGTATTCCGGTCCCCACATGCTTTTTTCTGCCGGAGTTTCCTTGCGCAAAAACTCTTCGGCACGCTTTACGACTCCACGGGGATCGCGGCGGTAATGTTCCTTGGTATCAGCCTCATGAATACTGCAAATAAGAGACAGCGTAGGTCTGTCCCAGAAAGGGTCCAGTTCTGTAGTGGTAAGGTCGGGAATCAACACCATATCGCCGCCGGCGACGGTTTTGTATCCCGGAGTGGACGAACCGTCGAAAGGCTCTCCCTCTGTAAACAGCTTTTCATCCAACCTGTTTGCGGGAATTGTCAGGTGATGCCACCTGCCGAACAGATCGACAAATTTCAGGTCAACAGCTTCGATGTTCTTTTCATCGCGACATTTGATCAACTCTTCAAAAGTTTTGACCATTACTTCCTCCATTGCTTTTTCAAATACCGAAACATGCCGACCCTTGTTTAAGTTGGGGTCAAGGCAAAGTTTTTATCCTATAACACCAATAGCCTTGGCTGGCAAAACAAAGTTTATATATTTTGCATTATTCAAAAAAAGCAAAAACAGCACACTTCAGCCTGACGCGCGCGGGTGGGTGGGGTGGATTGGCGCGGGATTTGCTTTTTTATGCAAATGCCGTGTCAAGCCGG
>CAYTHG010000213.1:0-7057 GCA_964437525.1 uncultured Myxococcales bacterium | reverse complement strand
GGATGCCAACGTGGTTAAAGCCTACTTGGTATGGATGGGATCTTTGGAGCACAATTACGGAGAAAACGATCCCGTCACGCCTCCTGACAAGGAGTTGAGCCTTCAGCCGCCCAACGGCAAAAAATATCCCGTGGTTGGCACGGCATCGGATATCGAAGAGATCGTCTACGATGATATAGACGTAAACGATGAAAAGGTAACCCTGCATTTTTATACCTACAGAATCGATATTACCGACATTATGCAGCAGCATACCGTTACCGAGGGTAAACCTCTGACGGGTGACTATACCGTTTCGGATTTCTCCGGATTTGCCGGTGAACCTTACAGATCATTGACTCTCGGCTTGGGCGGCTGGTCGGTTCTGGTTGTTTATTCCAGCGCTAAAACCGATGCCAGACGTATTTATCTTTATCAGAACTTTACGCGCATCCGCGACAACATCGTTGAGTTGATGCCCGAAGGCTTCCAGGTTCCCGAAGAACCGGATGCCAAAGTCACTTTCTTTACCGGTGAAGGCGACCCCGGAATCTCTGGAATGGGCTCTTCTGCAACTCACCCCGAACAGTTGCGTTTCAACAACTCGCTTCTGTTTGACGACTGCAACAGCGAAGACAACCCATTCAACGGCACCGTGAATACCAACTCCGCCGGAATCTGCCGCGAAAATCAGTACTCCATCGACTTGGACACCTTCGATGTTTCCAACACCATGCTACAGGGCGACGATTCTGCGGTAATTACTTATTCTGTCGGTCAGGACGAAGTTTTCACCAACTACATGATTATCGCCATCAACACCAAGCTTCCCGATTTTGACATTCCCGGCGAGCCGGAAAAGGTTGCCACTCCCGAGGCCGGAAGTGCTGTTTCGCCAGGTCAGGAATTCTACTACGAGATTATCGTTCAGAACTGCGGTGAAGACCTTGCTACATACGTCAAGGTGCGTGACCGCTTGCCACGTGAAGTTATCTATGTCGCCAATTCCACTATTTTGATCAAGCCGGATGGAAGTGAAGTTCCGGTTGCCGATCCTTCCGCTGAAATTTCTCCCATAGAGGCCGGTGTGGATATTTCCGATGCATTGGCTCCGGGACCGGACAACAGGCATCGTGTCAAATGGCGTGTCAGGTTGAAGAGTCAGGATCAGGGCGTTACAAAAGAAACAGTCGTCAATAATATTGGCGAGATCGTCTCCGGTGCAGGCGACGTATACTTCACCAACGGCGGTGTTCCCGTGAGCCATACCGTTCAGTTGCAGGCTCTTGAAGGAAAATTGAATTTCTCCAGAGGACCGGCTCAGCCCAGTACTCATTTTGTCAAGCCCGGAGATACCGACGTTACCGTCGCTCACCTCGGACTTCAAGCTCTTGAAGGAAACGTTGAAATCTCGGCGGTCAGGTTTACTCCTCCCGAAGAAGAAACTACCGATCACCTCATGATAAGTAAGGCCCATCTTTACAAAGACGTTGACAAAGACGGAAGAGTCACTGAAAACGACACCTTGTTGGGTGATGCCGGATGGTCCGGTGGTGGCATTTACTTCGGTGGCTTGTCCTCTCTGGGACAGATTATCGAAGGCGATAAAATCTATCTGCTCATGACTGTCGATATTTCCGACCAGGCAGAGCCGGGAAACATTGCATGGCTCCAGCTTCTCGATGAGAACGCCGAAGTTCGTGGATTCAAGCAAGGTTTGCCTTTCAATACCGGTACCGTCAGAATAGCCAATGAAGATACCGATCTTACATTCCAGCTTGGCCGCAACAATCCGGCTGTGTTCTTCCTGTCTGCTGGTGCTGTAGAATCTGTAATGCAGGTTCAGTTCAATGCCTTCGCAGATATAACGCTTGAAAGCTTGATGATTGGTTCGCTGGGAACTTTGTACGATCCCACCGAGCTGGTTTACTTGGACATGTACGACGATTCCAACAGCAATGGCAAGTACGACGATGGAGAAGCCAAGCTGGGTTCGGTTACTTTCGGTTCGGACGACGGTGTTGCTACCTATGAAGGACTCGGCTACACGATTTCTTCGGGTAGCGAGAAAAACATTATTTTCCTGGCCGGTTTCGATCCCAATACCGCAGTTGGCAAAACATTCAGTCTTGTTGTCGAAAACAACGATTGGCTGAGTGTCGGTGGTATGGTTGTCGAGGGCGCTCCCTTGCAGGGGCCGGAATTCGAATTCGTCGACGATGTTGTTCAGTCCTGTGAAAATGACGAAGACTGCAAAAGCCTGGGCTACGGTTACATCTGCGATGAAATCGCTGGCATCTGCCGTCCTGATGATGACGGTGGCTGGGAAGATGGCGATTCTTCTGAGGATGGTGACTGGGACGGTGTCGCCGATGGCGATGATGACGATAAAAAAGATGGCGGTGGCGGTGGATGTATGGCTATCAGCGACTTGCACACTGGTGGCTTGCTGATACTTTCCGCGCTCTTGCTTCTGTTCTGCCTGTGGCGTATGCGTGGCGGCAGAGTAGAGACCGAAGAATAAAGAATCAAGGCTCCAACTAAGCCTTCAATCGGGGGGCGGGCGGTCCCGTCCCCCTTTCTTTTCTAAGCGAGGGGACTTCCGGCAATGCTGGCCAAGTTCTATGATGTAATCGTTGTCGGCGAGAATCTCGCCGGATTGATCGCTGCCGCTTTATTGGCGGGCAGGAAGTATTCTGTCTTGCTTATACGCCAGATGACTCCACCCGGTGGTGGCAGTCTTTATGGCTCTATGGCTCACCGACAAAAAAACAACTACCCCGGTATTTTCGATTTGCCGGTTCCTGCCACGGTTTTGAGAGAATTGAATCTCGGCCACAAAGTCAGAGGTTCTTTCAAGCCCATATCGCCCCTGTTTCAGATTTTATCCGCCGGACACAGGCTGACGGTCTTCTCGGACAGAAATCGCTTTTTCGAGGAGATCAGGCGCGAATTCGGCAAGGATGTCAAATCCAGCGATGTCAGCGGGCTGTTCAGACGGCTTGATGATGTCGGCGCTGTTTTCGACCGTTTCCTGACTCCCGATCTTCCATATCATCCAGACGGCATGAAGCAGAAGTGGAATCTTAGCAGGCGAGAGAAAGAATTCGATTCAGATCTGGATAAAGTCGATGGACTTATCGAGTCTTTGACTCGCGCTTTCGAGAAAGATTCGACCGGACGCTTGATGGCTGCAGTAGAAGGCAACGCCGGGCAGATGTCCTTCGGCTTCGACAGCATCTTCGCTTACCGGCGTGCCAAGAGCCTTTTTCAGGAAGTTTTATACCAAGTCGAAGGCGAAAGCATAGACGAGCTTTTCACTGAGCGTATCAAAACGCGCAACGGGACAGTAATCGACTCCTTTAAATTGCAGGAATTCGACAAGAAGAAGGGTACCTATCACTTTTCCGATTCCAAGGGCACCTATTCCTCACAAAACCTCATAGCAGCAACCGATTTATTTTCCCTGCCGGATTTGTTCAACGATCAGAAGCTTGAGAAATATGTCTCCAACACCATGAAAGACATCAGGCCGACGCATGTCTGGTTGAAGCTGAATCTTCTTCTCGATAGAAACGTGATTCCCGAGGGAATGGAGTTTTACCTGTATCAGTTCGGCAGAAATGTACAGAACGAATCGGAGATGCTGGCTTATTATCGCGATCCTCTCTCCGGTGATGATATGGATGTCGAACGTCTGGAGATAAGGCAGCCTATTGCCATAGACAAATTCAACGCCGAGGGTTGCAGGCAGGCCCAGCAGAATATGCTGGAGCAGGTGCGTCAGGTAATTCCCTTTATGGACGATCATCTGCGCAAGGTTTATCTTGAAAAACCACCGGCGGAAGGGCAATCGACAAGTTCGCTGAACCGCATTGCCGGACGGGATCTTTTGTACGGCTCATACAAGGATACCGGTCTTTTCAGGGGGGTGTCATATCATCTGCCCTGGAAGAACGCCTATCTTGCCGGGCCCGAGGTATTGCCCGAATTGGGCTTTGAAGGCGATTTTATTACCGGCTAGTCCATTGCAAGGCATATTTCGCAGGTCAATCCCAAAAGAGACGAGTTGCGCTAAGCCGCCATTTTGGTTATGATCCTTCCCCGCTAGTTTCGTTTCATTTTTTGCCGCGAATATTTTGTCGGCATGTTTGGAGTATCGGTTTAAAGATGGCTAAATTAAAAAAAAGAGAAAAAAAAGGTCTGCCTCAGGAGAATAACGGTGTTGAAAGCCCTAAGGCTATCAGCAAAAACGGTCTTAAATCTGAATGGCGAATCAAGCTTGATATGGCTTGGGAAAGCTGGTTGAAGATAGTTTTGGTTCTGGTGCTGTTCGGAGCCTTGATCGTAATGCTTTACGCAAAGGTTTTGCCCGACCACGTCATAGGTATTCCGCTGGTGCTTGGATTCCTGCTTCTTCCGGGCATAATGATGATTCGCTATTATTTCTACAACCCCTGGCATTCGACGGTTCACAAGATTGTGGCTATCGCTCTGCTTTTAGGAGCTATGGCAGTGGCGGCTTTGCCCATATCTCGCGCCATCTGGCCGGCAGATCCGATTTTAGACGTCAAGATGGAACTTGACGACAGGTTGCCCATTCCACCGCAGGCTGATCTTTGCCGAGGTTACGAGCTTCTGGTGAGCGGTGAGATTATCGAAAGCGAAGGCGAAGTCTCGGGCGAGTACGTCTTTCGTGTAGGTCGCAAGCCCAGCAAAAAAATCAAGGGCGAGTTCTCGCGCACTTGGGAAAAGACCAAGGACAGAGAGAAATATCCTGAAGGAAAGAAACTGGTAGTGACCAATGAAGTAGTGCATGATTTTGTTGTCGATCTTAAAGAAGATGGCAATATCAGGCTTAAGGTAAAGGACGAAACCATCGTCGGCCCGATAAAAGTATTGTTGCGTAAACACCCGGTTGATTTATACTTCTTCCTGATATTCTGCCTGCCTCTGATTATTTTGGCGGGTATTTGGGAATCCCTTGAAAGAGGAGACTTGAAGCGTTCGAGTTTTTCTTTCCTGGTGACGATGATTGTGATATTCGGTTTTCTGTTCGGCGACTATTTTTATAAAGGCGGCTGGATGGGCGGCTTGATGTTCGGACTGGTGGGAGGTGCTCTTTCGGGAACGGTTATCGGTTGGAGCGTACCTACTGTTTTGCGGCCTTTGTTTGGAACCGCCGGTAAAGAAGAGAAATAAACAGGAGATAAAGATGTTCAAATGGAAATCAGTGGCATTGGGGTTGGCTTTCTCTTTGATGATCCTGTGCGCCTCGTGTGCCTCGGACAGCAAGGCCAAGCTGGTGGTGAACCTTTACAGCGTTCAGGCCGGCAACACCTTGATTATTGAAGTTACCGACTACCAGACTGGTGTCGAAGTGGATACTTTTACGCTCGACAATCCCGGTGCTACCGAACAGAGTCACGAGTTTGATCTGGGAGATTTGGAGAAGCCTGTCAAGGTGGAAGTCAGCAACATACTCGGTGATGATATAATGCAGTTCGGTTTTGAAATTACCGGTGTCGACGGCAAGCCCATAATTCTTGAGGGCGGCGAAAATATCACTGTGGATATTACCATGCAGGTGCCGATCGTAGAGCATTAAACGCTCCGTGCTGGGAGCCTGTTTTTTTTAATCTGGAGGTAAGGAAATGAAAGTTGCTGTAATCGGCGGTGGGTCCACTTATGCACCTGAATTGATAGACGGGTTCATCAGGGACGCGGAAAAGATCGACTTGACTGAAGTCGTCTTGATGGATATAGACGATGAACGTCTGGAGGTGGTCGGTAACTTCTGCAAGCGCATGGTTGCACATGCAGGAAACAAGTTCAAAATCTGGGGCACTAAAGATCGCGTAGAAGCTCTTAAAGGCTCGGATTTCATCATCACTCAAATCCGTGTCGGCAAGCAGATTGCTCGCCACAAAGATATCAAACTCGGTCTGCGTCATGGTCTGGTAGGTCAGGAAACCACGGGTGTCGGCGGTATGGCTAAAGCCATGCGCACCATTCCCGTAATGAGAGATATCACCGAGGACGCAAAAAAATACGCCCCCGATGCATGGTTCATCAACTTCACCAATCCTTCCGGGCTGATTACCGAGAGTCTGCACAAACTCGGCATGAAAAAAGTCATCGGTCTTTGCAACATACCCATCGGTATCGTTATGGATTTGGCGCTGCACCTGATGTGCGATCCCGACCGCATCAAGATAGATTACGTCGGCCTGAACCATCTCGGTTGGGTACGTAAGATCTGGATGGACGGGCAGGATGTCACCGAGCGAATTGTCGCCCAGCTCGCCGACCAGAAAGGTCCGGCAAATATTCCCGAGATCAATTACGATCCCAAATTTACAAAAGCTTTGGGATTCATCCCTTCGCCTTACCTGCGTTATTTCTACGCCACAGAGGAAATGGTCCGCAACCTGCAGGCTAAAGATAAAACTCGTGCCGAAGAGGTAATGGAAATCGAAGATCAACTCCTGGCGCTTTACCGCGATCCAAAGCAAGTAGTAAAACCTGCCGAACTCGATCAGCGCGGCGGAGCGTTTTATTCCAAGATAGCCGTGGATCTGGTCAATACCATCTGGAACGATTTGAACGAAGAACACGTAGTCAACATCCCCAACAAGGGAGCCATTTTCGGTATCGGCGAAGACCAGACAGTAGAGATTCCGGCAATTATCGGACGCGACAAGGTCGAAGCTGTTCCGGTCGGTAAAGTCGAACCTAAGATCATGGGATTGATTCAACAGGTTAAAGCGTATGAGACTCTGGCGGTGGAAGCCGGACTCGAAGGTTCATACGACAAGGCTTTGATGGCCCTGGTCGCTCATCCGCTTTGCCCGATAGAAAAAGCTCGTGAGGTGTTGGACGATATGATCGAGACCCACGATCTCAAGCTGGTCTGACAAGCTATGCAACGTCTTGACGACAGACTGGTCAATGGCCTGTGGTTGGAGGCGATGCGCAAAAAAGGTCAAGCCGAACTGGTTTTGCGCGGTTCTTCCATGGAACCTGTAATTCCAAAAGGCAGCCGAATAAGAATCGATACAGACACCGAGCCTCAAGC
>CAYTHG010000212.1:0-7115 GCA_964437525.1 uncultured Myxococcales bacterium | reverse complement strand
TCGCGCCTTGCCCGCCTGGGATGAATTGGATATAGCGCCTTCAAAATGGAACACTCCCAAGCCTCCGCAATACGGTCAAGGCGGTAGTTTTCAGAAGAAGGTTCAGGATTTATACGAGGATCAAAGCGTCGGCTCGGATATGGAACCTGTCTATGATGCCGATGCCGGGGAGATTCTGTCTCCATATCGCAAAGGAGCCAAGGTCTTCCACTCGAGTTTCGGTGTCGGTAAAATCGTCGAGATAGAAGGCAAGGGTGATGGTGCCCGTTGCCGGGTCATGTTCCCTGGCTTGCCTTTAAAGAAAATCGTCGCTAAGTTTTTACAGCCGGTCTAGTTTGTAAGAACAAATTGTCAGCTCTATTCGAGAACTCCGTCAAGCCATATGCCACCTGACTCGCCGTCCGCTCCTGTAAATGAAGGATTTCCTGTGGGGGAAGTTCCGCCGATACCAGCTTCGCCTTCAGTGATGTTGCATTCTTCGATCAGCGCGGTTTCGCCGTCCGGGATTTGAATCGCAAAAACGGCAAATGAATTGCCGCCCGCGCCGCCGCCACCTGTGCCACCCGTGCCACCTTTACCGCCATTGCCACCTTTGCCACCGTTGCCGGAACAAAATGTATTACCGAGGGCAGAATCACAACGCTGGTTTCCACCCTGTCCGCCGAGTCCGGGATCTCCGCCTTCTCCACCTTCGCCGCCCGCCCCACCTGCACCGCCGTCACCGCAGATAATCGTTGTATCGCTGATATGGGGGGTGCTGTTTGTGTAAAATACACCGAAGACGTTTCCTCCGCCTGTGCCGCCTATGCTAGCCGTACCGCCGCATCCACCACCGCCGCCGCCGCCGCCTGCGCCGCCCCAGAAAGCGGCTATCCATGTGCCGCCGTTGGAACCGCCTGCGCCACCGCCGCCGCCGCCGCCAGCGCCGTCATAACCGCCCGAACCTGATTCTCCTTCGTGAGCGAAGTACAGGCCAAGATCGTTGAGTTCCGCTCCCTGTCCACCGTAACCATGCGCTCCGGTTCCGCCGATGCTGCCGGATGAGCCCGGTTCGCCGTTGCCTGTGCCTTTACCAGCTCCGCCATTGCCTCCGCCGGGCGATGTTTCTCCGTTCTTGCCATTGGGTGAGCCGTCTTGATCATCGAAGCCGCCGTTACCGCCGGTGCCACCTCTGCCAGGATCGGCGCATGAAGCTCCGTAAGTGCCGCCATAAGTGGGGGTGTCATCGAAAATAGGCTTGGTTCGGCCATCTTCGCCTTTATTGCCGTTCGATCCGTTTTCGCCTTTGGTGCCACTTATGCCATTGGCTCCCTTGAGTCCGTTGTCGGCAAGAATTCTGCAATGGTGAATCCAGACATCGGGGCAGTTGTTTACCCATACGCCATAGTTGGACGCGCCCGGATCGCCGCGCAGACTTGAAATGGTTTGCAGCGTTACAAATGCCAGCTCTACAGGCTCGCTTAGATCCTGTGCCGTGACGACTCTGAACTGCCCAAGTTCATCCGGCGTGTTGACAACTATGGTCGTTGTGGCTTCCATGCTGCGCTGCCAACCTTGTTCAGCCAAGAATCCTCCGAAGGCGCTGATGCCGTCTTTGAGTGCCAGGGGGCCGTGATGTACGCCGGATGCCAGATAGAGGTCAAGTGGAGGTTCTGCCGCCTCGGCGATTTCGAGTGCTTTAGATATGCTGCTGACTGGGTAATCTATGCTGCCGTCGTCTTCATCGTCTCCACTGACCGGATCGACAAATACCGCGCCGTTAATGGTGCCGTCTATGCCATCGTTGTTGCTGTCTTCTAAATTTGCGTCGGGCAAGTCTTCCGGCAGTACTGTTTCTTCATCGCCGTCGATTGCTTCGGCTTCATATTCTTCTTCAGATGTCTCTACTATCTCTTCTTCGAACTCCAAAATCTCTTCATCACCATCAACTGTGTCGGCTTCGGGATCGCCGTCGGGATCGAGCATTTCGTCCTCGTCGCCGTCTTCGATGTTCTCTTCCAAGTCGCCGTCTATGGCGTCCTCAATATCTTCATCGCCTTCTTCCACGGTAGTCTCATCGTCTCCATCGGTATCGATGATGTCCTGGTCGCCTTTTGGTGACACTGTAGACATGGATGAACCATCGCAGGCTATAAACAAGAAAGTAGCTAAAACAAGAAGAATGACACTAAAGTTAATCTTGAACATGAGGAACTCCATAACTGAGTTTGAAACTGGTGATTTGAATACTATTTGAATATGGTGCAGACTGTCAACCTGCGATACTTAATTTGATTGCATAGCTTGCAGCGTGGCAGTATATTTAAGACGAATTACTGTGATCTAAACCCGACGAGCTTTTGTTGTTGCCATGATTTTCAATTTGTTCCTGATGCTGTTTCTGTTGACTGCCTTATTCGGCCTTTCTATCTTGCTGATAGGTCTAAAGGGCGTCTTTACTTCAAAGACGTGGATGCCGAATTTGCGTTCTCAGGCTGGCAATCACACTATCGTTGCTGCCTATGGTGCAGAAGCTCGCAAGTGGGGTTTGATAGAAGTCGGAGCAGCTTTATGTCTCCTGGTTTTAGCCTACGTTGGGTTAGCGCTTTATTCCGATTATCGCTATTCGCCAGACTACATAGACAGCATTATCGAGCCGCCGCAGGAGCGGACGCTTTTGTATTTCAACAGGCAGGCGGAATATGTCGAAATGGCTTATACCTTCGATATGGACAGCGACGATGTTTGGAGCCACTACAAAAACGAATTGCACAATTGTGGCTGGCAGATTAAATCTCAGAAACATGCGATGTTGTATGCCGTAGATGATGACCGAGAAATAAGGATAACCGTTATCGGTAAAGCTCCGGTAGATCAGAAAAACTACCGCTGTAAAGTCTTGATAGTTTTTGGTACAACGGGAAAAACAGTCGGTTTGTAGGTGTTTTGCTAAAACGATTTCTTGTTTTTTGCTCTCAATATAAAAACCAAAGCGGCTGCCGCAATTGCAAGAGAAATGGCCTGCGATGTTGAAAAGCCGTTGAGGACGTTCAAGCTTTTCTCGCCCATATCTATTTTGTAGCTCCATTCAACAAGCAGACCGCGTGAGTGATCGCCCCTGAAAAATTCGACGACGGTTCGCAAGATTGCGTACATGAAAACATAGACAAAGATAATCTTTTTACTTGCGCGTCCCGATCTCGACAGGAACAGCAGTGCCGCGAAAATCAGCAGGTTTCCGAAGGCTTCATAAAGCTGAGTGGCGTGAACGGGCAGGGATGCGGAGGCATTGGCCGGAATCCAGTTGTTGGCGACATGCTGTGCATAAGCCATACTTCCACGCGGGAATTGCACTCCTAAGGGAGAAGTTGTCGGTATTCCCCAGCAGCAACCGGCCATAAAACAGCCTATGCGTCCAATGGCGTGACCCAAAGCCATGAAGGGAATCATCAGGTCGGTAAGTTCCATAAAAGACGCCTTGCGTTTCTTGAGCAAAACAAAAACGAAAAGAAGCGCGCCTATGAATCCTCCGTACCATACTTGTCCGGCTTCCCAGAAGCGCAAGGCAGCAAGGCAGTCGGGTGAAGAATAGGGCAGGCGGTCGTTTAATATGTTTGGAAGCTCGGGGTGAAAACAGGCGTCGAAATAGTTGCCGGAATTAACCAGAATGAAAAGCAACTTGGCACCCAAAAGACCGCCAAGCACTCCCCAGAATGCTGTATCAAGTACCAGACGCGAGTCTATGCCGCGTCTTCTTGCCTCCCGCTCTGAAAGATATGTCGCAACGATAACGGCAATGACCATCAGCAGGCCGTAAAAGCTAAATTTCAGCGGGCCGATGTTCAAGCCGAAAAGCTGGAAGCTGTCGATCTTGAACAAAAGAGGATGCATTGGATTTTGCGTTTATTTTGATGTTGGAGGTTCGAGCAGGGAAGATTTGCCCTTGCTCATAATGATTTCAATTATCAGCATGGCTACGCCTGTGGATATGAAAACATCAGCCATGTTATAGGTGGGCCAGTGATAGCTTCCGTAGTACATGTCGATGAAATCGATCACGTAACGATTGAAGATGCGGTCGATGAAGTTTCCGGTTGCGCCACCCAGGACAAAGGAAAGGGCGACGATGAGCCAGCGCTGGTTGTTTTGCAGTTTTCTGAAAAGGAAAATTATGATTCCCATTGCGATCATGGAAATGACGAAAAAGAAGGGAATACGCAGACCTTCGGACATGGTCGAGAATATTCCCCAGGCGGCACCGCGATTCTCTGCGTAACGGAATTGCCAGAATCCATCGATGACTGAGAGGGGTTTCTCGAATTGCAGACCCTTGGCCCAGATTTTGGTGAACTGGTCTATCAGGACGGTCAGGATTCCGATTACGGAGAGGTATATGTATTTAGTCTTCAACGCCTGGCACCTTTCAAGTAATACCGTTTGGATACAGCGAGCGATTATCCACAGCCTGAGCGGTATTGTCAAATAAGTTGGGTTATTCGTCATTTTTTATTAACATTAAAATGCTTTTTTTTATTCCAGAAAATCAGTGTATGGAGAAAAAACATGCCGAACAGTGAAATAAAGACTCATCAGGCGCGACTTATGGGATTTTTCGATACTGCGCCCATCAAGCATACCTACGGCATGGATCTGCACTATGAAGGCGAGTCTGCTGTGTTTACGCTGCCGTACAATCCGAACTTCAACCAAGCCATAGGCGGCATACATGGCGGTGTGTTGGCAACGCTGATAGACAACGCCGGATGGTTTACCGCGGCTCAGTTTTACAAAAATTGGATAGCGACAGTCGAATTCAATGTGAGATTGCTGGAACCTGTGAAGGCAGTTGATCTTGTCGCTAAAGGGAAGCTTGTTCGTAAGGGGAAACGTCTGGCGACATGTGAAATGGAGGTTTGCGATTCATCCGAGAGGCTGGTTGCTTTAGGCAGCGGAACCTTTACAGTGACTGGCGTGAGTTGGCAGGATGATGTGAAGTAAAGGCTTCAGCCTTTTTTACTTGCTATCAACTTGGCGACGCGTTCAAGAAACGCCTCGTCTTTTTTGCAGAAGGCACCCGGCAGCTTGGAATCTGCGTCTATTTGGCCGATGATCTTACCGTCTAAGTTTTTGATTAAAACGACTATCTCCGAGCGGACATCCAGACTGCAGGCGATATAGTTGTCAAGTTCGTGAACATCGTCTACAAGCTGATTTGAGTTTTCGGCCACTGCGGTTCCGCATACTCCGCGCCCTACGGGGATTTTAGTGTGCTCGGTTTCTGCTCCCACATACGGGCCGATAAAAAGCTCATCGCCGGAATCGTTAAGCCAGTAAACTCCTATCCAGCTATAGTAGGGCAGTTCAATATTGATAATGCGCATTGTATCGAGAACGCCCGTCTCGGTATCGCTTGCGTTATTAAGGACTTGCTGGATCTGCTTTAAAGTTGAATCGAATTTCGAAGACATGCTTATGTTGCCTGCAAAAGTGCAATTAATCGGATGAAATGCGCTTGTCTACAATGGCAGCGCCTATGCTGTCACCCCAGACATTGACGGTGGTTCTGAAGCGGTCCAGCAGCCAGTCAACGGACAAAAGCAGGCCTATGCCTTCGGCAGGTACATTGACGGCGGTCAAGACCATTACCATCGTTACAAGTCCAGCCTCCGGGATGGCGGCAGCACCGACTGCGGCCAGAGTGGCTGTTAAAAAGACTATGAGCAGTTGGACGCCCGTCAACTCGATGCCGTAAGCCTGTGCGATAAAGACTGCTGCTACAGCTTCATAAAGAGCCGTGCCGTCCATGTTTATGGTTGCGCCTAAAGGCAAAACAAAACCTGCCGAATCGCGGGAGATTCCTGCTTTATTTTCTGCATCGCGAATGGTTATGGGCAGAGAGGCCGCGCTTGATGCGGTAGAAAAAGCCGTCAGGAGCGCTTCTGCAAAATGTATGGCTTGTTTGATTGGGTTGCGCTTGGCGAAAACCCAGAGAAGAAGCGGCAAAATAATCAAGCCGTGTATACCGAGTCCTAAAAGAACGGTTCCGAAATATTTGCCAAGCTTTGCCAACTCTTCCCAGACGATGGCACCGCCACCGGCAGAGCCTACGCGGTTGGCAACCAGTCCCATGACTCCGAGGGGAGCCAGCCAGACGACCCAGCGCACAAACAGCAGCAGGGCTTCGTTGACGACTTCGGTTATCTCTATCACGATCTGCGCCCGTTTGCCTATGCGTACCAGGAGCGCTCCGAAGATAAGAGAGAAAACCAGCAGGCCGAGTATCTGCCCTTCGCTTGCGGCTGCAAACAGGTTGGAGGGAAACAGGTTGCGTATCATCTCGAACAGCGCTTCAAACCACGTCATGGTCTTGTGAGGCATGTTGTTTGCCGCAGCACCGGTCGAAGCTGCCACGCCGGGACGAATTGTGATTACCAGGATCAGACCTACGAATACTGCAAGGAAGGTCGTGGTGAAATAGTATAAAAACGTGTAGGCAAAGGTTTTACCGACGGCGCGGTGCTGACCGAGCGATGCCATGCCGATAATCATGGATGACATGATCAGAGGCAGAACCACCATCTTCAGGAGGTTCATAAAGACATCGCCGATGAGCTTTAAAAGGCCGGTAAAAAACGGCCAGTCGCCAGCGGTCCAGTGATGTCCCCATACTCCACCGATCAGAAATCCGAGAGAAGCTCCGCACAATAAAAGAAGTGGCAATAAATAGGCCGGTACTGCGCGTCCGTTGCCTTCTGGTTTCGTTATCGCTTTGCCATCCGTCATCGATTGCCTTTGCTTCAGGTTGTTATTTAAAACTTAACCTTCGGAGTCTGCTTCTCTTCTTCTTTGATCTTAAGATATTCGCCTTTTTCAACACCTGTCATCGAAGCCCACCACTTTCCTGGGATTCCTCGAATGTATGTGTTGAGCAGCCTTACCGCGTCGTTGTAACGCTTACGCTCAACAGCTATTCGGTTCTCGGCTCCTTCCAGCTGGTCTTGCAGACGCAAAAATCCTTGGTTGGCTTTGAGGTCGGGGTAGCTCTCGCGCATAACCAACAGGCGTGAGAGAAAACCTTCAAGCTTGTTGGATGCCTTAATTTTATCGTTGCGCGAGTTGGCGCTGAAGTAGGATTT
>CAYTHG010000211.1:5530-7130 GCA_964437525.1 uncultured Myxococcales bacterium | reverse complement strand
CTTGTCCCTGTACTCGGAATTATGGATCTGCAAGTGACCCATTTCCATCAGGCTCATATTGCGCTTGAAATCGTTTATCATGCCCTGAAACAATCCGGTCATGTTTATCATTATTATCAAGGCAAAAGCCATGGTCAGCGTCGTTACCAGACTGCGCCTTCTTGAACGCAATATATTTCGGGACGCCATTGCCCAGGTTTTCATAAGTTGAGTCCCCTACCCTCTATTAACGACGAAGTTGATTGATGGAGAAAAAGCCCTTGTCAAGCTTCACCCCGAATTTGAGATCCTTGTAAATCACTTCGGTAAACTCTTTCGGCTTATCGGTCGGCACCATCTTCATTTTCAAAGGCAGCGTCCTGTCACCGATTTTTTTATGCTCCGATAAAACCATCTCGCGCACTTTCTCGCCGTCTTCATCGTAATAAATCACCGACAAAGGCTGCCAGTCGTTCTCACGCACGATACTGACAACTTTGCCCCAGACCACAGCAGCATCTGGCTTGGGAGTCGAAGTTATCTCGATTATTTTTTTGCCTTCGCGTTCTCCGGTAAAGCTGATTTTGGAATCGTAATCTTCAGCCATGCGACTTTCTTTAACGAGATCGTCGTTTGTAAAATGGCTTCCCATCCATGAGCCGCCCATCATTGCAGAAGTAAGCTTGATGGTCCTGTCGGTTTTGGGCAGGTAATTGTAGAGTTCGTTTTTGACCTTCAAGGTCGAGGTGCCCCGCTCCTTCAAGGGTTTTTTAACCCGCACCAACGAGAAATCCTTGCCCAGCGAGAAGGCTTTCATGGTCAAAGACCGCTCCCAATGTGCGGTCTTGATATTCATGGTGATATCCGTTTCAGAGGAATCACCGCGCCAGAGGTCGTCGAACATATCGAGAATCACCTTAGCAGTAGGCTTTTCCGACACTTTCACCTTCTCTTGAGCAAAGGCAAAAGATGACAGCCCCAAGATTACAATCAAAACAGGTAACAATATCGTCCATGAAATAGACTTTGAATTAAACATTATCTCCTCACTTCCATAATTTGTGAGCGACCAATTAGATCAATTGTCTTTTCTTTCAAGAATTCCGTAGAAAAAGAACGAATTCAATTCCAGAACAAACTCCGAGTAGTCCTCATACATCTCTACCAGAGCGTTATCTTCAGCCATCTCAGACATTTTATCCGCCATCGCCAGAATGAACTCCGGCTTGACTTCTTTTCTGATTTCGCCTGTTTGCTGTCCTTGTTTAATAAAGTCAGCAAATATTCCAATTCCCTTTGTCTGAAATTTGAGAGCAACCTCCGCCAATTCCGGTTCCGCGCTTATCAACTCCTGTGCGAACTCGCGATTCATTTTCCGACTGATTTCCTTTTTGTATCTGAGGATCTCCTCGATCTTTTCCCGAATATTTAAATCTCGCGCCAGAATATCTTCGGAATCTTTCATGACTCCCTGATAAAGCTCAATATAGATATCTTTCGCCAGATCCATTTTGTTCGAGTAATGCCTGTAGAAAGTCATCTTGCTTACTTCGGATTTCTCGCAAATCTCCTCGACGGTCACGCGCTTGATGCCATAGCGGAAGAACAGTTCTCGCCCAGC
>CAYTHG010000211.1:0-5520 GCA_964437525.1 uncultured Myxococcales bacterium | reverse complement strand
AGTTGCGCCTTCTTTTACATCTCTATTAATCATTACGAAACCTATTGCGATGTTACGACGCCAAGCATTAAATACCCTCTTCGTAACTATTTGCTCGATTAGTATCGCTTGTCAAGTAAAATCGAAACTCGTTTCTTGTTAACCCTTATATTTACCGGATTATTGATATTAATTTCTTAACCCACTCATAACTTTATGTTGATTTTCCAGCATTTATTCTTTATTCATTAACCACGTAGTTAAAAGGCTTGGTCAAGGTTCTTTAATGGAGGTTAATATGTTTCGATCCTTTTCGTTCACGCTAACGATTCTTTTGACACTAGGATTGCTTCTCATAGGTTGTAGCAGCAGCGATGATAATGATGCAATCGGGGGCGATAAAGATCAGGTCGATTCAGACGAAGCAGATAACACAAATGTAGACGGCGATACCGAAATATCTGAAGAATCCGAGCAGGCAGACGGAGATTCAGATTCATCCGAAGATGACATCGAAGCCGAAGCTGAAGGATTCTCTCCTTTCGTCCCCCCCCAAACCGCAAACCCTTATACAGACGCTCCATTCCTGCAAGAGTTCAACCACACCACCAATGAAGTCGAAGAGGCAATCGGCGGCATCGTGGCGGTTTTCGCTCCTACCAAATCTTTGAGCGACGACGGACGCCCATTGCAGATTACCTCTCGCGGACTTGCTCTGCACACCGGTGACACAATAGAAATCAAGAGCATCCCCGAAGCCGACCCGGATCTTGCCTGGGCTGCAAAGGGCGGTGACGATCTTTTTGCAGCTTCCAGCACAAAACTCTATAAACTCAATTCCAGCAAAGAATGGGAAGAGATCAATCTCTTTAACAAATCCCCGGAAGAAATCACCGGCCTGCAATCCGGCTCTAATTTCGCTTATATCCTGACAAACTCAGATTTATACACCAGCGACTCGGCTCTGATTGGCAAAGCAAAAGCTCCGGTGGAGATTCCCACCGCTGTTTTGGAACATGGCGACACATTGTTTGTAGCCAGTGAAAATAAAATAAGCGTCTATGCTATTTCTTCGGGCAATTTTGAAAACAAATCGTCTATTACAGTCGATGGTATAGGAACCATAAAAACTATGGTGGCAAATGTCACCCTGCCACAGCAAATCGACCTTGTAGCTATAGGCGCAGAAGGCTTGCTTGGATTCTCAAAATCCGGCGACGACCTTCAGGCAATAGACGGCATTTCGGAATTCGCAGCAGGTCGCGTGCCGATGCCAAGCCCTGTGTGCGCGGCAAACGCATCCGACGGTGGATTTGTAGTAGGTACCGAAGTCGGCGCTTATCGCATGATGGACCGCGACATAGGCCCGGAATGGCGCGTATACAACGGCGAACGCTGGCTGCCTAACGAAGACATCAAGGCTCTTTCCACCACTCCCGATCTTGCCGACAGCCCGATCTATTTCGCCACACCCGGCGGACTGGCTTATGTCACCGCGCAATGGATGACCATAGAAGAAAAGATGGACACCTTTGTAGAACGAGTAGTTTTAAGACACGACAGAGACGGCGCGGTCGCTGACTCTCGCCTGACAGTTCCCGGCGACCTCTCGACCAGCGTCCCCTACGACTCCGACAATGACGGTGGCTGGACCTGCTACTGGGTCATGTCCGAGTGCTTCCGTTATAAAATGACGGGCGATCCGCAGGCCAAGGCCAATTTCGACAAATCTCTGGACAGAATGCTGAGCTTCCAAACCATGACTGGCACCGATTATTTCCTGGCACGCTCAGTCATAAGAATCGACGGCTGCCAGCTAGATGATTGCGATGACCCTGACGACGGCGAGTGGTTCAAATCTGCCGACGGAGAATGGTGGGTCAAAGCCGACACCTCCAACGACGAAGTGACCTCGCATATGTTCATGATGGGTCACGCCTACGACCTGTGCGCCGACGACGAACAAAAACAGCGCATCGAACAGCATGTTGACAATATCGTTGGTGGGCTGGTGGATCATGGCTACCAGCTTTACGATATCGATGGCGAAGTGACATCTTATGGACAACTCGACCCGGAATACGTCAACGGTCTTGCAGGCAAATATGCAGACGGCGGCAGACGTTCGGCCCAGATGATAGCCAACCTCACTTTGGCCCAGTACATGACAGGCGATCCCAAGTACGACGAAGCCAAGAAATACTTGATGGAAGAGCACAATTACGACGAAAACATCATCCACGAATCCGAACCGCCCTTCCGCAAGGGTGTCGGAGACGGTGACGAACTTGCAACGCAGGCGTTTTTCGTATTGCTACGATACGAACAAGACCCGGAACTCAGAGCCAAGTGGCTCGAAGGCTGGAACAAAAGCTACTCCAATATGCGCTTGCAAGAAGCGGCCATGTGGGACATAATCAACGCAAGTCTCGGAGGCGACGATCCCGACTTCTTTAATGCAACTCGCTGGCTGAAACTGGTACCGATGGACTTGATCCGCTGGATAATTCACAACGACCAGAGACTGGACACAAAAAAGCCACCTGAGTACTATGCCAACCATGACAATCGTCAGATGAGAAGCGATGACCATATTTTGCCCCCTGACGAGCGTCCTAACATCCGCCATAACGCGCCTCAATACCAATTCCAGGGCGGTTGGACGGCATACAGGGAGCTTGACGGAGCGGATGTGCTGTTCTCGTATTGGCTGGCACGTTATTATGAATTTATTGTTACCGAAGATTAACAGATAGAATTGGAAAACAGAAAATGAAACGTTGTACAAGACTGTTCCTTCTTTTATCAATTATTTGCGGTTTGATACTGGCCGCATGCGGCGATGACGACTCGAATGATACCACGCCGGCAGATGGAGACCAGGACGCAATCGACAGCGCCGAGACCGCTAGCGACGCCGATGCCGATCCTGACCCCGTAGACGGCGACCAGGATCTCTCCGATGGTGATGCAGAAGCGGTGGAGAGTGAAGGATCAATACTGGAGTGCAAAGACATCCAGGATAGAATCGTTGTCGATAACGAAGATGAAACCTTCGACAAAGGCCCATACCTGATGCAACCGACAACGGAAAGCATCATCGTTATGTGGTGGACGGAAACAGAAGACGATGGAACGGTTTTCTGGGGATTGGATGAAAACATGGGAAACGAAGTTTCTCATGAAGGTGAAAGCGTCCAACACGAAGTCAAGGTCGAAGGACTCCAGGCCGACACCCGCTACTTCTACAAAGTCCGCTCTGGCGGCCAGACTTCAGATATTCATCACTTCTACACAGACCCGGGACCAAACCAGAGCTTCCGCTTTGCGATGTGGGGCGACAACCAGAACGGCCCGGAAACTTTTGAAACTGTTGTAGACCAGATGATGACCTTCAACCCTCACCTGCTGGTAGGTGTCGGAGACCACGTACAGGAAGGCGACCAGATAGAACGCTGGAAAAGCGAGTTGTTCGGACCGTTGCGCGAACTGTCCCACGAGGTCGCTTTCTATGCCGCACAGGGAAACCACGCCAGAAATTCCCAACACTGGTACGATCACTTCTCCTTCCCCCATGCCGGAGATCACGAATCCATTTACAGTTTTACTTACGGCAACACATTCTTCCTGGTGGTAAACACCAACACGCTCTACTTCCCGATAGGCTCGGTCGAAAACGAAATGTCTCTATTCGTCCGCGAGCAGATGGCATCGCCTGAAGCGCAGAACGCCACATGGCGTATAGCTCTGTCGCACGAGCCGGGATACTCCGAAGCCTGGGGCGACGGCTCCTGTCACAATGATGGTAACCAGCAAATACGCGGTTGGCTCATGCCACTTCTGACCGAGAACAACTTCCATGCTTATTTCAGTGGCCACATGCACGGTTACGAGCGCGGCATGGTCGATGGTGTAACTCACATCATCACCGGCGGTGGCGGTGGACATCTTGACGCCTGGTGCCTTGATTGGCCAGAAACCAAAGTCGCCTATTATGAGCATCACCACCTTATCGTCGATGCAGGCTGTGACGAATTGCGTATCTCGGCATACAACATGGATAAAACCATGTTCGACTGGGTAGTGATAAACAAAGACAACCCCGGCGTGCTTACAGACGAAGGACCGATGGAAAATCTTCCCGATCCTGTCGTCAACAGCGACTCGCCGACCCTCGACGACTAAAAATTCATCTAACAAAAAAAGCCGGGCTAAATGCCCGGCTTTTTTTGTTTCAATACTTATGAAATCAGCCCACCAACGGCAACCTTCTTCTGTAGGAAGCCTGTGTCAGTTTTTCCTGAAGAGCGCCGGTCGTAGCTTCGTAAATGGCGTTGATCTTCTCTTCGTCGGTTGTAAGACCCTTGCAGATCTCTTCCGGGTATATAGCTTCGCCCACTTCGATTTCGGTCTTGGCAGGCAGAGGCAGATGGAAGATAGGTCCAATAGACACACCCCAAGGCAGAGCTAAAGAAATAGCACAGGTTTTGCTGCGCATAATTTTGTCGAGCCTGAGCAGCTTGGCCAGTTTTTCACCCTTATGCAGAACCACAAAGGTTTCCTGTCCGCCGATATTGGCCATGGGAACGATAGGCACGTTGTGAGTCAAAGCGACTTTGGCAAATCCTTTGTGACCGCCGAAATCGACTTTGAAACGATCTTTGAACTTTCTGAAAGCTTCGTGGTTTCCACCCGGGAAGACCATCAGTTTACGACCACCCTCAAGGATAGCCTTGGAGCTGTCATAGCTGGCACGCATGGCACCGCCCATCATCAGGATGTTCTTGACCAAAGGAATAGACAGCATTGCATCGTGTACGAGCGGATAAATAGGATCGGTACCGCCGTTTTTAAGATACCATTCCGCTACCAGCAGGAAAGGCTCAAGGAAGGTAATACCGCCATTGTGGTTACCAACGATCATAGCCGGACCTTCGGGAATGTTTTCCAGTCCTTCTACGGTATATCTGAAGTAAATTTTACCGAACTTTTTGAAGAAAGGAACCAGTTCCTGAGCATATTCCGAATCGAAGTTTTCTATGGAATCGGGATCGCATTTGGTTGTCAGAAGTCTTTTGATTGTTTTCGGGCTAAGAATTATTTTCATCGAGGCACTCCTTTATCTTATTTGCCGTCATGGTGACTTTTTTATCTCCACCGACATAAAAATCCATGTGCTGGAAGCCCTGCATCGGCACAGGCTCTATACCGTCGAGGAACTGATTCTCCGGCGGCACCAGGAAATCTCCTGTGGACTGCAGTGACATTCTGACCCAATCCTTCTTCTCGGCGATCCTGTCCAGAATTGCCGCGCCGGGTTTGATGTCTTTACAACAAGGAATAGCGACCTGCGCCAGAATAGCGATGTCCGTTCCACCGAAAGGTGTTCCCATGGTAATAACGCCCTTGATGAGATCGGTAACTTCCGTACGACCCTCTTGCTCAGCAATATCCAGAGCCAGAAGCGAAATCAAACCGCCGTTGCTGTGGCCTACAAGCCACATGGACTCAAGGCCGTCCTCGTGCTTGGCCCAGAGAATG
>CAYTHG010000210.1:0-7158 GCA_964437525.1 uncultured Myxococcales bacterium | reverse complement strand
AGAACGAGTCGATTTCTCGGAACCTCTGGTTTATATGAGCAACCATTTGTCGATGGCGGATATTCCCATCCTGATGGCTTCCATTCCTGCAGGTTTGTCGTTTATTTCCAAGAACAGTTTGAAGAAAGTGCCGTTTCTTAGCTGGAGTATGCTTATGGTCGGTATGGTCTTTATCGACCGAGGAAAGACTAATAATTCTATCCTGGAGTTAGATAAAGCCGCCAAGGAAATACCCGATGATATGAATTTCATGGTCTTTCCTGAAGGAACACGTTCTCGTAAAGGTGGACGTCGCATGAGCAATATCAAAAAAGGCGGTTTTTATCTGGCCCGCTCCAGCCAGCGCAGAATTCAACCCGTAGCTGTAGTCGGCAGCGAATATCTTATGCCAGTTGACGGTTTGGCGATTTGTCCGGGAACAGCAGAAGTTCGCTTTGGCAAGCAGATTGCGGTTAAAGCCGATAGCGATATTGATGTATTGGTGAGTCAATACAATCAGGAGATGGAAGAACTTTTGAAGAATCCTTTGAATTTCGAAGCGACAGCCAGAGCTAGAGGATTTGTAAAAGAATCGGATTGACTTGGAAGCTCTGACCTTATTCCTGCCCGACCATTGCGCGCAATTGATGCATGGATTCCACCTCACCCATGCATATCAGGCACATGGAGTTTTTAAGAATAAAGCTGCCGCCGGGATTATAGCTGTATTTGCCGCTTTCCTGATCCTTTACCGCGATAATAGCCACCTTGGTTTTACGGTGAATATCAAGATCCATCAGCTTTTTGCCTATAAAGTGGCTGCCTGAAGGAATATTGACTTCGTCTATTCTTAAAAGCTGCTCTTTGTCGCGCATCATGCGATCAAGGAAAGACGCGACCGTCGGTCTTATCATCTCCGAGGCCATGCGCAGACCACCGATATAATTGGTGGTGACAACCGTATTGGCTCCGGCTTTGACGAATTTTTTTCTGGCGTTGACATCGACAACCTTGGCGACAATGCGCAGATTCGGATTAATCTGGCGTGCCGAGACGACTATGAATAGGTTTTCCTTGTCAGAAGTGCAGGCTGCAATTACACCTTTTGCCCGTTCGACTCCGGCTTCAAGCAATATATGATCTTCGGTGGCGTCTCCTATCACATAGGGAATCTCACAATTGAACGATTCGCAGATGTGTTCAAGGCGATCCTCGTTTTCATCGATCATGATAAAAGGAGTGCCCGTACTCTGAAGTTCTTCCGCTATATGAACGCCAGTTTCACCTACACCGCAAAGGATTATGTGATTGTCAAGTTTGCCGATTTGTTTGTGCATCCTTTTCCTCCGAAGAATATTCTGCAATTGCCCCTCGACTACAAAAGCGGTCATTGAGGATACAAAAAACAGAATGGTTCCCATTCCAAAAAGAATCAAGGCGATGGTGAATACCCTGGCCACCGGATTGCTGCTGATGTCGATGACTTCCCCATAACCCACGGTAGAAAGCGTAATCATCGTCATATAGGCGCAATCCAGGAAAGACCAGTGACCCTGCCCGATTATCGAGTATCCTCCGACACCGACGGCAAATACGCTTAATAGTAGCGCCGAGGCTATCAGAAGTTTATTAAGTCCCTCGTTGTCGTACACGATTCCCTCGCGTTAAAGATTACGAATGCTTTATTTATATCGGCAAACAGCGATATTGAGAAGAAAATTCAACTTAATCAATTATTGATCGGCTTGAGTGTCTTGAAACCAAAGGTTCTTAGGTAATTTATCTGCATTCCATTGCATTTGTCGTTGTATATGCAGTCCGAACAGCGCTCGGATTTGGCGAAATACCCATGACTGATGTAGTGATCCACGAACACATCTGCAAGTAGTTTTCCTTTTTCGTCGTAATGTACAGCATCAAGAGGCATGGCCTGCGAAGGCAAAGAATTAGGGTGCATACACAAAGGTGCGTTTTCTACTTTGACAGAAGATTTCAACCAGCCTTTCAAGTAGCGCTCCATGTCCACCAGTTGTTCGCGGGCTTTGCTCAATTGTACGAAACCGGGGACCAAAAGAGTCACGTCGGCTCTGGTGGCGATTTTTGTGCGAGATTGCCAAGCCGCCCGTGCTGTCTGGCGGTTGATGGGAATCTTCAGCGCCTCGCTACGTCCTGCAAGTTTCTCGACAGCTTCGGCAGTCGATAAAACAAGTTCATAAACCTGTTTCAGCCACGAATGCTGCTGGTTGTCGCGCTCCGGGTAATCGCTCCAGTCGTCCAGCTCGATTGAAAGTCCGATCTCATGGTCGATTTTGGGGGATGCGAAAGCTTTTAACAGCGTCTTGAAATTCGGTGCTTTTATTCTCAGGTTCTTTATCGGCTGCGTACTCAGGAGGAACTCAAAAGACTTCGGCAATTCTCCGTCGTCGTTTATTGCAAGACCCAAACTTTCAAGGCGTTTTTCGTTTACACGCTCCTGGGCGTCGTAAATGGCGTAGCACATTCCCTTAGGGAAGCAGTACTTGCAGCGTTCTCCAAAGCAGGCCAGTTTTTCTCCGGTGTCGATGAACTTCTGGAATTCTCCCATGCGTCCGCGCAACTCGTCGTGCAACTTGTGCGGGTCTTGGATAAGTTCTTCCATACCTTCCAGCATCGAGACAGGGAAGCGGTTGGTCCAGATGTAGTTGCCGGGTCTGTATGCGTAGCGGAAAGCGCGTTGAAGATGCGGAAAGGCTTTCTTTACGTCGTAGAAAAGCTCGTCGCGGTATTCTTCACTCCAGGCGCGACCGAAAGGCACCAGTTGCAAAAGATCGAATTCGTGTATGCCGAGGTTTTGGTAAAAACGCAGAATGTCTTCCAGGTGCTCGACGTTCATTTTGTTGATGACCACATCGACGTTGACCACTAATCGACCGTCGCGCAGGAGATTCAGCATTCCCTTGAGTGCCTGTTTGAAAGCTCCCTTGACGCCTGAAAGCTTGTCGTGCAGAGCTTCGTTGTGGCCGTGCATGGAGAAGGTGACTTCCTTCAAGCCTGCATCGGCTGCGGCTTTGGCGAACTTTTGTGAGGCAAAAGAGCGACCGTTGGAAATTGTTTGAATCCAGTCGTAACCCAATTCCTGCCCGTATGCGATAAAATCTATGAAGTTGGGGTGAATGCTTGCTTCGCCGCCTGAGACTATCAATCTTGCTCCCGGTTTGAAGCCGTTCTTGATTTCTTTTTTAACATCTTCTATCGAACGGTGTTCTTCGCGGCAACTGTCGGAGTCGAGGCAAAAGATACAACGGTTGTTGCAAGCCCAGGTTATGCGGACCCAATTGCGAAACTGTTGTGCTACGGCTTCGCGGCTTTCCTGATTGGAGTCTGTGGGCTTTGAATCAGGCGACATCGAGTTTGGTTTTGCGCGGTTTGAACTCGTCCCAGCCAAAGAACTCCGGGTACTCTTTCCAAGGGCCTTCGCATTCATCGTTGTAAGCGCATTCGGCGCACTGCGGACCTTTGGTCTTGCCTTCGTTCCAGCGGTAGTCGGTGTAGTCCTCTACAACCACGGCGGCATCGATGATGCGGGTTCGGGGAATTATCCGCTCGGCCACGAACTGCTCGTAGCCTTCCATAAAGCAATATGGAATTGCTTCGGTCATGACATTCACGCCGCCGTGTATGCCTATATCTATGCCGCGCTTGACGTATGGCTCACACAAAGACTTGCGTGGCACCATGGCCTGGAACTGCTCGGCGGCTGTTCCCAGAGCGTGGACGAAAGCGAACTGAAATTGGGCGACACCCAAGGCGACCATCAGCCGGGCAGTCTGTGGCAGGTGTCTGTAGTTGGGGCGTACCAATACGGAATTGACAACCACCGGCACGCCGAGTTTTTTCATGTTCTGAACTCCGCGTATGGCCTGCTTGAAAGCTCCGGGTGCCTGGGTCAGCCAGTCGTGTATCTCGGGCGTGGGGCCGTGTATTCCTGGTGAGAATTCGTTTGCTCCCGCTTCTGCGACTGCCTCTGAAAACTTCATACTGGAGAACATGCGCCCGTTGGTCTGGATCTGGATCTTTTTATAATCGAGATCTTTGGCAATGCGTACCAGATCGAGGAAGTTTTTGTGCATGGTGGGTTCGCCGCCGGTGAAAACCACGCTGTCTATATTTTTGCGGTTTTCCTCAAGTATGTTCTTGAGTTCTTCAAGAGACTTGGGCGGGTACTTATACCTCTTCTTGCCTTGAACGCAGAAATGGCATTTATTGTTGCAATCGAAACCGACTTTTAGATCAAGCCTTTCCATATCGAATCTTCCTTAAAAGCTTTAAACATATGGACACAGCTATTTGCGTTTTCATCACACCATTATTGACCAGCTTTTGTCGCTTGGCAAGATCTCTATTTGAGCTTGTGTTCGCGGGCTGCTTTTATCAGGTGGTAGAACAACTCTTCCGGCTTCTCAAGTTTGCTGTGCAACTCTGGATGGAATTGCGAACCCATCATAAAGGGATGGCCTTTCAATTCCATAATCTGCATGATATTGGAATTGGGAGCATAACCTGAGAATACCATCCCTTTGTCTTCCAATACGTCAATGTATTCAGGGTTGATTTCATAGCGATGGCGGAAACGCCTTCTGACCTTGTCGCCGCCGTAGTATTCAAAGGCTTTGGTACCTTCTTTTATGGCGATATCGTGACCGCCCAGGCGCATTGTGCCGCCTTTGCGGGTGACCTTGATCTGGTCGGGCAGGTAGCAAACAATAGGTGTGCCCACGCATTGGCCATCGGCTTCGATTTCGGCTGAATGAGCGTCTTTGATGCCGCAGACGTTGCGGGCGTATTCGATTACCGCCAACTGCATTCCGTAGCAGATTCCCAGGAAGGGAATTTTGTTTTCGCGGCAGTACTGGATAACGTCGATTTTGCCTTCTATGCCTCTGGTTCCGAATCCACCGGGGACGATGACGGCATCGACGCCCTTCATGGAATCGGCTATGGAGCGCTTCTTGTTTTCGATCTCGGTTGTCTCGACCCAAGAGGTTTCTATGTCAACATCTACATGGGCTTTGCAGTGAGTCAATGCCTCCAATATGGATGCATAAGAGTCGTGCAGGTCGGTGTATTTTCCGCAGATGGCCACATTGATCGGAATCTTGTTCTCGTCTTCGCGCATATTCTCGACTAAACGTCGCCATTCGTTGAGGTTGGGCGGTGAGTAGATGTTCAGCTTTTTGTGGAGAATCTCGGCAACGCCTTCTTCCTCGAATATCAGCGGCATTTCATAAACATTGTCAACATCGGGAGCGGAGACAACCGCAGATGGCTCTACATTGCAGAACAGCGCGATTTTCTTTTTGATCTTATCGACTATGCGCAACGGCCCACGACCGATAATCAGGTCCGGGTACAATCCGCGCTCGTTGAGTTTTTTTACAGATTGCTGGGTGGGTTTGGATTTTTGCTCGTTGACGCCGTATGGAATGGGAACGTAGGAAAGGTGCACCAGCGCGGTGTTGTCCGGGCCGGCTTCATAGCGCAACTGGCGAACGGACTCCAGGAACAACTCGTTTTCCATATCGCCTATGGTTCCACCGATTTCGATAAGCATGATATCGGCGCGTTCTTTTTCGGCGATTCTGTAAAATTCTTGTTTGATCTCGTCGGTTACGTGGGGAATAAGTTGGACTGTCTGCCCCAGAAAATCTCCGTCTCGCTCTCGGTCGAGGATTTTCTTGTAGATTTTGCCCATTGTCAGGTTCCACTCCGATTTAGAGTGGACATCGATGAAGCGCTCGTAATGGCCGAAGTCCATATCGCATTCGCCGCCATCGTCGAGTACGAAAACCTCTCCATGCTCGATGGGGTTCATGGTGCCGGGGTCGGTATTGAGGTAGCCGTCACACTTTATGGTGACTACCTTGAGTCGGGAAGAGAGCAGGCGACCTATAGAGGCCGTGGTTATTCCTTTGCCCAAACCCGAGAGAACGCCTCCGGTTACAATGATGAACTTAGTGTCCTTCTTGCTGCGCGTCTTGCTCCGCACAATACACCTCCAATGGAAAGCTTGAATTGGCTGATTATTTCAAAACTCTGTCGCCTACTTGTCGTTCGATAGTGATTATAATTGCAAGATTGGATAAATCAAGCCGTTTCAAAACTTGTTTTGAAATCATTTGTATGTATTTTGTAAGCTGCCGGAATGTCAGGGTTATTCAGGCTTAGGATTTGGGAAATATCCTATGTAGCTCAGATTGCGGTATTTCTGTGCGGCATCCAGACCGTAACCGATGACAAAATGGTTAGGGATGGTGAACCCGCAATAATCGATTTGAACATCGACTTCTTTCAATTCCGGCTTGTGAAGCAACGAGCAGGTGCGGACGGAATTGGGGTTTCTCGTCTTAAGGTTGTGCAGCAGATAATCCAAAGTTCTGCCGGTATCCACAATATCCTCGATGATGATGAGGTCTTCACCTTCGACAGGTTTTGAAAGGTCCGAGATAAGCCGGACAATACCTGAGCTTTTGGTTTTATCGCCGTAGGAAGACACGGTCAGGAAGTCGGTGCGCAAAGGCAGGTCGATTTCTCTGACAAGATCAGCCATAAACAGAAAGGCTCCCTTGAGTACACAGATGCATATGGGACTTTTATCTTTATAGTCCTTCGTTATTTGATCTGCGATTTCTTTTGTTCTGGCTTTGATCTGTTCTTCGGTGAGCAGTACTTTTACTTCTTCGTGAACAATCACCGTGTGTCCTCCTCGACAGACAAAAAATTAATGGTAATTCAGGTCAATTCTTTTTCAACGATTCCGGGCCGAAAGGGTGCGGTAGCAACTCGGGAAGTGCAAGCCTGCTGGCGACTCCTTCACGGGTAACTATCAGTACCTCCAGTTCGGGAGAGAATTCATGCAGCAATTGCAGGCACAAGCCGCAGGGCGGTGTCGGGTGGTCGGTCTCGGTGTAGATTGCTATCTTTGAGAATCCCTGCTTGCCTTTAGCTACCGCCTGTAAAAGAGCCGAGCGCTCAGCGCAAATTGTGCCGCCGTAGGAGGCGCATTCTACATTGCAGCCGGCAAAAATTTCGCCGTCATCTGATAACAACGCTGCCCCAACTTTAAAGTTCGAGTATGGAGCATAGGCGTTATCCCGCACCTGGCGAGCGGCTTCTATGAGTTTTGTTTCTGTGTCTTTCATG
>CAYTHG010000209.1:0-7182 GCA_964437525.1 uncultured Myxococcales bacterium | reverse complement strand
CTCGACCGAGATAACATGCTTGACGTGCTTTTTGTTGGCAGCGTCATGGATAACCTTGAGCGGGAAGGGGAAGAGCGTGATCGGACGTATCAGGCCGACCTTGATACCTTTGGCTTTGAGATCTTCTATGGACGTTTTGCAGACACGGGACATGGTGCCGTAACTGACGAGCAGTATCTCGTATTCGTCATCCGTGTTGTAGGCCTCATAGCGAATCTCGTTGGCCTCGATCTCATCATACTTTCTCTTCATCTTCTTGTTGTGCTCGAAGTTCAGATTGGGATCGAGGAAGAGAGTCTTGACCAGATGCGGATCGCGGTCTTTGCAGCCTGTCGTGGTCCAACTCGAGTTATCGCGAATGTTTGGCTCGTAGTCTTCCGGGAATTCCACCGGCTCCATCATCTGACCGATCAGGCCGTCACCGACTATCATAACCGGGTTACGATATTTATCGGCCATATCGAAGGCCAGCATGGTGATGTCGACAGCTTCCTGAATAGTGGAAGGAGCCAGAACCACCAGCTTGTAGTCGCCGTGACCGCCGCCCTTGGTCGCCTGGAAGTAGTCTCCCTGGGCAGGCAGAATACCGCCGAGTCCGGGACCGGCGCGCATGATGTTGATCAACACCACCGGTAACTCGGCAGTGGTGATATAGGAAATAGCTTCAGCCATCAGACTGATACCGGGGCTGGAGGACGAGGTAAAAACTCTCGCTCCGGCTCCGGCTGCACCGAACAGCATATTGGCCGCAGCCACTTCGCTTTCGGCCTGCAAAAACACGCCGTCAACTTCGGGCAGTCTGCGGGCCAGGTATTCGGCAACCTCCGTCTGAGGAGTGATCGGGTAGCAGAAGTAATTCTTACCGCCTGCAAAAATGGCGGCTTCTCCGATCGCTTCGGCACCTTTCATAAGTCTCTTGGCCATTACTTACGCCTCCACATAGGCAAGTTTCCACTGCTTTTAAAAGCGGGAAACATGGGCAAATCAGTATTCGAATAGATTGTACTGGACTCCATTAATTCCTATCTCAATAGCGACATCCGGGCAGGTGATGGCGCAAATGCGGCATCCGATACAGCGTGGCGGATCGACCACCATCGCATAAAGATAACCTTTGGTGTTCAATTCCTTGGACATCTCTAAAATTCGCTGCGGGCAGGCGTTGACGCACAACTGACAGCCTTTACAGCGGTCTTTGTCAATACTTATCCTTGGCATCCTCGCTCCTTATTCGACTAAGGTCGGCCTTCTTCTTTATCTTGCGCGTTACTCGCGCCGGAAGTTGGCCGGACCAAGTTTCTGCTTGCGCCGCCAGGGCGGCAACAACTGGCGCGTGATGGGCAGCACGGGTACATCCAATCGCGCCAGATCAAGTTTCTCCAAAAGCCTCTGTTCGCTGGTCACAAACAAAAGAGGCAGGTTCAACAGTTTTGCCACCTGTCCCGCGTGCTTGAAACCATCGTATATGGTGTCTACTATTGTGTCGTCCATAAGGTGGGTGTTACCTATCACGCCGGTCAGGTCCAGACGAGCCGCAGCTTCGATCTCGTGCGCTATCTGCTCGGTTCCCTCGGGTGTGTCGGTAAACGGCCTGCTGGCATTTGCCACCAGCAGCATATCGTAGTCGCTGGCCTTTATCGAGTTGGCAAGACTTCCCAGAACCGTAGCGCCCACATTGTCACCGCCGACATCTAAAATGGTGATGCCGTCATTGCGTTCTATGGAGCCTCGCACGGCAGGAGAGACGACAGGCAGGTCGGCGTTCAAAAGCCCCTCATCCGGCAACACAACCTTAATATTTTGTGATTCCAGTAAGTTACGGCATTCGCGTGAGCGGAAATAGGGGTTGACTATGTCCAAATCGACCAGTCTGACGGTTTTTCCCTGTTGTGCTTGATTGATTGCGAAGTTTACGGCTACTTCTGTCTTGCCACTGCCGTAATTACCGATAAAGATGACTATATTTTTTAAGTTTATCTCAACGTCCAATTTATTGCCTCGAAAACACTAGCTCCGGGCGTAAGACCGGGTACTTTTTACGCTTTCGCGAAGAGAAGCATAGTAAGTGTAGGAACTAAAATCAAGTAAAAAACAATGCGGGAATCCGATGTCTTCCTTCACAAATTTATTGTAACATGTTTGCGTACAGCGCGTCTTAATTAATGTGAAAGGAATTGTCGGTCTAAAACCATGATTGATGCATCGATACTCAAAAACGCACGCAGCGACCGACAGGCTTTCGGGAAGCTCTTTAAAGAGTATTCTCCCATGGTCTACAGGGTCGTCATGCGCCGTTTGAGAAACGAAGATCTGGCATGGGACGTGGTTCAGGACGCCTTTATAAAGGCCATGGAAAACATCGACAAGTTTCAGGGACGCTCGGCTTTTTCGTCATGGCTGGTCAGAATCGCCTTGAACACAGCCACCGACAAACTCAGGCGCTCGGGCCGCGAAATCACCGGGCTGGATTTCGAGTTGGAACGCGCAGGAACAGACAGTCCGCTTTCAATATTGCTCTCGAAAGAAATATTGAGCGACTTTGCAAGGCACTTTGAAAGACTCAACGCTCAAGAGCAATTGATACTGGAATTGAAAGCCGAAGAAGGTATGTCCTCGCGCCAGATAGCTGAAGTGGTCGGCAAAAGCGAGGGAGCAGTCAGGGTTTCGATACACCGCGCCCGGGAAAAGCTTCTCAAAGCTTTGGAGAATGAAAATGGAAAAGAGCAGGATAGAAAAAAAGGAAAAGTCGCTTGATGAAAAGCTTGAAAAACTTTTCGAGCTAAGCGCGCCCGAAAGTCCTTCCACAGCAAAGATGGAAGCGATGGAGCAGAGCATATTCGATGCGCTGCCCAAGGCCGACAGGTCATTTTCCTTGAAAAATATTTTCTCGTTCAAGCTGTTTGTCCCGGCTTTCGCGATGGCGGCGGTATTGTTTTTAGCCATTTACCTGCCCCAAAGCGGAACGGAAACAGACAATAACCAAAATAGCAATAGCGTTGCAACGGAAAACGGTGGCGCTAAAGATCCACTGCTTGAAGCCCTGGCAGCATTGCCCGAAGACAAGCTGTCGCAATTGAACGGAGATCTGGCCGAAATCATTGAGGCCGATGAGTTGGAAAGCTGGAAGCAGCAAGTTATCAGCGATTGGGACTGGGATGATGACAGCGCGCTTGATAACAGCTATAACTCGCTTTACGAAATCGCCTGGCTATAGATTGAGGTTTTGTCGGGCGATGAATTGGCAGGTCTACGGAAGTTTGCACGAGTAGCATAGTCAGGAATTGTCGGGCAAGAAATTTGCCCGACCTACGGGAGTTTACACGTTTTTTGTTACCGCAAATTTTTTTGAAGGGTCCGTTGCCAAGCTTTCAAGTGTCGCGGGTTCCCAATCGACACGGCATTTGCACCTGCGGGCAAATCCCGCGCCAATTCCCACCCACCCACCCGCGACATCTGCCCGAGAAGGAAATGTCGGATGAAAAATTCATCCGACCTACGGGAGAGATTTTCCGGGTTTGCAGGATCTTCCCTTCCTGTCGGAACATGGCTTACCAGCCTGCTCCAACAAAAACCTTCTTCAAATCTCACAAAATCCCCGTCTCTTTCAAAATAATCCCGCTAAAAATCCACAAATATTTTTTAAAAGCCGGCAGGACAGGCTAGAATAGCTTCGATTGCTAGAATTTTATTAGAAGCAACTCAATGAGAGAATTTGAGGATGCCGTAGGAATATGCGGCTCCATTGGAAAATCTATTACCCTGAGCGGAAAGAGGAATATTATGCGTAGACCCTTACCGATCTGGCTGCTTGTTTCCCTGCTTGTGTTTGCACTGGGAAGCACGGCCTGCGAAAGCATTCAGCAGGAAGACCCGGTGGACTTCAGTTATGAAAGCCAGCCAGTATCAATTTTCAACCCGGACTGGGGAGTCTTGCCCTTGCCCAATAATTTTCTAAACCCAGTCGCTCAGGCCGAAGTGGTTCAGGTCAATATCCCCGGCGCACCAGTGCCCGAGACCATGCCGGTATATATGGGGCTGCCCCTGACCGACGAGGCGGCGCTGGAAGTCCGCGCCAATAAAGGCTATCCCGCAGGCGAGGCGGATTCGCCATTGACCCTTGAGCTTTTAAGCGGTATGAACAAGCTCGATGGCTTCGTGGCCAACATCGTTCCGGAATTTCCCTTCTCGCGCGAGATTGATCTGGAAACGGTCAAAATCTACGACCCGGAAGTGGACGAAGCGGGCGCGGTGGTTGGCCCCAAAACAAACTCCAGTGATGAAACCGTAGGCTGGACGGCAGAGGAAGCAAACTTCTTCTTCCTGGATATCACCGATCCCGAAAATCCCGTCACGGTCAACAACTACGCCATGCTCTTCAACGCCCGCGAGTCAAGCGCAATGCCTTACATGCTCTCGGTACGCGACAAGGCACTGAAAGATTTCCAGCAGGGACACACCTACCTTATAGTTGTCACCGGCATAACCGAAAACGGAATCAAAGACCCGCAGGGCAACCCCTTCGCGCCTGATTCCTTTTATATGATGTTCTCTTCGGCACTGCCTTACGTCCATCCGGACGGAACCCTCCGCAACAATCTCTTAAGCGGAGAAGAAGCGGTCTGGGAACTTGAAGGCGCTCGCCAGATAACCGACTACGGTTTGAAGGTTTGGGAAACCTTGGCAGGAGAGACCCGCAGTCGCGGCGAGGTCATTACCTCGACCAGCTTTACCATCATGTCAAATCCCTACAGTGAGTTCTTCAGCGCGGTCAATGCCGTGGTACAGGCCACAACAGGCAGCGACCTGTTTGTGCCGATGCTGCCCGAACCGGCAGATATGCCCATGTTCGATGCCGACGGCAACCTCTCGCTTGTCAAAGCAGAAGCCGCTACGGATTCCAAGATCAAATTCAAGGTTTCGCAACCTCTGGATGCAGATAGCGTAATAAGCGAAAATCTGAAGCTCTACAAAATGGACGACGGCGCATACACGGAAATCGCCGCAGGCATAAAGCTGACAAACGGCGAAGAAGACGCCTCCATTACCATCACGCCTGAAAGCGCGCTTGAAGAAGACACTAAGTACATGGTTGCCATGTCAAACGGCGTTATCGGCAAAAACGGCAGAGCCGCCGCCGACCAGGTGTTCTTTGGCCTGACGCGGGTCACTGAACCTATAGTAGACGACAAAGGCATGTGGCAGTCGCCCTACCTGGATAGCCGCATAGATTCAATCGTCAACGGCAACACGCTCGAAGGAGCAGCAGGCGACGTTGGCAAGGTTCTTTCAATGCTGGAGCTTCTGCGCCTAGAGTACAAAGACGCCATGAGCTGGCTTGACGAGCAGAATTTCGTAGAGGAACGGGCGGATCTCGCCATGTTCTGGACCTTCACAACCACTGACGGCGCAGCCGAATAGAAAGGGGGATAAAATGAAAAAGCACTTATTCTTCCTGGTAATCGCCCTTTTGTTTCTGGCACCGCAAAGCGCTTTTGCTAACGCATTCTTTATTCAGGAAATGTCGGGCGACGGCATGGCCCAGGGCGGAGCGGTCATCGCTGCCGGAGCCAAGCCTTCCAACATGTTCCAAAATGCCGCCAACTTGTCTTTCTTGGAAGATCTTCACTTTGAAATCGTCGCCACGACTTACTTCCCTGCCGGATATTTTGAAGATCCGCAGGGCAACAGAACCAATGTCAAGGCTGACCCAATTGTAACTCCGCACTTTTTCGCATCGTGGAAAGTCAACGACTGGCTGGCGGTCGGCATAGCTGAGTTCATAGACTTCGGCCTTGCAATGAAATGGCCGAAAGGCTGGTACGGAGACCACATCACGCGCGAGTCCGGTCTGACATCCGTCACTATCAATCCGAATATTTCCTTCGGCCCATTCAAAGGCTTTGCCGTAGCCGTCGGTTTCGATGCAAAGTACGGCCAGGTTTCTGTCAAGCGCGGTTTTACCACCGGTCGCGATGTATACGGCTTCGATTCCGTAGACAACCAGATCAATCTTTTAGGTGACGCTTGGGGCTTCGGTGGCAATCTAGGCCTCATGTATCAGCCCGCCAAGTGGGTCCGCATGGGAGCCAGTTACCGTTCCGCCATTGTTATGGATCTTGAGAATGGCAAAGCCGATTTCGATGTGGCACCGCCTTTGGCCGCCATGTTCCCGGATCAGAAATTCAAAGCCAGCATCACCTTGCCACATCTGGTCAACTTCGGTGTACGCTTCTGGCCGGTCGAGGAATTCTCCATCGAACTGGATATCTGGGGAACCATGTGGTCTTCCTACGACAAGCTCAAATTCGATTTCGATCAGGGACTCAAACAGGACGCCAATCCTGCCAACGACGTGAAATCCCAGGAAGAGATCAAAAACTACCGCGACTTCATCCAGGTCCGCTTAGGTGCCGAGTGGTGGTTTATCGAGCATTTCGCACTGCGCGCCGGAATCATGCTGGATGGCGACGTAACCGACGAGAAATATCTAGATCCCATGCTGCCTGATGGCCACCGCATCAACTCCTGCATAGGTTTCGGGACCGAGTGGTACGGCTTCCATGCCGATATCGCCTACATGCTGGTTTACCTGCTGCCGCGTAACACGATGAATGTCGAAGGCAACCCGCTGCCCGGCAAATACAATTTCTACACCCACGACCTGACGGTATCCATCGGCTATAAGTTCGACCCATTCTTCCGGGACAAAAAAGAACAGCCGCAGCAGGATACTGACAGCAACGAAGACGAAGAACAGCTTCCGCCACCGACGGAGGAACCCATGCCGCAAGGCGAAGAGTTGAGCTTCAATTACTGATTGATATCGATACTCTGATAGACGAACGGCGCGCGGCTTTCAGCCGCGCGCCGTTTTTTTATGTAATCGAATCAAATATTATTCAAAGGGCGCAACGTCGCGGCGAGGCACAAGCCAGCCGTGAAATTATCTATAAAGATCAAAACGGCGGGCTTACGCACCGCCGCTACGGGATTGTTTTCTGTTGGAGGACAACTTCCGCTAGCTGCCCCACGGGTTTATTGTCTTTGGGCAAATTATTAACCCGGCAATTATAAAGGAGCCTTTCATGTTGTCACCCTCGCGCAGGCGGGGGGCCAGATCACACTGGATTCTCACCTACGCGGGAATGACAAAATCGAAGCGATGTCTAGAATATTGTTGCC
>CAYTHG010000208.1:0-7209 GCA_964437525.1 uncultured Myxococcales bacterium | reverse complement strand
GAAGCTTCGAGATCGGGCTTGTTGATAGCTTTGGCTATTCCATAAGCGGTTTCGTAGTTTTCGAGCGAATTTTTGGCATCGCCTGAGAACTCGTAGATTTTGCCGCGTTGTGAGTAATCATCGAAAGCCAGATTGCGGCGCTTGTATTTTACGAGCAGGTCTATGTTCTGCTGGTTGTACTCAAGGGCTTTAGGGTAATTTTTGTCGCGTGTGTAATAGCTTGCAAGGTCGCGTCTGGATTTCAAAACATCTTTCAGTTTTTTAGAGTTTGTCTTTGCCTGCTCCACGAGCATATCCAGGTAGCGCTTCTGGTAGCGGATGGCTTTTTTGTAGTCGGCTACCTTAGGATTGAGACATTGAGGAATAAGGAATTGCAGGGTCTTGCCCAAAAACTTTTTATTGCCGGTCAAATCCATGTAAACGATTGCAAGCTCGTATTGCTCGATAGCCGCACCGGGAGCCCCGGATTTTTGGTAGGCTATGCCTTTTTTGACGGCAGCCATTATTTGTGTTTTTGCGAACTCAAGAGTTTCCGTCTCGTTCATTCCTGCCCAGCCGCGAAGCTGGATGGAATCGCCGATGAAAATGGAGTTGCGCTGGAATATGTCCAAAGTTTTCCTGTGGGCGGAGGAACGGGATTCTTTTTCAACGAAGGTCGCAAAGTTCTTCAAATACTGAGCTATATGGTCGTCTTTTATGGTCTGCCTGTTGATAAGAACACGGCCCGGTACTCCGTAAGCGTTCATTAAGGCTTCGAGCATAAGCCTTTCTTCGCGTACTCGTCCTGTGAAGCGAACATCCGCAAAGATCGATGTGTTCGAGTGCCAGCGCCTGTCCAGGTGGCTTGCAAAGCGATAATGTCCAAAAGCTTTTTCCGGAGATGAGAAGCGTAGCCATAGGTTTGCGGCGCCGTGTCCCTCGAATACAAGCGCTTGATTGATGAAGAGCAACCCGGCCTGTTTGATTTTCGGCAGGGCGTTTGCAAGATCGGTATCTTCGCTCTTCAAGACTTTCCAGCCCTTGCGTTTTGAAAGCACTTGTCCGATGCGGTTGTCTGTCAATGTGTTCGCTTTGTGCTTTGAAAGCGAAGTGCCAAGGCCGCTTTGCCTGTAGGTGTTGCGGTTGTTGAATGATTCCAGAAGTCCTTTAAGAGAAGAAATGCCGATGATGTTCAGGTTTGCCATTCCGTTTTTGAAAGCGAGATTCGAAAGGGGAACATAACGGGAAATCCTGTCGGAGTCGAAGTAGGCGAGTTCGATGCCGGACAGTCGTTTGAAAATATCTTTGCCGATGTGTTTTTGCAATGCGGCCAGATTGAAGTTTGCTGTTTTGCCTTTTTTGTTTTTGTAAGGCTTCAACGCCCTGCGGACTTTTGCAATGCTGCCCGTGAGTTTTTCTCCGGTGATTGCACCGCTTGGATCCAGAATTAAAAGGTATATTGAGCCGTTCTGTTCTATCAGACTTGCGGCAATGTGTTTTGCTTTTAGGGCAACTTTTGCTTGCTTGGGATCAAAGGGCTTTATGACAAGCAGGTCATGCAGGCGCGGAGCGATTTTAGCAAGCGATTCGTATCCTTGAGCCGCTACGCTTCTGAGCTTGGCGATTTCCTCGCGCTTTTTCTTTCGTACATCGGGAGTATCCCAGGGCGATTGAGACCTGATTGTCTCTAAGCATTTGTTTTCAAAGTTGCGTGATTTCCCGATGATGGGCTTGACTTCCTCGGATTGACTTGAAAATCCTGATTGCGCCAGCTCGTCCACCAATATGCGGCGGTTCTCCGCCTCGACCCACATCCACACCTTTTCGAAGTCCGAGCTGTCGATTGCCATTCCGATTGCCATTTCGAATAGTCTTCGCCTGACGGTTGTGGCCTGCTTCAGGTATTCTTTGCCTAAAGTCCCTGCGGGGATTTTTAAATAGCTGTCGATGATTGCGCCTGCGGTTTCGATGTCGCCTTTGCGTTCGGCTATGGTCATGTCTACTGCAAGGCAGGTTTCTCCAAGCTCGAATTCGTCGCAGACTTTCGAGGCCTGTAGCAACAGGCGCATGGTGCGGCCATTGTCGTCTTTTGACTTTTCAGGTGTTTCCAGAAATGCAGAGGCTTCGGCGAGATTCAGGAGCGCCTGCACATGGATTCTGAGTTGCTGGTATGGAGTCACAGGCAGGTCTTGAGGAACTTCGCTGTCGGTGACTTCCGGGCTTGTTGCGGCGATAATCTTTTTCAGGTAACGGATCGGCGCTGTCAGCCTTTGCGCTTCGAGCATAAAGCTGTTGAAGGCTAGAGTTACGTTACGCGATGGTACGCCGATATTTGCTTTGGCCGCCATTTTTGCCTGATGCAGGGAAATCAGGGACAATGCATTCCAGAGCCGCCATTCAAGCGCCTGGTCGATTATGGGAGCGGTGTCGTCTTCCTGGTAGTGTTCCAGGCGCCATTCTATGCGCTCTAAGCGTTCCAGGGTTTCAAGTGCTGTCATCTGGTCGAAGGACTTGCCTTCGGAGATTTGCTTCAAAATTATGTCGGCGGCGTTGACGGCGTTTAGTACCTGTGTCTCGAAATCCAGAGCCGAAAGGCTCCACATCATTTTGCCCTTGCTGCCTTCGGATTCCCAGTTGGGCAAGTCGTCTTCGGGGGTGGTCAGAATGATTTCATTTTCGTCGTCGTATTCCGAGCTTTGCAGGACTTCACCATAGAGGTATGCGCTCTTGAATGATTCAATAGCTTGTTTGTAATTGCCGCTTTCAACGTGGTGCATGGCCTTGCGGTTTGAGAAAAGTATTATCTCGTTTAAAAGCTCGGCATCGGTCCCGCCGGATTCGGCAAGGAAATTGTCGGTGTAGTCGTAAACTTCTTCCAGTTCTTCATAGGCTTTGCGGAACTGCTCGGCTTTTTCGTAGATATTGTTTTTAAGGCCGTATTGCAGGCGCTCTTCCGATTGAGCGTTGAAGCCGTAAGGCGCAAGCGAACCGCCGGAGCCTGTGGCTATGCGGATGAAATCAGGTATAGGTCTGCTGCCGTATTCGGCCAGGAGTTTCCGGCTTGCATCCAGCTTTTCGATGGCAAGCTCGGGTTGTCCCAGAAGAAAATGATTGTATGCAATCGAGCGCGTCAAGGCGGGCAGGGCGTTGTTTTGTCCGACCGATTTGTAGATCGTTATGGATTTTTCGAAATATTCGGTGGAGCTTACGTAGTCGCCTTGCTGCTGGTAGTTCAAAGCCAGACGAGCGATAAGTTCCGCTTCCAGCCAGTCGAATTTCAATTCGCGGGCTAAATCCAGAGCTTTTTCGAAGATAACTGAAGCCTTGATGTACTGATCGGTATTGAAGGCCGAGCGCCCGTAGTTGAGCAGATAAATGACCTTGCGTTCTTTAGAAAGGAAGCTGACGTTGAGATTTTCGCGTTCCTTGTATTTCTCGAAAGTGTCCGTCCACTGGTTGCCGAACTTGCAGAAGACATTGCCGAGGTTCAAAAGGATATCGGCTTCGGTCTGCAAATCGACGTTGCGATCATTTAAAAGGTAGGCGCGGTCGTAAGCGTCGGTGGCTTCTTCTATCCAGCCGCTGGTGATGTCGCCGAAATAGTTTTCGCGCATTTCGTAAATCCAGCCGAGGCTCAACTGCACATAGGGGCTTGAAGAATCGATTCCGGCGGCGAGCAGCAATTCTTCTTCGGCGTCTTTAAGGTCGCCTTTGTCCATTTCGTTTTTGAAAAGGTAGAGATAGCCGAGACAGTAATGAGCGATGAAGTCGCCGGAGTCTTTGTCTATGCGCTTCTCAAACTGCTTTTCGAGCTTGTCGAAGTTTCCGGCTTGCACACCGTAGAATACTATTTTGCGCCATGCCTGAGTGACCTTCGGGTCGAACTCTATGACCTTTTTGTAGCTCTCTTTAGCAAGAGCAATTTCGCCTTTTTCCTCTTCCTGCTTGGCTTTCAAAAGCGACAGCCTGACGTAGTTGCTGCGGGCCAGCCTGCCGTACTGGTGGTGCGGTGGGTACATGTCGGCCAGTTCTTTGTAATAGCTCAAGGCGCGCGTGTAGAAGTCCAGCGCTTTTGAGTAGCGTCCTTTGGCGCGTAGCCTGTCGGAGATTATCAAGGAGTATTCGCCCAACTTCAAGCTGGCTTTGGCGACTTCACGCTTCTGGCCTTTGGTGTTGTCGAGAATAAACTGCATGGCTTCCAGCGCGTGCTGATACTGCCTTTGGTCTTCGTATAGTTTGCCTATGCGCAATTGCAGAAGAGCGACTAAAAGAGACTTGTCGAGATTGTTGTCAACGATGTTTCTGAGCTTGTCGATTTCGGCCAGAGAATTTTCATTGTTGCGGTAAAGGTCGAGAATATTGGCGACGGTTTTCCTAAGCCACTTGTCGTGTTCGGGGAAATCCTTGAAGAGTCCTAAGTAGTAGCCCAGCATTTGTTCGCGGTCGTTGATTATGCTCAAGGCTTCTCCCAGCTTGACCTTGGCGCGAATGCCGATTTCCCGTTGCTTGGGGAATTTGTCGAAAATCGAGTTGTAGGTTCTGACGGCTGCTATCGGATCGTTTTGCAGTGTGTATAAATCACCTTTGTTCAATTCTATATAAGCGCTGACTTGTTCCGACTGCCAGCCGCGAGCCTCGATAGTGGAGAGATTGTCGAAAGCTCGGTTTACTTCTTCGTTTGTCAGGCGTTCGCCCGTCTCGACTTCCAGAGCCTTTTTGAGCTTCGCTTCGTGGATGGCGTGATCGACTTCGGCCATGACTTTCCAGTTGCCGGAAGATTTGCCGGTTTCGCTCAAAAGCTGCAAGAGCCTGTCCTGCTGGTGGTATTCGCCTTCTTCTGCGTGAAGTTGCGATCCATAATACAGGGCTTCCTCGAATTCTTCGCTGTCAGTGAATCGCCAGGCGCTCCTTAGTGCTAAAAGCGCATCCTGCCTGTTTTCAAGACCCTTCGCAAAGGCAAGCTGTGCTGCGGCATCTTGGGTCTTGGGTACTGTGCCGTCGAAGGGAATCAGGAATATATCGTAGTTGTTATCCTGCACCGTGGTGTATAGCACGCCGTCGTCGGTGGCTTGCGCGAAAAGGTGGGTTTGTTTTCCCGAGGTCAGTTGCTCAAGCTTGAACTCTAATTCTTCAGGCGAGTTTGCAAGCGCTTTGTCTATGGGGATGCGCCACAGGGAGGCTACGTCGCTGTTCTTTAAAGATGAGTTCGGGCGACCATGATAGAAACGCGAGAAGATCAGCCACTTGCCGTCTTTCGAGAATGTCGGGAAACCGCAGTGGAAATCAGGTAGCGTTATGTAGCGTAGCTTTTTGCTTCTGGTTTTTTTTATGGCGATGCGTCCGATGCCTTGATCCATCTGGGTCATGGCCAAGAGCGTGCCATCAGGAGAGATAGCCGGGTGTGTCGCGCCCCAGCCGGAAACGACGATCTTCTTTTTCTTTTTAGTGTCGTATCTGAAAATTCTACTTTTGCCTTCGGGACCGGCTGCGTAGTAAATGTAACGTCCGCTCGGGTCGAAGGTCGGGAAAGCGTCGGCTGTGTCGCGCTCGGTGATGCGCTTGGCGTTGTCGTCGCCGGTGTCAACAAGATACAGGTCGCCCTTGGCGTCGTTTCTCATGGACACGAAAACTATCTTTTTCCCGTCCGGGCTGAAGGCTGGCTGGGTATCGGCTGCAACGTGCGTCGTTACGAGTTGCGGCATTCCCGTCGTTAAGTCTTTCAGCCAGATATCCAGGTTGCCTTTCTGGTTGCTGGTGTAAACGAGGTAAGTCCCGTCGGGAGATACTCTGCCGAACAGCTCGTCCGACGTGTACTTGGTCAGCATCAGCGGCTCGACAAGTTCTTTGTCCGGAACCACGGGCTTGTATTCTTCAAGTACTTCCGGCTTTACAAACAGCGATTTCAAGCCGCGTCCTCCGCAGCCGGGAAGAATTGCGAAAGTCAAAAGCAGCGCGAATATCAGCAGACCGCCTGCGGCCTTGAAATGAAGTCTGAAATGCTTGGGCATTCTCATTTCTCCTCTTCGACGGGAGCGGTTTCTTCTGTCTTGGTCTGCCATGTGCCGTTTTCAAGCTGAACTTTGTGGCCTACGGTGGAGTTCTGGAGGCTGAGCATGTACATCATGTTTTTTACTTGCGGATATTCCTTCATGGTCAACTTGTCATTTAAGGAGATGACTCGCTTCATGATGACCTCGCGGTCGCGGTTTTCTTCTTTGAGGATGCGCTGTGCCAGCTCTTTGAACTCCGCGTCGTTTGCGGTGCGCTCGGTTTTGAAATAGGCCAGAAGGCCGTTGTTCTTTTCGCCAAAGACTCCGGCTTCCTTGAACATCGTCACATCGTCGTGGTTGAACTGTCTGTTCAATACCGCTTTAAGCGCTTCTTTATGGAGATCCGAGATGGCAGTGTCGCTTTCGCCTTCGCCGCGTACCGAAGAAACCAGCACTAGGTCGCCTTGCAATTGCTGGAAGGAACCGAGTATCTGGTTTTCGAGTTGGGTTTTTTTGTCTACCGTAACGAGTTTTACAGAGACGCAGCCTGTACCCGATATCAAAAGCATGATGAATATAAGCAGCAGAGCGAATTTTTTATTTTTCAGAGATTTCATTTCGATCCTCCTTAAAGCGTGTCGTTGTCGGTAGATGATACGGTTTCTTCCGGCGGGAATTCTTTGGCTTCTTCGTCAAGCTCTGAAGCCGCTGTTTCCTTGTCCCTTGGGAACATCTCGTCGAGGGCATTGTTCAGTATCATCTGCACCGTGCCGTTGCGACGGATTTTGCTGTTTTTAAGCGTGTTGTTCAAGATCTGCCTCAGTCCCGGCGCGGCATCCACTTTGATGTCCATGTTGAGGTTGCCGTACTTGATCCACATCGAAACAAGTTTGACCTGCGGGTTTATCATGTCCACGTACCATGCGTTGATAAGCTCGCGGTTGTCCTGTACGTTGGGGTTCTTGCCGTCGGGATCGAGGAAAATCAGGATTTTGTCCAACTGCTTCAACGACAGCTTGGTGATGTCCACGCTACCTTCCAGATAGCGATCCTGCAAGCCGAAGTCCATGTCTATCAGCATGGAAAGCTCGGTGTCCTCCGAGACTTTCTTGGGGTCTTTTTCCACAAGATAGCCGAGGTTGACGCCGGTGATCTGGTTGTCGAAATGCACGCGAACGTCCGGTACTGGCTGCAATTGTGCAAGCTGCGCCTGCAACTGGCCTTTGATGGCTCCGCCCAT
>CAYTHG010000207.1:3102-7214 GCA_964437525.1 uncultured Myxococcales bacterium | reverse complement strand
TACAAAGAGGTTTGTCAGCTTGTTTTTATGGCTGTTTTGCGATGTTGCCAAAAAGTTCTTTTTGGAAATATTTTATTGTTCCATCGTATTGATATCAAAAAGAAAATAATACTTTCCTGTTTTATTAATAAACATTAACTCGATCTGTTTTTTTACTCGGGTTAAATTCCTTTCGCAACGGATCAATCTTTTTATCGATAGGTGATTCTGCGGAGGTTTATAAGATGAGTAAAGTCAGTGGGCGACACCGGAGATTAATGACGGTTGTTTTTATATTTTTATCGTCGGTATTGTGGGGAGGCAGCGGGGCCAACGCGGAAGAACCTGTGGAAAAAGACGATAGCGGTGATATCGCAGAGGCGGCTTCTGTCGATTCTGAGTCTCAAGTAGTCGATAAGAAGCCCGAGAAATCCGAAGCTGAACCTGATATTGGCAGTGCTGATGAGCAGGTGGAGTACGAAGAAGAGGATTCCAAAGGCGCAAGCAAAGACGATGAGGGTGAGTCTTCTATAGGTGAGATTGTTGTTACAGGTACGCGCGTGGAGACCGAGAGGATGAATGTCCCGGCGGATGTGCAGGTTGTCGGCGAGGACAGGTTGAAACGTCCGGGAACGAAAAGCGCCTTGAATGCATTGAGCGGTGTATCGGGAGTAAAGATGAACCCCCGGCAGGAGGCGGCGACTTTTACCGATATTGAGGTTCGAGGTCTGACTTCAAACAGCACCAGCGGCGGCAATGTCTTGATAATGCTGGACGGTATACCTCAGCGTCGTTTGTCCTTCGGCGGTCCTTACATGGGAGCTTTGCCTTACGATTCCATAAACAAGATGGAATTGGTCAAAGGCCCGATGTCCGCACTCTACGGTCGTAACTCCATGGCAGGCGCATTGCAACTGTTTTCAGATCCCGGCTCGCCCGAGCGAACTTTCGATTTCACTACTTCTTACGAGTACCCATCCAACAACGCCCACGCTTCAGTCAAGACCGCTGGTCCTGTAGGCAAGAATCCTATCGGTGGCAATAAGCTCTCGACTTATTCTTTGACGGGAAGTTTCAACTACGCCACCGGCTGGCAGCCCAGCAACGAAACGGTCAAGGGAGACGCGTACCTGCATGTCGATCTCAACCTGTCCGATGACGATAAGCTTACTATCCTCGCTGGATTTTTCACTGTGGATGAAGAAGCTGTCGCGCCGGTATTTGTGGATGAAAACGGAGAGCGACTGCTGAACTTCGATCGGGATACCAATCTTGGAGTTCCCGACCAGAACAGTCTTGCAATGACTGAATACCGTGTGGCGGCTCGCTACGAGCGCGACTGGCTCAAGCAGTTGCAGTCTAAGTTGACCTTTGCATATTGGCATGGTGATACTTTTTGGAAAGTAGGACGCCCGGGCGATCAGCCTTCCGAAGGTAGCACAATCTCGCGTTCGGCCAGTAACCGCGAATTCACAGAGAACAGTTTGTTTACCGAGCTTGAACTTATCGGGCGCTATGAAGGCTGGAGCTGGCTGAAGGGCTCAGTGGATGTGGGAGCAAGCTATGAGTATCTGAGCTACGTAATGAAGAAAGTCGATATCACCACAAAAGAAGCATTTGAAGCTACAGGCGGTTACAAACAAGGTGTTCCCATTGACTGGTATCTGATGGAAGAGCCGGGTTTCGGCAGTTTTGTTATGAGCGACCAGTCCCAGCGCGATACCTACGAGCATGACGCCGGAGTGTTCTTGCGCAAGCAGTTCGCATTCTTTGACAGGGTTTATCTGCATGGCGGGTTCCGCTTCGATTACTTCGATAGATCACAGGAAAATCCGGATACGGACGAGGAAGCAACTCATGACGACTGGGCGCTCAGTCCCAGCGTGGGTGTAAACGTCGCAGTTTTGAAGATGGACAATTACAAGCTGAATGTCTACGGAAACTGGGGCAGGGGATTTGCCCCCATATTCAGAGCTGTCAACAATACGCAGTTCGCCGATGTCGATTCTGAAACCAGTGAGAGTTTCGATGTCGGTGTCAAGACCCGCCTTCTGGACAGCATGATAGAAGCGTCGCTTGTCTTCTACCAGTTGGAGCGCAAGGATATCGTTGCCATGAATTCCGAGACCAGTCTACAGGAGAATGTCGGCAACTGGAGAATTCGCGGTGTTGAGACGGACATTAAAGTACGTCCGATAAAGGAGTTGGCCGTCTATACCAGCTATGCCTGGCGCGACCCTCAAATAACGGATTTCTATACAAGTCCGGAAATAGAAGGCAACAAGATTCGCGCCATGTCGGATCACAGTTTTACCGGTGGCGTCGAAGGTCTGGCCGATTTCGGTCTGGGTGGCGGTACGGAAGTCCGCTATGTTTCAAGTTTCTACGGCAACGATCAGAACAGCTTCGAGCTTCCCGAATACGTGCTGTGGGATGCATGGCTGTTTTACGATTGGAAGGGCAAACTGCGCACTTCCGTTTATGTCAAAAATATTCTCGATCAGGAATATTTCACGGCAGTTTTCAACGGCATCAAAAAAGGCTCGGCTTTCGAGGGTTTGCCCAGAAGCTATGGTGTCAGCCTGACCGGCCATTTTTAAGAAGGGTTTAGTATGTCTGTCAAATATGGATTCTTCGATGTGGATTGCCTTGAGTTGAATGAGCGTGGCAATGGCCTCGGCTATAGGCCGCGCGTGTCTCCTATCGTGCCGCGTCTTGAAAAACTTTATGCTCTGGCAAAATCAAAAGGATATCCCCTGGTTTTTACCACCTGCTGTTCTGGGCAGATGTTGGATGACGACAGTCTTGAAGACGTGCTGGTGGTTCCCTTGGAAACGGAAAATGAAGAATGGCTTTCTAACTTGAACCAGTATGAAATATTCAACATGCGCAAAAAAGCCTACGGCGACCCCAAGCTCAACGCTTCCTGTCGTGCCTTCGACATGTTTCAGGACAACGGTAATGCCGTGCAACTGTTGAAAGCGCTGGATGTCGATACTTGGGTGCTGTTCGGCAACGGTTTTGATCTGTGCGTGGGTTCGGCAGTGAAAGGCATCTTGAAAGCCGGATTGCCTTTGCTGTTGATTGAAGACCTGCGTATATCAAGCGCCGGGGGTACGCCCGAGAGCGAATGTGCAACTCTGGCCGCCATGAAAGAAATGGGCGCGAATTTTATTTATTACGAAGAATTTCTGGCACAGGAAAATTGGAAATAGTTTTGAAACTCTTTGGAAATATTTTGCGCGGTCCCGATCTGCCGCAACATTGCAGGCATACCTATAAGAGGCATATCGCTTATTCACTTCTGGATGCAGTAGCCGCCGGAATACTCGCCAATGCTCCCGTGATGGCGCTAAAAGGGATGGGTAGCCCTGACTGGCAGATGGCTCTGAGACTTTGCATTTCGAGTATAGGTATGTTTGTCGTCCTGTATCTGGGCGGCAAGATGGCCATCAGTCGCAAAAAGCCTTTTGTTATGATACCCGGTTTCGCCTATGCCTGCTCGTCTGTACTGATGGCCTTAACCGACGACGTGTTGATATTTCTCGTCATACTGGGAATAGGTATGGTGTTCGAGGTGATTACCCGCCCGGCTGTGACTGCGGTTATCAGGCTCAATTATCCCGCCACTCACAGGGGGGCTGCTACCGGAGAGATCCGCAAGTGGTATTCCCTGTTTTTTCTTGGTTCCAGTCTTTTATCGACAATGCTGCTGGATCGAGTCGCTGATGCTCCTGGCTTGATGATAAAGGGCCAGATGATTATGGCCGCTTTGTTTTCGGCCATTGCTTTCCTGGTTTTCAAGACCATCAAGGTTAACGAGGACGAGGAAGCCTTGAAAAAAGCTCCCCGCACGAGCACGTTCAAGCATTTTGTCGAGGCATGGAACATCGTTCGCGGAGACAGGCGTTTCAGGCGTTACCTCGGGATAGGTTTCATTTATGCCTTCGGCGGTTTGACTTATTCGTCCTTCATTCCGGTTTTCCTGGTGAAAAATCTGAGTTACAGTTACTTGGGCGCGTCGATGCTGACGCATATTCTGCCTTCTTTGATAGCTTTTTTGACCACCGGAGTTATCGGGCGCTGGGTGGATCGTGTAAGCAGTTGGAAAGCATGGACGCTGATTCGTTTCG
>CAYTHG010000207.1:0-3092 GCA_964437525.1 uncultured Myxococcales bacterium | reverse complement strand
TCCATTGATAATGGCGGCAACTCCCTTCCTATCTGTCGTCTTTGCCCCTGCCGTATACATTCTTCCTGCTTTAGGACGACTCAGTCGTGGTGTTGTCATGGGTGGCTCATGGATTCTTTGGTGGCAGGTGGCGGTCAATCATTTCGCTCCGCCAGGCGGTGACACCACTCGCTACATGGGAATCATTATCTTTATGAATGGCCTGACGCGTCTCTTCGCTCCCATGGTTGGAGCACTCCTGTTGCATAGCAGTTCCGTTATCGGGGTGTTCATGTTCGGAGGAATGATGGTGCTGCTTTCTTCTCTTTTAAGCTTGCTTGAGTACAGAAACGAAAGTCGCGAAGAACGCCTCAAAACTGTGGCCAGTTTTGAGGACAGTTTCAGGGGCTGAGTCATTTTCCGCCAAATGTGTTTTTCAGGTCTTCGCCTGTTACGCGCATCAGATAAAGGTAGGACAACTGCACGTCGAGTTTCTTGATGGCAAGGTTTACCTGCGCGTTCTGGAGTGTCTTTCTGGCATCGCTGACATCAAGTGATGAGCCTGATCCCTGCTTATAGTATGTCTCTGCCAGTTCGAGCGATTCTTCCACTATTGAAGTCTTCGATGTCCCGGAACGCACCAGCTCCAAAGCCTGTTCGTAATTGCGCCTTGCCTGTCTGACTTCGAGTTGGGCATTGTCTTCTGTTTGCTGCAAGGATATCTCGGCTTGTCTTTTAGATATTTTGCTTTGATCTATCTGCGGATAAAAATTGAAGTCGAACAGGGGAACGCTCAAGACCAGCCCTGCGAACCAGCGTGAGCGATCCGTGCCATCCTGGGCGGGGTCGCTGATCTGGTATGAGAGTTGCCAGGAGGCATTTAAAGACGGCACGAATTGCATGTAGCTTTCTTTTCTCTGTTTATCCGAAAGGCTCAGGCTCTTTTTTGCAGCTCTCAGGTCAAAGCGCTGTGTCATGGCGTTTTCGAGCAGATCGTCGTTGCTTGTTGTGTATGTGGCGGGCATCTTGATTTCGCCGCTCGGTGTGGGCAAGCCTTTGACTCGAATCAATGTTCCCAGAGCGTCGCGGGAGTTATCGAAAGCGTAATGGGCTTTGATGAGTTCTTCTCTTGTGGAGAGCAGGTCGCTTTGATATCGGGTTACATCAAGTCGGTTTCCCACGCCGCTTCTGTAGCGGACTGTCGCTACGGCAAGGTGTCTGCGTGTCGCTTCAATCTGGTTTTTGTATACTTCGATGAGAGAATTTGCCGTCAATGCCTGATAGTAAGCTTGCGCGACCGAATAAAGCAGCATCTGGCGTGCTTCCTCGAAATTCAGTCTCGATACTTCGAGGTTTGCCTTAGAAGAAGAAATGTTCAACCACTGGCGGGCGTTTATCAGCGGCAGGCTGACGCTCAACTGTGCGTCCAGATCCTGTTGCTTGCGGCTGATGATGCTTTGCCCGCCGACATTGCTTGTGTCTTCATGGTCGTTGTATGTGTAGTTGATGCCGCCGTACACGTCCGGCAAAAGCGTACCCCACGAGCTTCTGAGCAACTCCTGCGATTGCATTATGCCGGTTTTAATTTCCGCCAGTGTCAGGTTGCGGCTATCTGCCAATCTGAGAGCTTCTTGCAGGCTGATGCTTTTTCCCGGTGTGATTTGGGGGAGTTCAAGATCATCAAGATATTTGCCGCTTGATTCAGCCAAGGCCGGGAGTGCCAGCATTAGTATTGCCAATGCGAGTATGTATGCAAATCTCAATTTCATGGAGTAAGTTTTCATAATACTTCTCCCACTTTCTCTGGTTCAAAATCGGGAGTGGGTTCTTCTTCGTTCTTGCGCCAGTTGCGCAGGTTTTCCACCATTACGAACAATGACGGTACCAGCAACAGTACAAAGCAGGTGGCGACCACGATACCGAATCCAAGGCTGACTGCCATTGGGATAATCATGCGGGCGGAAAACGATGTTTCCATTATCATCGGAGCCAGACCGAAGAATGTCGTTGCGGTGGTCAGGAATATGGGGCGGAAACGCCGGGTCGAAGCTTCGATGGCTGCGCTTATGGGAGAGTGACCGAGTTCACGGAATTGATTGGCAGTTGTCACTAAAACGATTGAATCGTTTACCACGACTCCGGCCAGTGCCATCATGCCCATTACGCTGAACATGCTGAGATCCATGCCCATCACAAGGTGTCCGATTATCGAGCCAGCCACGCCGAAGGGAATTGCCGCCATTACAACGAAAGCCGGTTGCAGATAAGACCTCAATGGAATGGCAATCAATCCGAACATTGCCATAAGCGCAAGGGAGAAGCCTAGTAACATGAACTGGCCGAAATCCTTCATGTCTTCCTGTCTGCCGCGCAGGGAGTAGCTTAAGCCGGGAGTTTCAGCGATAAGCTTGGGGAGATATTCGGTGAACAAGGTGCCGGTCACTTCCTGGGCGTTGGCTACGCCGTCTGTTACACCAGCTTGAATCTGCAAACTGCGGCGGGCGTCTTTTCTTTGAATCGAAGTGTAAGCGCGCCCGTAGTCTACATAGGCAGCTTGGAACAGCGGCATGTCGCCCCCGTTCGGAGTGCGTATCATCATGTTCTCTATGGTTTCGAGGCTCTCTCGCTCTTGTTTTGTCAGTCTTACTTTGATTTTGATTTCATTCCTGCCGCGCTGTTGTCTGAAGGCATCGGCACCGTAGAAAGCCCCACGTACCTGGCTTGCAAGGCTCTGGACTGTCAATCCTGCGTTAGCTCCTTCGGGTTTAAGTTTGAAATTCCATTGGGTTTTTCCAAGCTCGATTCCGTTGTCTACATCTGTCACGCCCTCGAATGTCTCAAGGTATTCGCCGATTTTCTTAGCGCTCTGCTGAAGGATTTCGTTGTCCATGTGCGAGACCTGAAAATCTATGGATTTTCTTGTTCCGTGCATGGTGGAACTGAAGACTATGCTGTCCAACATGCTGGTGTCTCCGAATTCCTCTCTCCATACCTGTGCGAACTGACTTGAACTGAAATCCCTGAAGTCGGGAGAAACCAGCATGACGGTTACTGAGGTCACATGACTTCCCGATGCGCCGCCTGAACCTCTCATGCTTCGGCTGGCGCCTTGC
>CAYTHG010000206.1:0-7272 GCA_964437525.1 uncultured Myxococcales bacterium | reverse complement strand
ATTAGACCAAAGCAGGTAGCCGTCGTTTATTCTTTCATCGGGATTTTTTTTTGTCAGCGGAAGAACAAACTCCGCCCTAATCAGATTGTATTTTTTGTTCATAGCTTTAATTCATTGAATATCTAGTTTGCTGATTCCTCGATATTTATATCCAGAGACTGAAAAAGATACCGATCAGTCATACCGGCGATATAATCACAAAGCCTTAAATAGCCTTCGTTGTCATTTTCATCAAGCTCCCATTCTCTCTCCAACCTGCCGAACAGCTCTTCTATAGCCTCGGAACCGTGCCGACTTTCAGTTTTTACATCGACATTGCGGTACATACTCTCATACAGATATTTTTCAAGCTGCCGCAGTTTGGCTTTTTTCTCGTCCGAGAGGTCTATGCATTTTTTGACAAGCCCGATATCGGACTTCTGCTCGTCATTGAGCGCCTTTATTCTCTCGGTGCTGCATTCAATTACGTCGGTCACAAGCTGATTGACCATGTTGCGCACGCACATCTGATGGGCAATCTTACCATTCTCGACACCGCACGGCATATTATCCAAAACCAGCTCAAGATTCAATGCCTTTATTTCATCTGTTCCATAATCGAAGTAGCGCACAAAATCGTCGAAATCGTGGGTGGTGTAGGCCAGTTCATCGGAAAGGTCGGCTACCCAGGCTTCGCAGGAAACAGGAATTTCTTCCTGACTCAATTCGAAGTTTTCGCTCAAAAACGCCTTGGCTCTTTTGGATTTTGCGATTCCGGCCAAGGTTTCATAAGTAAGATTCAAGCCGGGATAAAAGGCCGATTTTTCCTCAAGCACCGCGACTATCCGAATGTTTTGCAGGTTGTGATCGAAACCGCCGAAGCGTTCCATGAGCTTATCAAGCACACCCTCCCCGGCATGACCGAAAGGCGGATGACCGAGATCGTGGGCTAGTGCTATGGCTTCTGTCAAAGTTTCGTTGAGCTTCAGTCCGCGCGCTATGGCCCGCGCCATTTGCGAGCATTCAAGCGTATGCGAAAGGCGGCTGCGGTAGTGATCGCCTTCTATGGGCGAGAGCACCTGAGTCTTGAACGCCAATCTCCTGAACGCCTTGGAATGAATTATGCGCCCGACATCGCGCTGAAAAGCGTTGCGATGGATATCTTCGGATTCATTGTGGAGTCTTCCACTGGCAAGAGCAACGGCGTAAGGAGCCAAATTCGATTTTGTTTCAGACATTTACAAACGGTCTCCATCCCTGATAAACGAAACGCCCAATCCCAAAAGACTGGCAAAAGTGACAAAGTAACCGAACACTCCGGCAAATCCGATCTCGGAAGAAGAATCCACAGCTATGGAAATCAAGCCACCGGAAAACATAACGGCCAAAGCCACACGAGTGCCCAGACGCTCGAAAAGCTTCCAGGTTCGGCGGTCGCGGACACGAATGTCCGTCGCCAACTCGTCACGCTCCAAACGCCTCATAAAACCCTGCAACTGCTTGGGGGCGTTCTTTCCCAAAGTGCTGATATCGTGCCCCAACTTCAACAACTCTGTAACTATCTGCTCCGGCCTGTAGCGCTCGGCGATAACGATCTTGGCAAACTCGCTGGCAACCGCCATTGCATCGAACTCGGGATCAAGCTGCCTGCCCAAGCCTTCCATTGAGGTGATAGAGCGCGCCAGAAGCAGAACATCTCGCGGCACCTTGACACGGTGCTTGAGCGCCAGTTGCGCAAGCTCCACAAACAACGGCCCGGTCTGAATATCTTTTAGGGAGCGTCCCATCAAAGGCTCTATCACACGCCGCAGATCCGAGGCGAAGGCACGCTCGTCAACTCTGGCGCTGGAGCCTCCCAAATCTATGTAGATTCTCGCCACCGACTCGAAATCGCGGGCAATAAGCGAAGTGAAGAGCGAGGCGACTTCCGCCACCAGACGTGGGTCCATGTGCCCTGAGACACCGCAATCAATAATACCGATGGAATCGCCATCGACGGCAAACACGTTGCCACCGTGAATATCACCGTGGAAAAATCCATCGATGAAAACCATTTTCATAAAAGCCCGCGCTCCCAAAAGAGCAATGGTTTTTTTGTCCAGGCTGGCTTCATCCAGAGCGTTTAGATCGCTTAGTTTTATACCGTCCACATAGGACATGGTAAGGATGCGCCTGCCGGTGAACTCCCAAAAGACCTTAGGGAAATGCACTTTTTCTTCGGACTCGAAATTCTGACTGAAGCGCTCGATATTGCCGGCCTCGTTTGCAAAATCCAATTCCTGACGCAAGGTGCGCGAAAACTCGTCCACCACCTCAAGCGGATTGACTACCGCAGCAACGGGAATGTAGCGCTCCATCATGCGAGCCAGTGTGTATAGGATAGACAAATCAGTGTCGATAAGTTTTTTTATACCGGGCCTGCGAACCTTGAAAACCACGTCTTCGCCGGTCTTGAGTTTCGCTCGATGAACCTGCGCCAGCGAAGCCGCGCCAACGGGGATATCCTCGAATTTATCGCAAACGTCCGACAGTTTAGCCCCGAGTTCTTTTTCTATCTGCTCGACAACTTCTTCCACTGAGAACGGGCTGGCGTCGTCCTGAAGCTTCTTTAATTCCACGATAAAATCAGGCGGCAGGATATCTGCTCGAAGCGAAAGCGTCTGCCCCAGCTTGATAAAAGTCGGACCAAGTTCATCGAGAGCCATGCGCAGGCGAATCGCCACCGAGAGCTTCTCGTCGGCCACCGATTTTTTGTCCCAGCTTACAAGCTTGGACAAACCGATCTGCTCCAAAACCTGAGAAAACCCATGCGCCCCGAAGACGGTGGCTATCTGCCTGAGTCTTTGAATATTTTTGTATGTCTGGTCTATTCCCATTGTCTTCCCGCAATCGATTTTAACTGTAACTTCTCAATAAGTCCTGGAAAATTCATGAGCCGTCATTCTGAACGAAGTGAAGAATCTTGTATCTTCATCAACTTGGAGATCCTTCGCTATGCTCAGGATGACAAGCTATCTGAACTTATCGAGAGCTTACTTCCGACTGCGTTAACCTATCACAAAGACTGGAAAACTAACAAGCGAAGTTGAATCGCGGATTCTACAATCTGCCCAGCCCGAAAATCCCTGCCACCAGAGCTTTCAAGCCCGACAGTTTTTTACGCAAGCCGTTACCGTAGAGCGTTTTTGCAAGCGACATCAAAATGCCATATGTCTTGGGACCATATGGATACCAGAATGGGTTGTTTTTGAGGCTTGGAATGCTTGATTCTTCGTTGATGTGGTAGGCCACACACAAATCACGCAGACCATCGTCGGAATGAACGCGCCCGGTGCCGCTCTTTTTTACGCCTTGCCAGGGAGTTTCCGGCAAACCGTGGTTGATAAGCACATCGTTTATGACCACCGAACCCGACTCCAGTTTTTCGGCCATATTGCGCGCTTCCTGCCTGTCTCCGCTGAAAATATAGGCGTTCAGGCCATATATGGAATCGTTTGCGCGGGCTATGGCCTCTTCATCCGAACTTACCTTGATAATGGGCAAAAGCGGACCGAAAGTTTCTTCGGAAACCACATCCATACTCTCATCCACATTTACAAATACCGTCGGTTCGAAGAACTGCCCTGCCCCCTCTATGCGCTTGCCGCCTGTCAAACACTTGGCCCCCTTGGAAACAGCATCTTTTGCCTGCTGTTCGACTATGGCCAACTGATTCGGATCGACCATCGGCCCCATGTCCACTTCTGCCGCCAGAGGATCGCCGACGCGCAGTTTTTTCACTCGTTCGACAACCAACTCGACCAATCTGTCATAGATATCTTCGTGGGCATAAACACGCTCGACTGCGGCGCAGATTTGCCCTGAGTTGGCATATGCCCCCCAGACAATAGCGCCTGCCGCCAGATCCAGATCGGCGTCTTTACGAACGATCAGCGGATCTTTGCCTCCAAGCTCCATACTGCAGGGAATCAAAAGCTTTCCGCACAATTCAGAGACGCGCAGACCTACCGAAGTCGATCCTGTGAAATTGACGTAATCGACACCCATAGAAATCATTTCGGATGCAATAGCCCCCGGCGCAGGTGCAACCTGAAACACGTCCGGATCGAGCCCGGCTTCATCGAAAAGCTCTCTGGTCTTCAATGCAATCAAAGGCGTCAGGCTGGCCGGTTTTTGAATCACAACGTTACCCGCCAAAAGCCCCATGATAGTTTCGCCTACCGGAATGGTGAATGGGAAATTCCAGGGCGAGATAACCAGCATCACGCCGCGCGGACGATAATTGATATAGCTTCGGCGGTATTTGAGAAGATGCATGGAGATTTTTCTGTCTCCCAGAATCTTCGGCGCACGCTTCAAAAAATACCCCAGCAAGTCGATGATGGGCAGGACTTCGGTTTCCATGGCTTCCTGCAGAGGCTTGCCGTTTTCCATAGCGATCAATTTGCAGACTTCATCGGCCTTGTCCATCAGGACCTGCTGAAAACGCCTCAATACATCAATTCGTCCATCAAGACCAAGCGCCTCCCACTTCTTCTGGGCCAGTTTCGCACGCTCTACAGCGGCACGCCCATCTTCGACGGTATAGCCTTTGATCTCACCAATAATCTTACCCGTAGCCGGGTTGTAACTGCTTATGCTCTCCCCGCTGCCGGGGTATTTCGTTTTAAATTTCAACATGGCTTTCTCCATGATTGGTCGGTCTTTTCCCAAAACGTAAAAGGACGTAATTCCTTAAGAATTAAGCTAAGCACGAATCGGATTTTGACCAGTGGAAATAAGGATTAACAAACAGGGGGGCGGCATCAATATATATTTTATAACCGTATGCAGCCAAACGACCTGACGATCTGTTGATGACAATTTACAACAGAACGCACCTGCGATGCAATATGAAACTGTAGCTTCATTCCATTTAGGACATTACAGCCGATTTTGTCAGTTTTGGGGAAAACTAAATCTTCAAGACGATATCGAAAGCTTTCAAAAGCGTCACGGCTTCGGGCAGTGAGAACTTGGCGCCCTTGATCTTGTTTAAACGCGGATCGAAACAGTAGCCTTCGGCATCGGAGAAGTCAGCCTTGGTCAGATCGCAATTCGCAAACGAAGTGCCTTCAAGCGTGGAGCCGGAGAAGTCAGCGGCAATCATGTTGCAGGATTCGAACTGCGCTTCCAACAGATTGGAGTTCAACAATTTCACAGCCCGCAAATCAAGTCTTGAAAAAGCGCCGTACGACAGATCGCATTTGTCGAAAGAGACTTCCAGCATAACCTGGTCCACAAGACTGAAATCCACGCCCAAAAGCTTACTTTCGGAAAAAACCACCGAGCGCAGGGCGGTAGCTCTCATAATGCTGTTGGCAAGATTGCAAAAGCTAAAAGTGCAATCCACAAAGCGACAGCCCGAAAGATTGGCCTGCGAAAAATCGCAGCGTTCGAACACACAATCGTAGAACTGGCGTAGCTCAAAATCTTCGCCGCTTGCTTCAAGTTCTACAAAGCGTTCTTCATTGTACTCATTTGCATCAAACATCTTTTGCATTTTCCTCTAAAACATTCGCCACCATTTTCCAGGATACCGGGTCGACAAGATAGCTGTAATGCGTGAACGGGCTTGCGTCCACGCTCTCACAACCATCTATCTCGGCTGAGTTTTCGGGCCAGACGATAACGTCGTTGCGACTCCAGAAACACACGCCGCGCACGGATTCAGGCCATTTCGCGGCGTTGATACGCTTCATAAGTTCGCTGTCGGGGCGCAGGTCGTTGATTTTTTCTGTATTGCCAAAACGCGCCAGCATCGCACCATGATGAGGAGATCCCAGAGAAATGAAAGTCTTCACGCTGTCGGCAAGATCATAATCCAGTATGGCCAGCCGCCCGACTATCCCGCCCAGACTGTGGCAGATCATCTCCACCTGCGAATGCCCGGTGACTTCCTTGACCTGCTCAATGAAGGCGGCCAGACTCTCGGCCATCTGTTCTGTGGTTTGATTGGACTCGAAATGCACTTTGTAGGAGCGCCTGCGGCCTCGCAAGGCCAGAGACAGAGACATGGGCAAGAAGTTGCCGCGATTTCCACCCAGACCGTGAACGAAGACCAGCGGCGGATAACCGTCGTCGATACCGACTTCGATATCGTTTTTTCTGGAAACGAAAAGCGAATATGACAGAAGCGGCAATTGCAGAAGATGCCGCCGCACGTCAAGGTCAACTTTGTCGATGGCCGACATGACATTGCGACCCACAAAAGCCCCGGCTTTAACAAAAGCCCTGCCGACATTGGCGGCAGTGTTTTTTTCTTCGCTCATATGCATCTCCCGCTTTGTTGCTGGATAATTTTGGATACAGCCGCACTTTACCTTTGCGGGGCGGAGGCGTCAAGAGCGCAATATTTAACACTCTTTCTGTTCCTTCTCACAAACAATTTTGTTATTCTGTTATTGTTACTGAAATGGAGGCTTTGATGTCAGATAATTCCCGAATAAAAGTTGAAATATACAAGGATTCGATCAACATTCTGCGAAACCTACTAAAGAGAATGGGATACAAAATAGATGAAATTAAAGACAACGATATACCCTTGAAATACTTTACTGCTCTCGAAAAAGAAATTAGCCGCTCACCACGAAAAGTCCATAAATCTCAATCTATCATTGAATATCAAAAAAACAACGGCCAATACACATCAATTATTGAAGACATAAAGCAAAAAGCAGAAAAGGGGGAGAATTTAAATCCTCACTTGAGCAGACACTTGCTAAATTGCTCTTCCCAAGACGACAAATTACATACATACTGGGGTATATATCATTTCCATCTTTCCAATACCCCCCTTGAGACAGGAAGAAACAAAGGCTTTTATGCAGGTACAGAACAGTTATTATTTGCATTTTTGGATTACAAAAACTTCTATATGATTGAAATTGATTCTCATAATAAATGGATCAAAAAAGAACGCCTTGAAACACTATGCAAAGAGTGGCCTAACGCTTTAAGCAAATTTAAGCTAAATGGAATTACTGCAGACAATCTAACGGATGAACAAATGTTGAATTTATGGAATAAAAACGTTTCTACAGCCCTAGAACTTTGCGGACAGACCTACCGTTTCCCAGGTAGTGGTATAGATGGTGCGGGTAATAGCTTTGAAGCAACAAAGAAGACTCACTTTTACAAAAAATATTTTTCTAATATTCAACATTTATTAAAAACGCATGGGGTTGACATTATAACAACTAATTCCTCAATCATTTTTGACATTAAAGAAGACTTGAGATTCCGCATGATTCG
>CAYTHG010000205.1:6865-7288 GCA_964437525.1 uncultured Myxococcales bacterium | reverse complement strand
GTCGTAGCCGTCGCATTCGCCTTCCCAGCAGTAATCGTCGTAGGTGCAGGGGTTGTCGTCGTTGCATAGCATGTAATTGAGGACGGGATACTGACAGCCCAAGCCGTTTGTGCAACTGTCGTCGGTGCATTCATTGTCGTCGTTGCAGGACTCGGTTGCGCTCCAGCCGTCTCCCGAAGAATTGCAGGTGCGTGATTCTACGCTGCCATCCTCGAACCAGTGGCAAACGGTATCGAAAGCAGTGCAGCTTATCTGTCCGCTGTCTTCTTCGGTGTCGATATCCGGTTCCACATCGGGATCGTCGTCTTCGTCACCGTCAGACAGATCTCCATCTGCCGTGTCGCCGTCTACGATGTCTTCATCCGGGTCGGTATCTTCATCTGCCGTATCGGGATCGGCATCCTGTTCTTCATCGCCGTCGAT
>CAYTHG010000205.1:0-6855 GCA_964437525.1 uncultured Myxococcales bacterium | reverse complement strand
CGTCGATGTATTCATGCTCGCCCCAGTCGTCGAGACTGTCCAGATAGCCCCATGTGTTCGGGGCCGTATTGGAGGCGCTGCCCGGCCAGATATGCACGTAGCCGTTATCCTGACTGGCTGCGGCAAAGCCTATGCGGTTGGGTACGTCTTCTTCCAGTCCGAGATCTTCAAAAGCCACCATCATTTCGACCTGATAGCCGTCTGGCAGCAGGGAAGACTTAGCAAACCATTCGGGGCTGCCGTTGGGAAGTTCGAGGCAGGATGTCATGTTGATAGGATCACAGCCCTTGCTGGCATTCTTTTTGGTTATGAAGAGAGAGAAGGAATTGCCTTCGATTTCGGGGTCGAGATCGAAATATGCCCTGGCTCTGTCGTCGCCTTCGTCCCCGGACGAGACATTGTAGATATAGTATGCCAGATACAGATAGCGTGTGTCGTGCATGACATACACAGTGGAGTTCCATTCGTGGTAGGTTTCGATTTCAAAAGTAGTCGCCAGCGCCCATTCGGTGTCGGTGTTGATGGTGCCATCGGGAATCATTCCCGCTTCGGCGTAAGGCACGTAGATTACCGGCCTTTCGATTTCGTCGCCGTCTTCGCTGACTTCCGTTTCCTGCTCTTCGGTTTCAATTTCGGCTATCTCTTCTTCAGTTTCCAACTCCTTTTCCGGGTCCATCTCCGGGTAGTCTTCAACAATGAATTCAAAGTCCAAATCCACATCGCCATCGGGATCGGTCATTATTACCTGCACTTCGGCAGGTTGATCGTTTTCGCCGAGTTCTATTCTCAAACTGCTGACTTTCTTCTGCCACAGAACGCTGCCTACATAAGAAGATGCCTGTGCGTATCCAGAACCTGCCGGCAAGCCGTCGAAGGCTACTTTGATTACTCCGGTCTGACTGGCTTCGGCGATGCGTGAATAGACATTGTCGCCCTGGCTGCCGCCTTCGTACCAGATAATATCGACAGCTATGATGCTCGCTTTGGGGTCTATGCCGCTTACGGTAACGTCGATGACATTACCCGATGTTCCGCCTTCGCCACCGATATTAAGGTCGTCGGCGTGTTCGGCTTCGTTGTCGAATTTTATGCAGCCCTGGAGAGCGAAAATCGTCAGTGTTGCAATGATTATCGGTAAAAGCTTTTTTGTCGAAAATATCGAAAGCATGGCAGCTTACATCCGTTCGCTAGAAATTGCAGTTCAATAAAACGCCTGAACCTTCGGGCGAATACATTGGAGCGGCAGACCAGAGCGGCGTCAAGTCGTCGCCTGCCGAGCCTTCGCTATCGCTTTCATCAAGCAACAAAAACAATGTGGCCAGCCCGCCGCTTACAATAGCTCCTGCGCCAAGTCCTATGGAAGTCCAGTACAGCGTCTTGATTTCTTCTTTTTTGTCGCGGGATTTTTTTTGGGCGTTGGGTTCGGTTGCCTTGATCGAGTTGTATTCGTCGTATTTGACGAACATCATCGCTGTGGTGGCAATGCTGCTTATGGCAGCGGCTCCGCCAACTCCCACCAGAGTCCAGCCTGCTATTTCCATTTCGTTGCCGGGCTTGGATTCTTCGCGGGTCTCCAGTGGCTCCGGTTGTTTTTCTCGTTCAGGAACGATAGCTGCGACCGGCTCCGGTTCGTCATCGCTGGGTTCGTCTTTTGTGGTTTGTTCTTCCGCTCCGGGTTCATCCTCGAAATACGAATCGTCGCTTTGGGCAGCAGGCGCTTTGCTGGCCTGTGTCGGTGCAGGAGCTATTATCAAGCCGGAGGCCAGAAGCTCATTTTCTTCGCACCCGTAAAAGCGCGTCAACCTGCAAGCGGCAGCGGCGCTGCGTTCTTTGAGTTTTGTCGTCGGCTTTACGATCTGGGTGCGCACATCCTGTAATACTCTGCCTTCTTCGATATCCATCAATTCCAGGATAATCAAAAAGACATCGTCCATATCGCGTAGCTCACCGTAAACCAGGTACCTGACTTCTGCCTTCTGACCCAATTGGCGAATGCAACGTTTATTGTCTATTGATCGACATTTGTTTATGGGGTGTTTACCTTGTGTCTCGATCAGGCTTTTGTTGTCATCCACAGGGGCAAGGTCTTCGGCCTGTTTTAGAGCTTCCATAACTGCCTGATACACCCATTGCGCTTCTTCTTCTGTGGAGTTCATGGGCAGAATGTCCAGCAGCATTGTGTTCGGAATTTCTTTATAGGCGCTATCAGGTGCTGCATCCGGCGAGTTGTCTTCGAACAGATCCGCGTCTTCGTCGCTTTCAAGCAAGTCATCCACTTCCTGAGCATAAGCAGGTGTCAGGGTGATGGTCAGCAGCAACAGGACTATAGAAAAACGGTACAAATAAACCATGTTAAATCTTTTCTTCGAGGAACTTGTTCCCAATATCTTAACATTAATGTCTGAAAATATACAGCAGTGGCTCTGTCCGTCAATTCTTTTCCTTATAAAGGGGGCGAAAATATACTGGCTTCAAAATTCAGAGAAGAGTTTTTGAGAAAGTATAAAAATTAAATAATCGGATGAGAATTTGAATACTTGCTATATGGGTTGGGCAAATGTTAAAATTTTTTAAATGCACTATAAGTGGTGCCTGCCATAGGAGAGAGGAAACATGAAGTTCCTGGGCCCGACTACGAACGGAACGGCATGGTCTGACACCTCTGAAATTACCGTTGTTTTTGAGACGGTTGAGGAGTTGCAGAAGGCCAACGATAAGTATTTTCCCGCAAAAAGAGCAGTGGTGAGGACTTCTGGAGAAGCCCGCCCCGGAGAAGGGAAGACGCTGAATTTTCAATTGCCCGGTGGATTGAGTTTCAAAGTCAATGCCAAGGTTGAGAAAGTCAAAGAGCGGCCGGGAATGGACTTCGTTGTTTCTCTTTTCAAGTTGACCGACTTTGCCAAACCGCATCAAGATATTATTGCCAAAGCCATAAAGGGTGACGAAGAGGAAGCTGTAGAAGAAGACGAGTTGATGCTGGGTTTTGATGACAGCCTTGGTTTTGGTGATAGAGGTACTGTTTCCAGCGCGCCAGCGGCCTCGAAGTCTCCCTCCAAAAACAAAAAAATGTCCCAGATGTTTTTGGACGAAGCTCCTGTAGAATTTATTGACGATGCCGAACTCCCTCCGGAACTCGATGGAGTCGGCGGTGACCTGATGATTCCTTCCGAGGACAGAGAAAACGATACTTCCATTGAAATGAAGAAATGGGTTATCGCCTTTGTTCTCAAGTTCACAAAATCAGTAGCTCGTGCCGGTTACTACGCAGATGCCAATCATCCTGAGGCGAAAAAAGCCAAGGAAGGATTGTACTCTTTGTATCGCCGCTTATTGGGCGATAGACGCCAGGTGACTTTTATCAAGAAATCCGTTGGCGACGATAGAGACATGATGATCGACGGTCCGTTAGATGAAATGCTCGGGCTGGTAGACATTATGCCTCAGGGTATGCGGGAGCTTTATGTTCCTCGCTTTATGGAATACTTCGACCGGCGTTGCCTGATTTCCATGACCATCCGTCGTTCGATTACAAAAGCCAAGTTTGAGAAGTTCATCGATTTGATGGGGCGCTTCTCTACGGAATTTAAAGAGGATACCAGAAAAGAAGGTGAGCGCTTTACCCAGACGCTGGTAGAAAACGATATAATCGAGGTTTCTACGGTTTTCGATGAAGATATTATTTCTTCGGGACGTAAATTGCCGTGGCAGGCCGAGTTGACCTTGTCGCGTCTCCGCAAGGACTTGAAGACGGTACCGCTTTTGAAAGACTGTACGGAAGATGAGATGCGCGTACTTAAAGAGCGTATTTTTACGGATACTGTCAAACCCTTGCGCAACCCGGTTTTCCTGATCGTCGTTCTGCTCAACTCGGACTTGATCATGGAAGGCATAGAGGATATGGCCTTCCTCAATGATCTAGATGTTGAGATGTTCATTATTCTCGGTGTCGAAATCGGTTTTCTGGCCAAGAGCACATTTGATATTATAAATGAACTGGAAGGCGTCAGGAAAATCCAGCAGAAAGCGCAAATCGAGGCCCAGCGCAAGATAGCTCAGGACCACGAAAAAATTCTTGCCAGAGCTATAACGCACATCGCCGACCGTTTCTTGACTTCAGGTGACCCTGTTACTTTTGAGGCATTGGAAGAGCTTTACAACCGGAAAATGGTGGCCTTCAAGGTTCTGCCCGTGCAGTTGCAGGACCGCATTACAGGCCGTAAGCTTTTAGAAGCTTTTTTAAACAACACCGATCAAATCCTGCTGCAGTTCAACTCGCGCTTATCGGATAAGGATTTCTCCGATTTTCTCTCTCGTTTCCAGAGGGTGATTCCGCTTTTGGCTGCGGAGAAAAAATACGATCTGGTTGCAAATATCATTGATGCCGTCAGAAAGCATCTCGAAGGACGCGATTCCCGTCGCCGTTCACTTGCCAAGCGTCTATTCGACTACGTTTCAGCGACCGACACCTTGAAAGACTTGATCGGTGTGTTCGAGGAGATAGACGATAAAGAAATACGAAACTCCATTACGGCGGTTTACGTCAGTTTCGGTCGTAACGGGGTGCCTTTCCTGTTGAACATCCTGAAAAATCATGGGGACAAATGGGTCCGCAAGCAGATGATCAGAGCTTTGATCGAAGTCGGCGAGCCTGCCGTTCAGCCTATGGTTACCGAGCTTTACAAAGAAAAAAACGAGTGGTACTTCTTACGTAATCTTGTCAATATTCTGGGTGAACTTGGAGACCGTCGTGTGGTCGGCAAGCTTAATTTGCTTTTGTTCCACGATCACCCGCAGGTAAGAGAAGAAACTTTACTGGCTCTGCATAATATTGCCGGAGAAATGGCCGAACCGCAGATAGTAAAGGCTCTTGATGACAAAGATCCTAAAGTAATGCTTAAAGCCGTTTATTGTCTTGGAGCTTCCAAATCCACCAATGAAAGAGCTTTGAAGTTCTACTCCGAAGTTCTGGGTGACAAGATTGAAGATTCAAGTGAAATGCTCAAGATTCAAGTCTATCGCGCCATCGCCGGCTTGTCCGATCTGGATGAAACCAGGAAAAATAAATTTGAGGACATCTTGACAAGTAACCTTGAGCAGCAGTACAAGAGCGGGTTTATGGCCCTTTTTATCAAAAAGAAAGAATCGGCGATGTCCGATTCCATCAAGATGGCGATAGTCGATGCAATGGGTGGAATAGGGCGCTCAAAAAAGACACGTAATCTACTTCAGGTTGTAACCCGCGAAAAAGATCCCATACTCAAGCAGAGATCCGAAGCGGCACTTGCAAAAGTCAAGCAGAGGCTTGCGCGCTAAAAGACGGTCGGCAAAGCTGGTTTTGATCGGATCTGATAGATGAACCGGTTTTTCTAAGGTAACGATTTGCCAAGCCCCACTGTGTGGGTATAATGCATCCATTCTTACAGGAATCAGGTAGTCCGGTGAATGATCGCAGCAGATACATAGTTGTCGAGGGGCCAATCGGAGTTGGTAAACGCCATCTGGCGGAAATGCTTTCCAATGAATTGGATGCCAAGCTATTGCTTGAGCAGGGAGAGGACAACCCCTTCCTGAAAGATTTCTACAAGACTTCCATGGACAATGCGTTCCAGACTCAGTTGTTTTTTCTTTTGCATCGCTGGCGTCAGCAGGAAGAACTTGTACAGCCCGACCTCTTCCACAATGCGATTGTGTCGGACTATCTTGTTGCCAGAGATCAAATTTTTGCCGAGCTTAACCTGTCTCCGCACGAATTGATTCTCTACAACCAAATCAGAGAGCAACTGGTAGGTGATATTGTCAAGCCGGATTTGGTTGTCTATCTTTGGGCTCCTTTCGATGTTTTGTTGCGACGTGTTCAAAAGCGTCCGCGCAAGCCGCACGAATCCCCCAATGCAGATTACCTCGACCGTGTAGTCAGGGCGTTCAACGAGTTCTTCTTCAACTACCACGAGACTCCATTGCTGATGGTCAACGTCGGGCAGGTCGATCTTTTCGAGCGTCCCGAAGAATTCAAATTGCTTTTCGAGAAAATCCAGTCGATTCGTGGCGGAGTTCATTATTTCAATCCGTCAGCCGTATTGCAGTTCGAGCGTAAATAGAGCAATCCGAGGACAAGATGCTTATTTTAAAAACTGCTGATGAAATGCAGCTCAAAGCCTTTGAATGGGAACAAAAAGGCAGAAAAATAGGTTTGGTGCCGACCATGGGATACCTGCATGAAGGCCACCTGGCCTTGATGCGTCGATGTCGGAAAGTCTGCGATATCATGGTTGCAAGCATTTATGTCAACCCGACTCAATTCAACAACTCTGACGATCTGGAGCATTATCCTAGAGACGAAGAAAACGATCTTGCAAAATGTTGGGAAGTCGGTTGCGACGCGGTTTATTTCCCTACGAACGATTCCATGTATCCAGAAGGATACAAAACTTATGTCAACGTGGAGGATCTGACCGACATTCTGTGCGGAGCAAGCAGGCCGGGACATTTTCGAGGCGTGACGACGGTTGTCTGTAAGCTTTTTAACATCGTCAGGTCACGGGTTGCCGTCTTTGGAGAGAAAGATTTTCAACAGCTTGCGGTTATCAAGCGCATGGTTAAAGACTTGGACATGCCCGTCGAAGTCTTGTCTCACCCTACGGTCAGAGAAGCCGACGGCATCGCCATGAGTTCCCGCAATGCTCGCTTAAGTGCAGACGAGCGGATAAATGCACTTTCCATTTCAAAGGCTCTGGCTGGTGCTCGGGAAGCCGTTTTGTCTGGAGTGAGCGACTCTGCAATCCTTTTGGGAAATGCCGAGAAAACGATTATGAATGCAGGCTGCAAGGGTATAGACTACTTGGAAATCAGGCACCC
>CAYTHG010000204.1:0-7335 GCA_964437525.1 uncultured Myxococcales bacterium | reverse complement strand
GGCGATTACTCTGGCATCAGCTTCTTCCTTGATGGCGAGTTGGTCCCGAATGTCCTATCGACGAGCAGGGAACATTTGAACTTGAAGATACGTTGATCGGTTACTATCCTTATCTGGAGCTTAGAAAAGACGGCTATGCCTCGGTTAGCTCGGCTCTTATACAAGTTGAGTCGGGTCAGACCGCCAATGTCGGCAATCTAGATCTGAAGCTTGCCCGTGGCGCGGTGGAAGGCTGGGCCAAGCTGGTCGGCAAGACCGATCATGCCGGGATCGTCGTCAGGCTCGAGGGTTCGAGCTACACTACTGTGACCGACAGCCAGGGATATTTCTATAAAGACGAAATTGTGGTGGCTCCATATGAATTGAATTTCAGCAAAGACGATTTTCAGGTTCGGTACATTAGCGCAATAGTTGAAGCCGATACTACCAAGGCTATAAACACAGAAGAACTCCCCTTGTGGCTTTCGCCGCAGGTGGGTGACTTTATGATAGAAGGCGGAGCCTCCTACACCAACCAGCTTGAAGTCGAGTTGGAACTTAAATACGAGGACGCTGTCAAGATTCGTGTCTTGGAAGAAGAGTTTGCCGAAGGTGATGCCGAGCCGCCTTTCGAGCTTATCAGCGATCTTGTTGCAAGCGGTGATATGACGCTTGATCCCGACGGCTTGACCATGTATTACACCTACGCTTTTGAAGAGGATGAGAAAACGCGTGCGGTTCTGGATGGCGCCAAGACGCTCTATGTCCAGTTTGTAGCAGAGGTGGATCTGGGAGTTGAGGAATCGTCGGAAGTGTTTTCCGCCTCCATCATGCTCGATACTCAGCCGCCTGTATTTTACGAAGACTCCCCGGCAATTACGATCAACAGCGGCGACGAATACACGAACTCATCTTTGGCCACATTGGGATTTGCCGTTATGGACGAAAACGGCATAGAGCTTGTTTACCTTTCAACAAACGAAATCGATTGGGCTTCTCAGACTTACCTTCCCGCTATAAGCTATATCCTGCCTGCTCCTGAGAGCGACGGTTTGAAGAACGTCTACGCTTATTTCTCCGATCCGGCAGGAAACGAAAGCGTTATCGCAAGCGATGATATTACGCTTGATACCGTCAAGCCTGCACTTGTCGGTTTTGAGATTCTCTCGGATTATACAGATGGGCTTGGCAACAAATATAGCAGTACGGGTACTGTCGAGCTTGCAATCGAAGCGCAAGGCGCAAGTAGGATGATGCTCAGCAATCTCGTGTCTTTCGACGGTGCGGTCTGGGAGCAATACGCGGAGAACCGCGCGTGGTCTGTGCCTTATCTCGAAGGCGCACATACTATCTATATCAAATTTGCCGACGAAGCCGGGAATATTCTCGGTGAAGAAGCCGATATAAACGATGAATTCATTCTGGACTTTTCAGTGCCTGAAGCGCCTCAGTTCGTCTTGACCGGTTTGCATGTGATTCACCAGACTGGCAACGATTACGCCGACCATAGCGCCATTCAAATGCAGTTGAGCGATATCCCGGCGGGTGTCAAGATACAGGTGGATACCAGTATCTCCTTCAATGACGAAGCCATCGAAACCGGCGGAGGCCTCTTGAACTTGGCTCTGGAAGACAACGACGGCGTTCAGGTCGTTTATGCGCGTTATGTTGATATGGCTGGCAATGTGTCGATTCCCGCACAAAAAACGGTTATCCTTGATACACAGGCTCCGTCCAATCCGGCAGCCGAAGTTCAAGAGGGCTCGCCATACAACTCGCGTACCGTGCATCTTTCCTTATCCGCAGAAGATGCCTACCAGATGAAAATCGTAGAAGGCGAAAGCTGCACTGGTGGGAGTTGGGTGCTGTATTCCTCAAGCTACGAAGTGGAGTCTTCTACAGGCAGCGGGGATAAAACATTCAGCGTCATGTTTCGTGACAAGGCCGAAAACGAGAGTACCTGTGTGCAGGTTTCTTTTGAACTCGACATGGACAGACCTCAAGTGACCAGATTTGAAGTTGAGGATTTAAGTGGCGATGGCTACACCAACTCGCGTTCGGTAAGCCTTTCTGTCGCAGCCTCCGATATAGGTGGAGTTGCCGAGATGCGTTTCACCAATGCAGGCAGTTTCTCGAACGAAAGCTGGGAGCCTTTCCAGTCGTCTAAAAGCTGGGTGCTTGAAAGCGGCAATGGCAGCAAGACTGTTAGGTTGCAGGTGCGCGATCTGGCGGGCAATGTCAATACTCCCGATTCTACCGCCACGCTTATTCTCGATCAGACTGCGCCGTCTTCTGTGAGTCTGGCAATCAGCGATACCGAGGGCTATTCGTCTGTCGCTACGGTTTCGGTAACGGTTGCCGCAAGCGACAACCTTACTACCGATGGCAATCTGCGCTACTATATCTCCAATTCGCCGAGCTTCCCCGGACTTGATGAATATCTCGACTGGCCCGATGATAAGCGTGGTTTGTTTACTGCAAACTGGAATCTTTCAGATTCGGACGGATTGAAAACGGTGTATCTGCGAGTTACGGATCAGGCCGGGAATGTTTCCGAGGCCGACGATAACACTATACTCGATACGCAGGGGCCGTCGGGTTCTGTGGCTTATTTGCAGGAGGGCTATTATCTCAAAGACGTAAGCGCAAACCTGATAGCTCTTTCTTCCGGTGCGGAGTTGATGTACATCGAAGGCGACGTGATCGATACAGATTCGACCCTTGAGTGGACGGCCTTCCAGGCCTCGACTCCCATCGAAATAGATCCGTCCGGCTGTGAGGTCGGCGGGCTTTGTCAGGTCGTCGTTACCTTCAAGGACAACGCCGACTGGAGCGACGGTCCGTTTACAATCGATCTTGTTCTCGATACCGATCAACCGGCAGGCAGCGTCACTATCAACCATGGTGACGCCTACACAAACAGTCAAGCCGTAACCGTCAATATGAATTTAAGCGATGCCACGACAGAGTTGGCCTACATGCGGCTTTCCAACACGGCGGTTTTCAGCGGCGAGTGGGAGCCGTATCTTGAAAGTCGCGGCTGGGTACTGCCGGACAGCGACCAGTTGCACACCGTGTATGTTCAGGTAAAAGACTTGGCCGGGAACCAGAAGCTTTTCTCTGCCAATATTCAGCTTGACAGAAATGCCCCGGAAAATGTGGATATGGGATTTGTGGTAGGCGGTAACGTGCATCTATATGAAGGCGTCAAGTTCGCATCGGATATTGCCGTGCAAGTACTGATAGAGGGCGAAGACGACGTTACTTCAAATGATGATCTGCGTTTCTATCTTTCTAACAGCTCTTCTTTCCTGGCGATTCAAGCAATAGATTTGAGTGGACGCGAGCCCGCCTCCGAAGTTGTCGATTGGAATATCGAATCTATCGATGGCTTGCAGAGCGTGTACTTGCGAGTAATGGATCTGGCTGGCAATGTCACGGATTCATCGGCCAGCATTATTCTTGATACTGAAGATCCTTCAGGCAGCATGACGATTCTGGGCGACGATCCGACTTCGAGTTCAAATGTCAACATTCGCTTTAACGCAAGCTCGGACGTGAAGTTTATAAAGCTTGCCAACGGTGCTGCTCCTGACTGTGATGTGCTGGCGGGTTACGTCGAGTATCCTTCGAACTCTTTGATTATTGGCTACGATCTGCAAACTGCGGTCAGCGCGACGGTCGAAGTCTATGCCTGTCTGCGTGACAGGGCCGCTCGTACTGCCGTTGTTTTTGATTCGGTTATTGTCGATAAAACCCCGCCGACGGGGAACGTCGTTATCAGAAGCAGCGATCCGACCAACTCTGCTACCGTCACTTTGGAGATGACGGCCTCAAGCGATGTTGAAAAAATGGCTATTGCCAATGGCGATACGCTCGACTGTTCAAACGCAATCTATGAAGCTTTTTCAAGTTCCCGCACATGGAGTCTCAGTGCCGAAACCGGAACTCAGACGGTTACTGTTTGTCTGCGCGACTATGCGGGCAATTACAATAGTGCCGTAATTCAGGACAGCGTATATCTGGACTTGCTGTCTCCCAACGCCACGCTTAAAATAGGCGATGGCTCGTCGCCCATCAAAACGCAGACCGTCACTTTGAATTTCGACTTTAGCGCCGACAACCCAGCGCGCGCCATAGGCGACAACGACACCATGATGATAAAAGTGGTAAATGGTACGGATATCAACTGCAACGATACCACCGGCTGGTTTGCAAGGACGGACAGCCTTGAAAGCTACCAACTCGACAGCCCATCCGCTACTGACTCATACGGTGAAAGCACGGTATACGTGACTGCCTGTTTCAAGGATGCGGCAGGTAATGTCTCGACCGACACCGCCAGCGTATATCTGGATACTCTACCGCCCATTGGCACAATCTCGCTTCAGGGCGATTACTACAGGAATGCGGACAGTCTTTCAGGTACGGTCGATATAAGCTACTCCACCGACGCAGAGAAAATGCATGTTGTCGTTCGCACCCTGAACAACCCACCGAACTGTGCCGCTATTGCTCTGGTTAACTACGAGGCTGTTGCCGACACCGCCAGTGTCAGCCTGATTCGGAACGACATAGTTGAAACTGGCATTGCCAACTATATCTTCCTGTGCCTGCTGGACTCTGCGGGTAACTACAGTACCAAGCGTATGGCGGACAATTGCGTCGTTGATACCAACAAACCCAATCAGCCGCAAATTGAAATACAGGGCAGCGATCCCACCAACGATCCATATGTAGATATTGCAGTCAGCGATATGTACAGCGACATTGTTTCTATTGCTCTTGCCAATGGAAGCATAGATTGCGAAAACGCCGAGTACCAATACTATACTTCATTGATACCGTGGACGCTTGAAATCGAAGAAGGCGTCAGAGTGGTTTCTGCCTGCTTCAAAGATCATGCAGGAAACGTCAGCGATGCGGATATCTTCGATCAGGTTTATTTGGATATCACAGCGCCGAAGGTGCCGACGCCCTTGACGCCCTCCAATAATTCCTGGTCAAATATGCTTTCGACAGCTTTTATCTGGACTTCGGAAACTGATGTAGAGCTTTACGAGCTTACCGTTATGAAGTCACCCGAAAGCGGTTCTCTCTCTGTGGTGACTACTGCAAATACCACCTATATCCTCGCACTCGAAGAAGGACAGGTTTACCTGTGGCAGGTGAGAGGTCGGGATTCTATCGGTAACTGGTCCAGCTACAGCCCTTTGAATTACTTTGTCGTCGACAGCACGCCGCCGGTGCTGGGAGCCGATCCCGTGTTGATAAACGGAGGCGACGACTATACGCGCTACACTTCTGCGGATATCAGCTTGGACGTCAGCGGTGCAGACTATATGCGCGTGGCTTGCAGCGGGATTTTGAGTTCGACAATTCCCTGGGTGCCTTATTCGTCAAGCTATAGCTGTCTTTTGTCCGATGCCGACGGCCCCAAGAACGTCTTGGTGGAATTCAAAGACGAGGCGGGTAACGTAACCGATGAAACTCTTGTAGGCGATTCAATTGTGGACTTTATTCTTCTTGACCGTACGCCGCCTGCCCCTCCGGTTATTGTCAATGTCGGTAAGACTGTAAACCTGACACAGATAAATCTTGAGATCATCGGCACTTGTGATGACCCGATAGGGTGTCAGGGCGTGGCCGAAATCAAAGGCGGGCAGTCCTATCCCGACTGGACGCTGATGAATAGCGGTTCCAGTTGGCCTATCAATCTCAGGTTGAACAAGACCAATGTCTATTCGGTTCGTTATATCGACAACGCCGGAAACACTTCTTCCGAAGAATTTGTGATCTACAGGCACGACAATATTGCGCCGGATAACCCGGAGAATGTGCAGGTTATTTCCGATGACAAAGCGCTGAGGATCAAGTGGGATCAACTGGATACGGCGGCAAACGGCGATCTTGGCGGATACAAGATCTACTATGGCTACAGCGATTCGAGCAACCTGGTCGATTACAACGGCAATTTCGCAAATCAGGGCGCAAGCCCGATAGATGTGGGTAAAGCCAATACCTTTACGCTGACAGGTCTGATGAACGATGTTCCTGTGTACATCGCCATTACCTCCTATGATGTCACTGAGGAAACCGGCCCCAACGAGAGTACGGGTAACAAAGGCAACGAAGGAATCCCGATGGAGTTGCCGCTTGTGCTTGAATCGGAGATTGTGGGCCAAAGCGGAGTGGCCGACGGTATAGACGACATGGTGATAGACAAGGGCTGGGTGTACACAACCAGCACATACGATGGCCTGAAGATTTATCGCACGCGCGATCTTATCAACGCTCCCGATGCTGCGGAGTTCGGAGATGAAGTCACGGCGTTCGGCTCGCTTGATCGTGCGGAGCTGAGGCGCAGCCGCATTCACAAATTCAAAAACTACCTATACTTCTTCGGGCAGGATGGACGCACGGGAATGGGAGTTGTTGATGTCAGCGATCCTGCCTCGCCGGTTTATGTCAATGAAGTCCTGAAGCTTTACGGAGGCGCACTCGATATGTACTGGGACGATTTCGAGTCGGGACAGTTCATCTATGATGCCGGAGTGAACAACAGCCATTACGCTTATGGAATCGTCGAATTTGAAGGTGTGACAGGATTGTACTTGTGGCGCGTGAATATGAACGATTCGTCAAATCCATCCTCCGAGAACGGCAGGAGATTCCAGATCGATGCATCACCTATAGTCGGAGAACTGGAAATCACCTCGCGCTATGCAATTGCAACCTGTTGGGATAGCGATGACAGCAATTACTATTTCTACCGCTTCGATATTTCCGATCCGACTTCAATTCCGGCGATTCTCGTCGAGGATGTTGAAGTGCCTGCATTTGTCAGGGATATGGTGACGAGTTATCCATACACCTTTATAGCTGGCAAGTACGGTTTATACATCGTTGATGAAAACGGTGTCACTCAAAAAGCTTTCCAGGTGGACACCAGTCAGATAGGCGGCGTGGCGATAGCTCCGGGTTATGCCTTTGTCGGTTACAATGAAGGCTCCAAAGTTTTGAGAGCCATCTCGTTGGATGCGCCGGGCTTCTCGCTCTTGGAGGCCGGTAGCTGGCGGCAAGATTCTGGTTCTACGGAGTTTTGGTATAAAGATATGTCGTCCATGGGGATAGAAGGAAATTACCTGTATGCTTCATTCAAAGATGGCAACAGCGACGGCTTGCGTGTCTGGCGTATCAGCGATCCTTTGCGCTTTGAATGGGAAGGGCAGATCAGTTCGGGTACAGGTAATGACTTCAGAGGTTTTGCTGTCAACAAAGACATGATCTACTGCGCGACTTAAGGTTAAGAGCTTGCTATCTATAGAGTCTGGGACAAGTAGAGACCGGAAAAGA
>CAYTHG010000203.1:0-7343 GCA_964437525.1 uncultured Myxococcales bacterium | reverse complement strand
AAGATTTTCGACGGAGGGGGCGTAGACGACTTCTCCGCGACCCAGCTTATCCATCAACCAGCGGAACCTCGATGTATCAAGCTTCTGGGGCAACCTGTCATCGAAACTGACATACCCCCCCTGCTCGCGCCAACTATGGGCCTTGAGCATTATGTCGCTGATGCCGCCGCGCAAATACAGATAAGACATATCCGAAGCGGACAAACGGCACAATGCCCCAAGTGAAGATTTTATAGCTTCGTCGAGGTTACCGACACCGACAAACTTGTTGGAAATGACTGCCAGTGTTTTCTCAAGCCTCTTGCTGCGTTGCGAATGCGCCTGCTCCACTTTTTTGCGCGAGACATCGCGCATGGAGACCAGGTAGGCTTCTTTGCTTTCCCATTCCGTTCTGACAGCATGAACCTGAGCTGTGAATTTTTCGTCCTTGGTGCGAAAAACTTCTATCTCGCGCGACTTGCCGACCAAAATTCCGAAAGTCAGCTCTTCGTCGATCAAGTCTTCCGGACTGTTGGCAAACAATATTCCGGCGGCACCGTTGGCCATCAGTATGCGGTAATTTTCATCTACCACAACAACTGCGTAGGGATCGTTCTCTATCAACTCGCGCAGACGCCTGTCAGAGCGATGCAAGGCCTTGTTGAGTTCATCTACTGTGCTGCGGCTGCGATCTATGGCAAGGGTGTATTCGATACTGCGGCATAAAAGCTCCGGAGTACATGTGCTTTTTTCAATGAACTCCCGAGCGCCTTCCGACAGGGCGCGCTCGCCGAGGTTCTCGTTACCGCCATCGACAACAATTATTTTGGGGATATCCGGTTTGTCGTACCTGAGCAAATCCAGCGCAACCAGGCCGCCTTTGGCATCAGGCAGAATAAGGTCCAAAAGGACAATGTCCATCTCGTTTTCATTCAAGTATTTCAAGCCATCCGATATACGATGTGCAGTCTTGAGCGCAAAGCGGCTCTTGGCGGCTTTACTGCTCAGACCATCTTCGACATCCTTGATGGCTCTGAAATCATCCGAGATTAGAAGAACCTTAATCAATCAACACGGCCTTTCAATAAAATTTCGTCCCAGCATGTAAAGGCACTGCTCCAAACAAGTACCCTTGTGGAACGTGCCGCTTATGCGATCAGGTTTAAGCCGAAATGGAAAAAACCTTTTATATGCAGTGGATTATACTTGATGTCCCTTTAAATGTCAAAGAGGACTGCCATGACAATCTATCTGGCCAAACAATAGAAATTATAGAGGCGTCAATGGTTTTAACTGTTAATGCCAAGGAAAAAAAATTGTCAGGAGCAGCAGTATTTCTTGACAAACAGGCGATTTTTCTACATATAGTATATTTAAAATAAATTTCCATTTTGGAGGAGACAATCATGGCTACAAAGAAACCATTGACCAAAGCACAGGTAATCACCCATTTCGCAGATAAGTTTGAGCTGCCGAAAAAAACCGTAACCAGTATTCTGGAAGAACTGACCGAGCTGGCAGCCGCTGAAGCCAAAGACTCTGGCGCTTTCACAATGCCCGGCATCGGCAAAATCACCCTGTCCGATCGCAAAGCCCGCACAGGCCGCAACCCGGCCACAGGCGAAGCCATCGAGATTCCGGCCAAGACCGTTGTCAAAATGAAGCTTTCCAAGAGCTTCCAGGAGATCGTGGTACCGCCGAAGAACTAATCAAGCCAAGTTCATTAAAAAAGGCGACCCATTCGGGTCGCCTTTTTTGTTTGAATACAGGATGTCTATTTCCAACTCTTGGACATCATCTGGTCTACTTCCGGGATACCGCCCTGCAGGATCATGTAGCCGTTGTATGGCTCACGCTCGGTGATATCGTGCGAGATAGGCGACAGCATCATGCGCTGCACTTCCTTGCGGTCATGCGTCTGACCCAAAATCCAGCCCAGCTTGATATAAGCCACTTCAGGCAGCATATTGGCAGCAGGAAGAACACCCAACTGCAAAAGCTCGCGGCCCGTTTCATAAACATACATCTGAACGAAGCCGTAAAGAGTCTGGACAGTCATGTAGACATGCACGTCGCTCTTGCAAGCTTTCTCAAGCACATCGTAAATCGGCTTGTTGACGTGCCCGAGTCCCGTACCGGCAATCACGATTCCCTTATAGCCGTTGTCTATCAAGGACTCAATGATATCGGGCTTCATGTTCGGGTAGTAGTATACAATGGTCACGCGGTCATCGAAGACCGCCTTGATATCGGCCTTGCAATCGGTGCGACGGCGGCGGTAGTCGTCGGTAAAGGTCTCGACCTTGCCCTCTTCAACTCTCGCTAAAGGAATGTCCGACAGCGTGCGGAAAGCAGAACGGTATGACGAGTGCATTTTACGAACACGCGCACCGCGATGCAACAGATTGTACTTATCGGAAGTCGGTCCGAACATGCAGACCATTACCTCGGCTATATCGGAATGGGCGGCAGTGTAGACCGAGTGAATCAGGTTACGGGCGGCATCAGAGGACGGCCTGTCGGAGGAACGCTGGCTACCGACCATGACAATGGGGATAGGCGAGTTCTGCACCATGAAAGACAGCGCGGCGGATGTATGATGCATGGTATCGGTACCATGACCGATAACAACGCCACTGTATCCGTCCTCTATTGCCTTGCCGATGTTCTCGGCAAGAATCATATACTCCTTCGGTCCCATGTTCTCGGAAAACACGCCGAAGAGCTTCTCGGTTTCGAGATTGCAAATATCGGCCAACTCCGGCACCGAACCGTAAAGCTCGCCCGGCGAAAAGGCCGGAATAACCGCTCCGGTACGATAGTCGAGACGGGACGCGATGGTTCCGCCTGTGCCAAACAGCTTTACTTTGGGATTTTTGGGATCGTGCGGGAATTTCTTCTCGGGAATTTTGTAGTTGGCCGCACGATAACCGACCTGTTTCATCGTTTGGATGGTATCGGAACGCAGACCCACATTGTAACCGCTGGGAAGCTTCAAGACGACGTGCTTCTCATCTGCGGTTTCCGATCGCGGCAGAATGATGCCACGGAAGTCTCCACGAGTGGTATGCACTTCCACGTCACTCCAGACTTCCACACCGCACTCTATCAGCTTGGCCCTGCCATCGTTGCGATAGCCCTTATATGCTTCTTTTTTATTCGCCATCGCCTTCCAATACCTCCTCTAAACGGGCACGAACGTCGATTGCCGGGATGCGACCGCGCAGTTGTTTCATTATCATGCCCATCAGGTAATTGCGCCTGCCGTACTTGCTGCCGCTTATAAGCGTTTGTTGCAGACTGGCGGCCTCAGCGATCAATTTGTCCAATATTTCCGACTCGTCGCCCACGGGGCTGATAACCGCAATCATATCTTCCAGAGATTTATCTTGGACTTGCAGATAGGTGTAGAGCAACGCGCCCAGGGCGTCCTTGACGAACTCACCCTTGCAGGCGGCTTTGAAGACTTTAGCCAAAGCCTCGTCGCTCAGAAGCTCCAGGGGCAAACCGATGCGCCTGAAGTATCTCATGTCGCGTACCAGGAAATTTGCCAGAAGGCGAGCATCGCAGCCGGACTCGTCTAAAACCTTGTCGAAAGTTCTGGCATGAACCGAACGGGCCAAGAGACGAGCCACCTGCGGAGCGACTCCCAGATCCAGAAGTCTTGCTTCGCGGCTCCAGGGCATTTCCGGCAGGTCCGCCAATATCTTTTCAACCAATTTGTCATCAAGGACCAGAGGCGGACTGTCCGTATCCGGATACATGCGACTCGGTCCGGGAAGAATGCGCTCGAAACCATTGCTGCCGTCACGGAAAGCCTGACGGGTTTCCGATGGAACACCTTCGGTGGCTTCTTTGGCGCGGATGATGATCTCGCTCATGGCGGTATCCACATCCTTATCGCTGCCCCACACCAGAATGACGGTATCGTCGCCGTTGGCGTTCAAACGCTTGCGAATGCGGTTCCAATGGCTGCGCGAAATACTCGGATCGGGCGAATCGGTGTGCAGCAGATTGGGTTGATCCATCATGCAGGCGATGACCCTAACGCGGTCAGAGATTTCCTGGGCGAAGAAGGTATGCTCCTGAGTCGAATGCGTAAGAATTCCTTTGAATCCTTCCAGCTTGACTGCGCCGACCTTACCGTCCTTCTCCAGAGCATGAACTATCGGCAGATAGGTTGTCTTGTCGATCACATCGGTGACACAGGATTTCTCGACCTTGAAAGTCTCGGAAGTAACTCCGCGTTTTTTCAATTCCTCACGAATCTTGAGCAGCGAGTGCTGACGCATGGCCTCGTTGTATACCAGGCGGGGAATACTGCGTATGGAGTTGACACCTTTGATTTCGATGCGCGTGCCGCCCGAGATGGAGACATTGACATCCTGCCTGCCCGCTCCCGATCCGGTGCGGACTTTGCCGGTGGCACGAACCATGCGGCGCAGAATTTCGGCGACTTCGGCAACTTCTTTTGGTGTACGCATTTCGGGATGAGTGACCATCTCTATCAGCGGCGTTCCCAGACGGTCGGTACGGAAAGTGATTCTGTGCCCGACATCGGAAACTTCGCGGCAGGAGTCCTCCTCCAGTCCCAACTGGATAATACCGATTTCACGGTCTCCGTAAGGAATCCGACCTTCCACGCCAAGTATGGTGGTGCGCTGGAATCCAGCCGGGATAGAGCCGTCCAAGTACTGCTTTCTGGCAATGTGCAATTCGCTGACCAGATTTATTTTCAAAAGCAGAGCTATCTCGGTGGCAATCTCGACCGCTTTGGGATCTATCTCGAAAGGCGGGGCATCATCCATCTCGTAGGTGCAGACGCTCTCGTTTTTCAACAGATAAACGATTTCCTTTTTGGTCTTGAATTCCATCAGCGCAGTGCCGTCGTATTCACCCAACTCAGACAAGGTCGGGCGCATATGGCGCAGGATCTCGGCATCTACATCGGTGGAATACAATCCGGCCGGACAGCGGCAAAACAGCTTGCGCTTAGTCAAAAGCTGCTGGTGGATCTCCAGTCCCGAGCGAAAACCGATAGCGGCATAATCCTCGGGAGTCATTTCTTTGAATGGTTTGAACTTAAAATCGAGACTGGCTGTCGTCATTAAACAACCGTTTCTTTCACACCGCAAAGGCTTGCGGCAACGGGGTTAAAACCGATGCCGTCGGGCAAAGGACTTGCCTGGCGGCAGCTACTTCTAAAGGCCCGTCTCAGGGCAAAGAGAGTTTACATATAAAGGGATATAAGGCAAATGTTTTTATGCCCTCAGACAAGTTATTGCACATAAAAAAAGGGCCGCATTTCTGCGGCCCTTTTTCGATAAATATTTTACAGGCGATTATGCCATCTTCGCCATGGCCATATCAGCCACGTTGACCAGGTTGTAAACCAGCGGCGATGCGGTCAGCATCGGGTGGGTTCCTATCTGCATCATGGATATATCGTTGGCGCTCATGCGATTTTGGACGCAGGCGGCAATGACGTTGACGATTTCACCGGCAATGGAGTCGCCCATTACCTGACCGCCCAAAAGCACGCCGGATTTGCGTTCGAAGACGACTTTGAGTTTAATTTTAGATGCGCCGGGCAGGTTTCCGGGATGGCGGTTCGGGCCTTCGACTGCCGCTACCACAACATCGTATCCCATATTTTTTGCAACGGCTTCGGTCAAGCCGGCGGTTGCTATTGCCTTGTCGCCCACTGCGGTAGACCAGACACCAATGGTTCCTTCGCTCTGGCGTTTGATGCCATAAAGATTGGCTCCGACCACGCGGCCTTCGGAACAGGCAATGGATGCAAGTTTGAGGGAGGAAGTGCTTCCACCGAAGAAGGAGATTTTTTCAGAGCAATCGCCACAGGCAAAGATATCGGCTTCGGATGTCTTCAAAGTGCGATCGGTCTGAATGCCGCCGGTAGTTCCTATCGCCAAACCGGCTTCTTTTGCCAGTTCGACGTTTGCACTGGCACCTATGCCGAGAATCACGATGTCGGCTTCGATTTTTTCACCACTGGCTAAAACTACGTTTTCAACTTTGCCGTTGCCGATGATTTCCTTGACCATGGACTTTGTTTTCACATTTACGCCGCGACTGACAAGATATTCTTCCATTTCAATGCAGAATTCAGTGTCATACGCCAGCGACAGGCAGTGCTCGGCCATCTCGACTACGGTTACGTTCTTGGAATCTATCTTGTTGATCTCATCGGCAAACTCGACACCGATGAATCCACCGCCGATAACAACGACGTTCTTGGCATTTTTAAGTTCTTCCTGCAGACCGGAGAGATAAGAAACATCTTTCTCTACCGAGTAGACGCCTTTTTTGTCTATACCGGGAATCGGCGGTACAACAGGACGCGAACCGGTTCCGAGAACCAGTTTTTCGTATTTGATTTCACCCTCGGAAGTGTGCAGGATCTTGTTTTCTTTGTCTATTTTGGTTGCTTCAGCCAAAAGAAGCTCAACATTGTTGTTTGCCAAGATAGCATCCGGGATCAAGTTTTTGTCAGGTGAGCCAAGAGTTCCGAAAATGTACGGGATGCCGCAGGGAATCAGAACTTTTTCTTCTTTTCTAACTACCAGGAGCGACTTTTCGGGGTAACTTCTTTTTGCCGTAATGGCCGCCTGTATACCTGCCGCGCTTCCGCCAAGAACAACAACATCAAACTCTCTCATGATATGCTCCTTCTCAAGATATTTCTTGTTAAATGCTTCCACTACGCCTATGTCTAAACCAACACTGCCAGTGCTGTCTAACTCATTATGCCGCCCCTGTCAAGCAGCGTCCGTGACAATTTTCACGCCTGATTACATAATAATATCAACGGTTATGAGAACATGCGACAATATTCACGATAAGTTATATGGGGCATTCTGAAGGCATTAAAAGCACGGTCCGGACTGCACAAAAAAGCCATAGGACCACACCTGCCTGCCTCTAATCAATTTTCACAGGACATTATTCACAGCGGAATATGTCGTTACGACACAATCTGATTATCGCGATATTGTGATTACAGTAACAGCGCGATTGGAAAATTTTTCCAACTAAAAAAGAAAACTGCGCTTGCTGTCAAATCGACAACTCCAATTCAAAATTCTTCGACAATGTCGAATTAACAGGAAATTAACCGTCTTTAACGCTTTACATCAAATCTATGGCGCATTCTGTCAACGCCGAACATCTCAACAATACCAGTTATTTAAGTAACTTACAAAGGACTTGCTTTCCTGGAACACAAACGATAATTTTATTCTTGACTTGCAGCTATTCATATTGGAAAGTTTCCAAACTTGATTCGTACCTTTAGAGGCCGACTGCTCTTTCATTGGAGGCATTTGAACATGAAGCGATTCCAA
>CAYTHG010000202.1:0-7374 GCA_964437525.1 uncultured Myxococcales bacterium | reverse complement strand
TTTGTCTTAGATTCTGATGGGAGGTCAAGATGGTTGAAAAAGTAATTATGGATGGGCTCACCTTCGACGACGTTCTGCTGCTGCCTGCTTATTCCGAGGTAATGCCGCATGAGGTCGAGCTAAAGACGCAGATTACACGCAACATGACCATCAATGTGCCCTTGATTTCGGCTGCAATGGACAGCGTAACCGAGGCTCGCACCGCCATTGCAATGGCACGCGAGGGCGGCATAGGCGTTATACATCGCAACCTTTCCATAGAACGTCAAGCCCTTGAAGTGGCCAAAGTCAAGAAATCGGAATGGGGTATGATAGTCGATCCCATCACCATCTCCCCGGAAAAGACGCTCAAAGAAGTCTGGGAGATGATGCAGACTTATACCATCTCCGGCATTCCCGTAACCATACGGCGCAAGTTGGTCGGAATCATCACCCATCGCGACCTGCGCTTCGAAACCGGTTTCGGTCAACGAAAAGTCAAAGATCTAATGACCTCCAAGCGCCTGATTACCGCCAAGCCGGGTATATCCATGGAAGAGGCCAAGCAGAAGCTGCACAAACACCGCATAGAAAAACTTCCCGTCATAGACGAAAAAGGCAACCTGGTCGGTTTGATTACCACCAAAGATATTGAAAAAGGCCGCAAGTACCCCAACGCCTGCAAAGACCCCCAGGGACGTTTGATCGTCGCGGCGGCAATAGGCACTGGCAAAGACAGAGACGAGCGGGTGGCAGCCTTATTGGAAGCCGGAGCCGATGCAATCGCCATCGACACCGCCCACGGCAACTCTAAAAACGTACTCGACGTTGTACGCAGCATAAAACGCAAATACCCCAAGATCGATATCCTGGCCGGAAACGTCGCCACCCCAGAAGGTGCAGACAGACTGATCCGCGCCGGAGCCGACGGAATCAAAGTCGGCGTCGGACCAGGTTCGATCTGCACCACCCGCATCGTGGCTGGTGTCGGAGTGCCCCAGATCAGCGCCATTTTCGAATGCGCTAAAGTCTGCCACGACTACGGCGTGCCCTGCATTGCCGATGGTGGCATCAAGTATTCGGGAGACGTGGTAAAAGCCATTGCCGCCGGAGCTGATGCTGTTATGGTCGGCTCACTGTTGGCGGGCACCGACGAATCGCCGGGCGACATGATGCTGTATCAGGGACGCTATTACAAGCAATATCGCGGCATGGGCTCAATAGCCGCCATGCTCGAAGGCTCCAAGGACAGATACTTCCAGGAATCGGCAGACGACAAAAAGCTGGTGCCGGAAGGCATCGAAGGCCGTGTGCCATATAAGGGCAAGATCTCGGACAATGTCTTCCAGCTCTTGGGCGGATTACGGGCCGGGATGGGATACGCCGGATGCAAGACAATCGAAGAGCTGCAAACACGTGGACGCTTCGTGCGCATCACTCCGGCAGGTCTACGCGAGTCTCACGTCCACGACGTAGTCATCACCAAAGAAGCTCCCAACTATCGCGGTGGCTCCATCTAGTTTTAATCTCCTTAGAAGTCCAAGGCCGTTCTCGCAATCGAGAACGGCCTTTTTTATTCCTCCATTTCAATACAAGCCACCGCCTTCCTCTGTTTTTTTGTTCACAAAACTTGTCCGCATTGTAAAGAACATGCTAGAATTTTTCTTTAAGAGAATGATTCCATGTTTTTTTTGCCGGAAAGGGGTCACGCATGAAGCGTACCGGTATAGTACGTAACCCGGTGTTCTTGGAGCATCTGGCCGGGTTGGATCATCCCGAAAGTCCATTCAGATTAAAAGGCGTATATGACCGCCTGGACGATTCGGATTTGAGCGACGAAACCGTTTTACTGGAAGACCGCGAAGCCACGCGTGAAGAAATTCTGTATTGCCATAACGCCGATTATTATGAACTCGTCAAAAACACCAAAGGAGCAAGGCCGTTTTCCTTCGACCCGGACACATGGGTGACAGCCAGATCCTTTGAAGCCGCCATGCTGGCCGCAGGCGGAGGAATCAAACTGGTCGATGAAATCATGGAAGGCCGACTCGACAACGGCTTTGCACTGATACGCCCGCCGGGACATCATGCCCTTAAAAGCCGAGGCATGGGATTCTGCATTTTCAATAATATAGCCATAGCAGCCGAACACCTTGTCAGAAAGCATAAGCTCGAAAAAGTGGCAATCATCGATATAGACGTTCATCACGGAAACGGAACAGAAGAGCAGTTTTACGAGAGCAAGGAAGTGCTTTATATCTCGACCCACCAGTTCCCCTACTATCCGGGGACGGGCGGTCCGCGCGATATCGGTCTAGGAAAAGGCGAAGGACTGACCGTCAATCTTCCCATGCCTCCCGGCCAGGAAGACTGCGATTACCTGGTCACCTACGAGGAATTCATCCTACCCATTCTCGAAGAATTCCAGCCGCAATTCATTCTCATCTCAGCCGGATTCGACACTCACGTTACAGATCAGTTGGCAGGCATGAGGCTCAGCACCACCGCCATTACCCAGATCGTCGAAGATCTATATCTGGCCTCTGAAAAACTTTGCGGCGGACGTTTTGCAATGTTTTTGGAAGGTGGTTACGACCCCAACATATTGCGAAGATGCGTAGAAGAATCAACCAAAATCATGCTGGGCAAAGATCGCAAAGCCGAGCGTATAGAGTGCAGCATGATGAACAGCAACGCTCAACGTTTCTTAAAACACGTCAAACAGCAGCTTTCTCCATACTGGGAGAGTGTTGCTAAAATGCCGTTTTAAGCAAGCACACGCTTTACAAAAACTAGTGATTGTCGGAGGAAAAGCCGGAGAGAGAATTCACACGGCCTTTTTCGGTGATCTGCTGTATTTCGTTCCACAGATCAGACAAAATGGAAATCGCCTGATCCGACAATTCATTCCCTTCCAGGATCCGAGACCATTCATCGGAAAGCGGGATGGAGGTCTGACACAGGTAAACGGGCCGTCCCCGCAAAGCTTCGCCCACTTCACCGGCTTCATTGTCTCGGACCTGATTCAACACGACCACATGCGGCGGCGCAGGTTTACGCTTCGACACTAAAACGAGAGCTACCAGTCTATCAAGTGCCCAAGCGTCGGGCTTTGTCGGCCTCATTGGACTGACAAGAATATCCGAAACCATGATTACAGGTTCGGTACTGGCGGTAACCGAAGGCGGCGAGTCTATGATGACAACATCGTATCCGAGTTTCAGTTTCTCGACTTCCGATTGCACCATTCTCAAATTCAAGGGATCGACTTGAACCCCGAAGTTTTTTGAAAATTTCCGTCCCCAGACCGAAGACGTTCCCTGGCTGTCGGTATCCAGCAGCAAAACAGACTCTCCAAGCTTGGAAAGATACATTGCCAGTGCCACCGCCAAACTGCTTTTGCCGGTTCCACCTTTTTGATGAATCATGGACACGATCATAGTAATTACCTATACTTACAGACATGAAAAAGAAAAATACCAGATGTAGCCGATTATGTAAAGCCGACACCTGCTCTTTAAAGGAATTCTTTTTTGATTCAACTTCCCGAAAACATTGACTACTCTTGATGCTTAGGCTACTTTCTGCTAGTCTTACGCGGTTAGCAGTAGGGAGATTACATTGAAAAATAATCGCTTGATTAAAATTATTTTGGTGCTTGCCTGTTTAATCCTTGTCAACGGATGTATTTCAGGCAGCCCCGGCGTTGAGTCGCCGAACGATATCATTCACTTCCCCATAGGGGTAGCCATACATCCGGCTGGCCGATATGCAGCCGTGGTCAATGCTGACTTCAGTCAGGCATACCAGAATGGCACTGTGGTGATAATCAATCTGGCAAGCAATCGCATTGTGTCCAACTGGACCATACCCATCGGGCCTTTCGGTGGCGAGGTAGCGTTCAATCACAGCGGCAACAGAATGTTCGTCGCCGTTCGTGGCGCTTTGAGCGAAATGAGCGAATACGAGAACGAACCGACCGATGTGGTTGTCTCCATAGAGGTGGATTTGGAAGTGGCATCCAAATCTCCGACGGAAAAGCCTTTCTTCCTGGAAGAAACAAGAATCGCTTACAAGGTCGCTCCCGATCCCTTCGGACTGGCAATAGATGCCAGCGACCATTATGTCTACGTGACTCACATCTCAAACGGAGAAGTCACTGTCATTGAAAACCAAACGGCCAGACCGGTAAACCCCGAGCTGGTGCGATCCATTGATGAAGGCGAAATCCTGTACCGCTGCATCCCGGAAAACCTGCAATGTCCCGCAGCGGAAGAAAGCGGCCTGTTGTGCGGCCCCTGCAACACAGACGATGATTGCGCGGCCCTGCAATTCGAAGCTCCCGGAGCCGACGATACGCTGGTACGCTTTACCGAGCCCTCCTATTGCATGAACAATCCCAACGGCAACTACGAAAACTACTGTGCGACATACTGCGAAGTGGACAAGACCGTCTTCAACGAATACGGCGACATAGTAAGAGTCGGCTGCCCGGACGGTTATCGTTGCTCGCAGGTACGCGATTCCTTAGTTCTGACCGAACGCAAAATGGCACGCGGCTCCAACCAGGCCGCCATCTCGCCCTTGACAGGTTCCGTTTATATCTCCCATAGAAACGCCAACTCGGTCGGCGTTATGCGTCCTTACTACGAAGAGGGAACTGGCTATCAGTTACGAGTCGAAGAAGTTCCGATTACATCGGCTTTCGACACCCGCGGGTTGGCTTTCTCGAACGACGGCAGCAAGCTTTACGTCGCAACCAGAAACGTTTCCAACGATTCAACCGACTTCCCCGGAATCGTCGTACTGGATACGACAATCAAATACGAAGATTGCAGCGTCGAGCAGTACATCTCCAACACAAGCACCTGTGAGGAAAACGAGAGTATAGATTTCATCGAGGTAGACCAATCACCGGCAAACATAGCCATCTACAAAGACTATCTGTACGTGGCACTGTTCGACACCGATGAAGTATACGCTATCGACACCCGCACCAGACAGGTCATGGCGGTAATAAACCTCGCTCCGGAAAACTTCATTGCCGAGGCGGGCATATTCCGTGAAGACGCAAAGCCTTACGACATAGCCATCTACGAGAACTCGACCGGAGCATGGGCGTTGACGACTAATTTCTATTCCCATGAAGTAGCTGTAATTCACCTGTTCGACGAAAACGGAAAAGCCATTCACAAGGTGGAGAGAAAAATAGAGAACCGCGCCAAACTGTACGACAAGGAGAGCTTCTAAGATGTTCTTTATCAAACGGCTTTCATTATCGCTGACTTCCCTTCTCCTTGCCGCATTTCTCTTTTCAGGATGCGCAGACGGTGACGACGGCGCCACGGTCGTATCCACTCTGACGCGCCCCACTTCAATGGCAATAGCCATACTGGACTACTCTCCATCCGAGAGCGAGCGACAGGTCGGTTTGAGCTTCGGGCTGCAGGGTTTGTGGGAACAGTGCCTGGGCGAGGAAAAACGACCGATAGCATTCGTGGCCAACTCAGGTAACGATTCTGTAGCCCGCATAGATTTATGCACCGGAGCAATCACCAATACCCAGACAAAGGGTAACCCTTTCATCGTCAGTCATATCAAGGTCGGAAAGTTTCCCATCGATGTAGCTGTCTCCAAAGATTCCGGCAATACCAGAGTGTTTGTCGCCAACGGAGGCGAGCAGTCGCTGTCTATCATAAACGCCCAGACAGGCCGTACGCTGCCCGACAAAGTGCAGTTGAGCGGCACGCCCTTGCATCTCATAACCGTACCAGATGTGGATGTCCCCGAAGGACGGGTTTTTGTCGCCTTGTCCAATGAAGGCAAACTGGCGATTGTAAGCAAAAAGACTGACCTGCAGGAACAGGAAATATGGCTGGAAACAGGTTTCGCTCTGCTCGAAACTGAGTTGACACCCGAGCCTATTCCAGCCGGTATGGCCATAAACCCCGACGGCAGCAAGTTGTACGTCGCCGATATGAACGAGAACTACTTTCATATAGTAGATCTGGAACACCCGGAATATCCGGCCCGTGTTCGTAATGTATACGGCCCGACCCGCAATGTCTCGGTATCTCCTGACGGACGTTTTCTGTATTTGTCCAAACTGGATCAGCGCCGCATGTCGGTGTACGACCTTGTTGCCGACAAATACGTCGATACAAATTCAGAGTTGCTTTCGCATCGCAATGTCTCGGAACCGTCCGAGGATTTCGTGTACGACATAGAGCTTGAGGCTTATCCGCGTACCACCGTTTTCGCAAATGTCGCCAAGGAACGTCCTTACGAAGACTACCCCGACGGTGACGAGGAAATCGAGTTGGAGATAGAGGACGGCGATATGGACTCGGAACTGGAAGGTTCCGAAGGCGAAGGCGCAGAAGATCAGGAGTTGAGCGAAGACGCAGAGGCGGAATCCTCCAAAAAGAACCTGAAATTGATAGACAGCGTGGATGTTGAAGACGGTGAGGAAGAAGACGAGGAAGACTCTACTGAAACAGAAGAAAACGACACACCGCCGGTAACCTTGGGATACGTGGTCGGCTTCAACGGAAACATTCAGGTGGTGGACTTGAGCCACAACCTGCACGAGCTGTATGACACCAACCCGGACACTTCCCCCAGTCTCAATCTGGTCTACGAAGACGACCTGCAAATCGACAATGCCAAGTGTGTCGCCTCCATAGATTACCAACTCTACAGCGGCATCACACCCGACGGTCACTGGGAACTGCTCTACAACGGCACCATCCCCAAAAGCGATCAGTCCTTAGCCGGTCATTTTGATATGCAGCATGACAGATTCTACGACGAAACCACGGATTTCTCGTCCTTGAAGGAACTCATGCCGCGCCCGAATCAATCAGAAGGCGACGATTACGCCATGAAAGGCGACTTGATCGTCATCACGACACCTTCGAACGCAAAAGCGCAGGACGGCACACCATGCACACAAGCGATGACTGACGACGAAGGCAACCCCATCATGATAGATGCCGGTGCCAAAGAGTTGACCTTCGAGATTACCGACGTTACTCCCGGTCATCTCGAATTCGACCGAAACGGCGTGAATATGGAAGCCTGCTACAATTCCCACGTCGATTACTACATTCGCGCCAACGACAACTATTTTGTCACCATGACGCCGATAGACTCCTCTGGACAGAAGATAGGCAAAGCCGAATACCAAGGCCGCGCCATCAATACACCATTTAGAAACGGCGACGTTCTGACCGACTACGAGCAGGTTCAGTCTTTGGACTTCGAAGAAGAAGACTGGGACGAATACATGTGCACCATCGCGTATGAACTCGAAGACGGAGAAGAAGTCGAGAAATATATCTTCAAGCAGGATATGGCCATCGCAAACACCAACCAGGACATCAACGGCATACG
>CAYTHG010000201.1:4995-7406 GCA_964437525.1 uncultured Myxococcales bacterium | reverse complement strand
TATAAGCTCCTGTCAATTCCCCCCGGTAGTAACTTCTACGATCATCTACAAAAATTTGCTGTTAATCGCTCAGACTCAGTGTGCCGCTTTGGCTTGCGCTCGGAAAGTTTCAGCGTTTGTTGCAATTGTTGGTAATCAGGCTTGCTCTTGATTTGATTCAACTTATGTAGCTTGAGTCTTTACTTACGCAATTACTGCTTTCACGATTGTGCTTTTTGAGGAGGGGAGGGGGACGAACCGAGGTTCGCCCCCCATTTGAGGAGTTGGCTGTCTTTTCGACAGCCGGGGTGCCGTTGGATCGGGTAGTTTTGGCACCAAGCGTTTGGAAAAGAGGAGAAAATATGTCAATTCGCCTCAAGCATCGGCAGGCTTGGAGGAGACCCGCCGACATTTATTTACTCAGCAAAAAACATGCCATTTGGGTGATAGTGAAAAATGCCTGTATTTACGGTACAAAGACATTTGTAGAACATGGCAAATGAGTGCGGGATGCTTGAAATAATTTCATGCAGCTATGAAAAATTCTCATTGTCTACGGATTTGCTATAAAAAAGGGGCGACCGAATGGCCGCCCCTGATAACTCGTTTCTTTATCCAGCTAAAACACTTTTCCGTCCAAAAGCACGTTGTCCAGAACCTTCTTGGCTTCAATCAGGTACTTGTAATAATCCAGCGTCCTGTTTTTCAGGGTCGCCGTCAGCTTTCCGCGCTCTAAAGCCTGTTTGACTTCCACCGCTCCCTCGAAGACTGTCTTGCTAACCTTGTAATCCAGCGTATCGGCAATTTTATCAAAATTGACATGGTAGCTGCGGCGGTCGGGGTCTTCTTGAATGGTGTCTACCTCGCACTGCGGGAAGACCGAGCGAACCATGTTGGCGACCTGATGCACTTTGAAGTTGTGTTCGTCAGTGCCGACATTGAAGATTTGTCCGCAGACTTTATCCCTCGGAGATTCTATGGCAGCGATAAAGGCCCGCACTATATCTCCGATATGAACCAGCGGTCGCCATTGGTGACCGCCGCCGAGGATGTAAATGCGGTTCTTCATAAAGGCGTTCAAGGTCATTACGTTGACAACAAGGTCGAAACGCATTCGCCTTGAGTAGCCGTAAGCCGTAGCGTTACGCAGGAAAACCGGACAGAATTTGTCGTCGGCCATGGGTTTGACGGACTGTTCCAAAAGCACCTTGGCCTCGGCGTAAGTAGAAATCGGTTTGGGCTCGGATTTTTCGGTGACGACATCTTCTTCGGTATTGCCGTAAACCGAGCAGGAAGACGAAAAGACGTAACGCTTGACGCCCATCTTTTTTGCTGTTTTGGCTACATGCAGACTGCCTTTGTAATTTATGTCCATGGCAATCTGCTGGTCCAGGTCGCAGGCCGGGTCGTTTGAAAGCGCCGCCAGATCCATTACGAAATCCACGCCTTCGAAATATGTGTCGCGGCATTCCCGTATGTCGTCTTTGATGAGCTTCAGGTTGGGGTGATCGAGATAGCCTGCAAGCGATTCTTTTCCGAAGAAAAAGCGATCCAGCACGGTGACATTGTAACCGCGTTCCAAAAGCTCCGCAGTCAATACCGAACCTATGTAGCCTGCGCCACCTGTTACCAGAACATGAGCCATTTTAATACTCCATGTTTTATGCCCGCATACTCATATAAAAGTGGGCGGTTGTTTTTCGTTTTATTTAAATTCTATATCCCACTTGAATCCGAAAGAATCGTGGGGTACACGCACTTCGTCCGGTTTTTCGCGGTTGTAGACTTCGGAAGCAGTACTGATCAACTGCGTATCGTCTTCAAGCGACATCCAGCCGTGGAAGACTCCCGGCGGAACTACCAGAAGGGCAGGCTTGCGCGAGCCGATTACATAGCTGGCCTGTTCTTGATACGTCGGTGAATCCGGGCGGTCATCTACCAGTCCGAATTTGGCAGTTCCGTGACTGACGAAGAACCAGTCCCACAACTCTTCATGTTTGTGGAAAGCGCGGATAGTGCCACGAACCATATCGCCTACCATATAGACTTGTCCGAACTTGGTGTAGTGGTCGTCGGTCGAGCGTAGAATCTCGATCAGGTAGCCTCTGTCATCGTGATGGGCTACGAGGTCTATGTACTGAACATCCTTTATCATAATAAGCTCCTTAAGATACAGGTTGCTGTCTGTTCCAGAATTATTTGCAAATTATGCCTTTTCATTTGTCCGGCGTCAAGTAAGGGGGGCAAGATCGTCGCAGGGTGGAGGAGCCGCCTTTGGATAGAAGATCGTGGCAACCCAACGTAGGGGCGCGATTCATCGCGCCCTTGCCCGGACTATCGCCATCATCGGGCGCAATAAATTACGCCCCTACGCTATTCATCGGGCGCAATAAATTACGCCCCTACGCTATTCATCGGGCGCAATAAATTAC
>CAYTHG010000201.1:0-4895 GCA_964437525.1 uncultured Myxococcales bacterium | reverse complement strand
GCCCCTACGCTATATTGTTTATTACATCATGGGGTATTCCCCAGCGAAGAATGGCCTTCGGCGTTGGAGCAGGCATCCTTGCCTGCTCCTGAATATTTCTTGATTTTCGATATCAATGCTACATCAAAGGAATTGTCGGCTAAAGAATTAGCCGACCTACGGGAGGCATTCCCAAAAGCAAGCTGGATTCCCAAAAAGGGTTCACCTCAAGCTTTGACGCCGTGGGCCTCCGAACGGCACTCGCTTTGCACTTCGGGCCTGCGGCCCTCCGGCAAATCTCGTGCCGTTCTCCACCCGCCCGCCCACGGCCCACGGCTTGGACAGCCGAGTTTTTACGGTTTGGTCTTTTCCTGGAAATCTTGTGAGCAAGCTATTTCTATGCTTCGCAGGCGATTGCCAATAAAAAGAAAGAGTGATAGATTGACCGCTCGTTTCGCCTTATTTGCAAGGAGATTTAAATGCGATCCAGGGAGGAAATCCACGAGGCGTGTTCGCGTATACTGACAGGCATTGACAGCGACGGCGCCGAGCTTCTGTATTCAGCCAACGACAAGGCTCTGACCCGATTTGCCAATAACACCATTCATCAGAATATGCAGCAGAGTATAGAGCGAATAGACTTGCGCGTCTTAGTCGATGGCAGGACGGGAAAGGCTTCGGCGAATTCCTTTGATGATAATGCTGTCAAGCGTATGGTCGCGCAGGCTATAGAAGCTGCCGGGGCAGGCGCAAAAGACGACAATCCCTTGCCTATGTTGGAAGCCGGCAAATACGCCACGGTCGATGCTTACTGCCAAAAGACTGCCGATCTGTCTCCGCAATCAAGAGCGGAGAAAGTCGCGCAGGCTGTATCCGCCTGCGAAAAGAACGGCCTTGAAGCTTCGGGAATATTCTCGAACGAGGCAAATGTTTCAGCCATAGTTAATAGCGCCGGACTGTTTGCACATCAGCCTGAGACCAGCACGACTTTTTCCATAAGTGTTGCAAGCGATGACAGCTCCGGCTGGGGCGAGTCGGTCGGTGTTTCTGTGGATAAACTGGAGATAGAGGCCGATATCGAAAAAGCGGTTAAGCTGGCTCTTGACAGTCGCAAGCCTACCGATATAGAGCCGGGAGAATATACCGTGGTTCTGCCGCCTGAGGCCGCATTTTGTTTTATGCCGTTTCTGGGCTTCAGGGCTTTCAACGGCTTGCTGTTTGCCGAGGGACGCTCGGCCTTGTCCGGCAAGCTGGGCAAAAAATTCTTCGGCGGCAATATTTCCATTAAAGACGATTTCTCGCATCCGCTGCAAAAGGGGATGCCTTTCGATTATGAGGGAATGCCGAGACAGGTTGTGCCGCTGGTTGAAAACGGCAAGGTCAAGGCCGTTACCCACGACAGACGCACAGCGCGCATGTGCGCTGCCGAATCCACGGGGCATTCGCTGCCGGTTCCCAGCAGTTGGGGAGCCTTGCCATTCAACATGGTAATCGAGGCTGGCGACAGCGATCTTGAGGAGATGATAGCCTCTACCGAGAACGGCCTGTTCGTCACTCATTTCCATTACACAAACGTAGTCGATCCCATGAAGATGTTGATTACCGGCATGACCCGCGATGGCGTATTCCGCATCAGGGAAGGGAAAATAGCCGAGCCTGTCAGAAACCTGCGTTTTACAGAGTCGGCTTTTAAGGCGTACTCCAACGTGGATATGCTAGGTATTGAGCAGAAGAGGATTTCCATGGGCTACGGCGGCGCTTTTGTAGCACCCGCCATGCGCATAGATAATTTCAATTTCAGTTCGGTGACAGAATTTTAGAGCCTATGGGAACAGGTTCTCTGCCCATTGACAAACCATTGGTTTTAGAGTTTTCGATAAACAGAAAGAAAGTTATCGATAAATAGAAAGAAAGTTGTCATTCCCGCGAAGGCGGGAATCCAGAACGATATCACAGAATGGACCCCCGCCTACGCGGGGGTGACATCGGTCTTTTGGGCTCTTTTTTATAGAGATATCACTTTGTCAACAACTTGAGAGCCTATGGAAACAGGTTCTTGATATCGCCTGTATATCGAAGGAGATTTTAGATGAAGCAGTTTTTGAAAACGGCGATAGACACTGCAATGCACAAGGGTGCAAGCTATGCGGACATCCGTGTGATAGATACCCGCAACGAGGAGATAAGCACGCGCAATAAGGTGTTGAGCGGTCTGGATCGCGCCGAGAGCATTGGCTTCGGTGTGCGCGTCATCGTTGATGGCGCATGGGGCTTTGCCTCGTCTTCCGCTATGACTACAGATGAAGTAAAGCGCGTGGCGACTCTGGCCTGCAGTATTGCGAAGGCTTCCGCCTCGCTCAAAAAAGAAGACGTGTGTCTGGCTCCCGAGGCGGCCCATGTGGATTACTGGCAGACTCCATATGTAATAGATCCCTTTAAGGTGGCGCTTGAGGACAAGCTCGATTTGTTGTCCTCCGTATCCGATATACTGCTTGCTGATGAGCGCATCAAGGTAGCCGAAGGCTGGATGAAGTTCTGCCGCATCCATAAATGGTTTGCTTCAAGTGAAGGTGCGCTGATAGAGCAGGTTCTCTTGCGTTCGGGGGGTGGGTTCGCCGCAACTGCGGTATCCGGCGGCGAGGTGCAGACGCGCTCGTACCCGGCCTCTTTTGGCGGTCAGTATAAGAATATGGGTTATGAGTTGATACTTGGTCTTGAGATGGAAAAGCACGCCGAGCGTGTGCGGGAAGAGGCCATACAGCTATTGACAGCTCCCGATTGCCCACAGGATGAGCGCGACCTGATATTGCATCCCAACCAGATGATGTTGCAGATACACGAGTCGGTGGGACACGCCACCGAGCTTGACAGGGTGCTTGGCATGGAGGCCAATTACGCCGGAACAAGCTTTGCCACCACGGAGAAGCTCGGAAACTTCCGCTACGGCTCGCCTCTTGTCAACCTCGTTTCCGACAACACCGTGCCGGGTGGATGTTCGAGTGCAGGCTACGACGACGACGGAGTGGCGGCTCAACGCTGGCACATAGTCAAGGACGGCATATTGACGGGTTATCACACCAACCGTGAACTGGCGCATGTTGTAGGCGAAGGACGCAGCCGAGGCTCCAGTCGCGCTGAAGGTTTTAAGAATCTGCCCATCACGCGTATATCGAATCTGTCTTTGCTGCCGGGGACGTGGAGCTATCAAGATCTTTTGAATGATTCCGATGGCGCCATCCTGATGGATTGCAACCGGAGTTGGTCCATAGATCAGCAGCGCTTGAACTTTCAGTTCGGTTGCGAAATCGCCTGGGAAATCACGGGCGGTAAAAAAGCCAAAGTATACAAAAACCCGACATACCAGGGAGTCACGCCGCAGTTCTGGGCTTCGTGCGATGCCATCTGCGATCACGAAACCTGGGATTTGTGGGGAGTTATCAATTGCGGCAAGGGCCAGCCGGGCCAGCGTTCGGAGATGAGCCACGGTTCGTCCTTCACGCGCTTCCGCAATGTTAAAATCGGAATTCGTTGAGAGGTTTTAGATGAGTTTGCCGGAAAAATGGGAATTCTATCGCAAAAGGGCCGAGCGAGCCTTGGACGCAAGCTTGCAAAGCTGCCGTGGGCCGCGTTCGTTGCTGGAAGCCATGCGCTATTCCGTCATGGCCGGAGGAAAACGTCTGCGCCCGGCTCTGGTGATGGCCACTTACGAGTTGTTTTCCAAAGACATCGAGAAAGTAGAGTCTTTAGCCTGCGCCCTGGAGTTTATTCACACATACAGCCTGATTCACGATGACTTGCCCGCAATGGACAACGACGACTTCAGGCGCGGCAAACCCACCAACCATAAAGTCTTCGGTGAACCCTTGGCTATCTTGGCTGGTGACGCGCTTTTGAGCGAAGCTTTCAGGCTGGCGGCAATGGAGACTTCCACCGGTATCGAAAGCGATCTTGGCGCGAAGTTGGTTGTTGAGATCAGCCGGGCTGTCGGCAGCGCCGGGCTAGTCGGCGGGCAGGTGTTGGACATAGATGCCGAGAGCAGAATTGATGACCGAGAGCTTTTAGAAGAAACCCACCGTATGAAAACCGGTGCACTGATACGCTGCTGCGTGCGCACAGGAGCTATTGCCGCCGGTGCATCTACAGATGAGCTTGAGCGCCTGAGCGTATTTGCTGAGAAAATCGGGCTGGCTTTTCAGGTCACCGACGACATGCTGGATGTAACCAGTTCGCTGGAAGATCTTGGCAAAAGCATCGGTAAGGACGAGCAGCAGCACAAGACAACCTATATAAGCCTGATGGGACTGGAAGGCGCGCGCGAGTATGCCGCCGGGTTGATAGACGAGGCGATAGAGGCACTTTTGTTATGGCAGGAAGAGGCCGAGGCTCTGCGCGAGATAGCCCGGTTTATTCTGGAGCGCAAACACTGAAACTTGTGCGACTGAAAAAGCCTAGGAATAACAGGATGTTTGGCCTCGTTTATGCGTTCGCGGTTTTCGGCGCATTTTTTGAATAAAATATTTGACAGGTGAACAATAATAAATACAATCAATCATCCGTCGGCGGGGTATCGGTAAGAGGATAAGCGTCGCGGCATTTGACAATAAGAAGAATATTTGGGGCTATAGCTCAGCTGGTAGAGCGCTTGAATGGCATTCAAGAGGTCGGGAGTTCGACTCTCCCTAGCTCCACCATTGATAAAAAGACAAACCCGATTCTCCGTTAAAAGAGGATCGGGTTTTGTTGTTTATGGCGCGGCTATAACTGCTGAATATTTATGGTTTTTTTCGACTACTACATTTTACGGGCGGCTTTTTGATAATTCTCGTGTTCTCCGTGATTTTGTCATTTCAGCCAAAATACGCCCATTTTTCTCTGTTTCTCCGCTTGGGTGACTGGCGTGCAGGATCAAACCAAAT
>CAYTHG010000200.1:0-7415 GCA_964437525.1 uncultured Myxococcales bacterium | reverse complement strand
TGAATGAGATGAGGTTTGTCGAAACCGTTTTTCTTATAAAATTCCGTCTTCAGCCTGGACGCTTCAAAACAGATGCTGTAGTCGCTTTCCCTGATAGCCTTTTGTATATCGTAGACGCGCCTTGTGAACACGGCCTGATGTCTGGATGAATCCAGCCCGTAGCATTCCGCCTTGATTTCATTGTTTCCGAAGCATTCAATCGCGTGTCTGACAGAGGCGATTGCTTGATCGTTCGTAATGTTCAACTCCTGGCACTTCAACTCCAGTTGTTTGGCTTTATCTTCATACATGTTGTGGTATTTGAGCAGTTCTATCGAGTCGTGACCGACAGACTTCAAAAATTCGGCAGCCGCTTCTACGTTGCTATCCTCATCGTTATGGCCCGGCACCATCACCATACGGAACTTGATATTGGCGTTCAGATCGATAAGTTTCCTTATGTTCTTGTGGATCAATCTGCTGTCTTGTTTTGTGTGCTTCTCGTGCAAGGCATCGTCACCGACAAGCTTCAGGTCAACCAGGAACAGGTCGATATACGGTGCCAGTTCTTCAACATTTCCCCAGGGAACATGAAGACTGGTTTCGGCGGCGATATGAATTTTATTTTTAATCAACAATTTCAATAAAGGTATAAGGTTTGTCGGATCCTGCAGTAAGGGATCGCCACCGCTCAGGGTCACTCCGCCGCCTGTTTTGAGGTAGTAATCTTTATCCCTGGATACTATTTCAGCAATGTCGGAAATCGAATAATCGTTGTCGGGTGTTATCTTGGTTTCAAATGAATGCGATTCGGGATTCTGACACCACGAGCATCTCAGAGCGCAGCCCTGAAAGAAAATGGTTGTTCGAATACCCGGACCATCATGAACACATGTGCGCTGTATATTAAAAACTCGAAGCTTATTGGAACGAAGATCTTGTCTACTGTTTAGCGACAAATCCAAGCCTTGCCGTTCGAATGGGTACTGACTTAACTCAGTCATCATATTCACTCCATTATTGCCTTCATTATTGCCCATTTGCCTCAGATTGCCTGAGTATCCAATGGGCCAAAGCCTAAAAAAGAGAACTCCACCAGATTTCCAATCACGCCTAACATCCATTCATTTAAAGACTATCCCATGCGGACGGACTAGTCAATCTCGTTTATGCTTATTTTCGAAGGTAAAGTTAATCTCTTCTGTCCTCCTTCTCGCTGTGCTATAAATAAGTTTCAGCTTGATTTACAAAAACAAACAAACACGAACGGCTATGAGTCAATATGTATAAGCTTCTGCTTAAAAACATTTTATTTATGGTTTTCGCTTTACCGCTTGCGGGTTGCATCTCTACAGCTAATGTCGTGCAACCAAGTCTCTCAACAAGCAACAACACGTCGATTGCAGAAGACATGTTGCTTATCGAAGCGGGCTCGTTCCTTATGGGCGCTGATGACAAGGATATTCAGATCACAAAAGCTCTGCACGCAAAACAAGGAATGCCCTTCCCTTACGACTGCGAGGACGAGCGCCCCAAGCGTGATGTGTATCTTGATGCATTTTTAATCGATCGCCACGAGTTGACAGTTGCACAATATGCAGAATGCATAAGATCCGGAGCATGTGCTCCTCCGAAGGCTAAAATAAATGACAAACGCTGCAACTGGCTCTCTGGACGCTCCGGAAAGCATCCCGTCAACTGCGTCGAATGGCAGCAGGCTCATAATTACTGCGTCTGGGCAGGAAAGCGCTTGCCCACCGAAGCGGAATGGGAAAAGGCGGCCAGGTCATCGGACGGCAGACTCTATCCTTGGGGAGATAATCCGCCAACCTGCGAACTTGCAGTGTGGGGCGATGCTGAACGCGCAGACGGTTGTGGACAGGATGGCACATGGCCCGTCTGCTCAAGACCACAGGGCATGTCTCGCGGGGCCTTGTGCGACATGGCAGGGAACGTATGGGAATGGGTTTCCGATTGGTATGCAGACGATTACTACAAAAAAGCCACCGGACGCAATCCCAGTGGGCCGCTTAAGGGCAAGCACAAAATCGGCAAAGGTGGCTCCTGGCATACAAGCGAACCGGGTGGGCTTAGATGCTCTGGAAGATACAGTCTTGATCCCAAGGTACAGGAAAATTTTGTCGGCTTCCGTTGCGCCAAGGATGTCAAATGAACTCTGGACATGAGCAAAAACAAACCCTTTCAAAGAAATACAAATTTCTGCTCGTACTTTTTTCTCTGCTGGCAATCTTTCTTTTTGCAGAACTTGCAGCAAAACAAATTCTTTACGATCGCTATCTGCAGAATTCTTATGAGTTGAGCAAGAAATATTATTCGTTTAAAGGTGACTTTGGAGACTACAAAGAAATATATGAAAAAGGCCTCGAGAAAATAAAAGACACCCCACCACTTGTCGAAGACCCCTACCACCGCTACTACTACCATCCCGCAGCCAGCGGACATAAACTGGGCTTCCTGCAAAAGCCCCCTCCCCCAAAACACGCCGATGTCACCAGAATACTCTGTATTGGAACCTCCACTGTTGAAAACGGTTTCCCCTCACCGCTGGCGGATTTTCTCGAAAAAGAACACCCCGGCCAGTTCGAGGTCGTCAATGCCGGAATCCCCGGAGCCTCTATCCTGAATACTTTTATGAATTACTCCCTGGTTTGGAAAGATTTGCAAGCAGACATAATAATCCTGGAACACAATGTAGACGAAATATGCTCCGATGCCGGTTGCTCTATCTCATTCATGCCTTTTTCAATCTCAGATGATTTTCTGGCACTCCAGGATGATTACCTTTCACGCAAAAGCATGACATCAGCAGTACCGCCCTTCGGCAACCTGTGGCGTCTTGCAAAACAAATAGCAGGAAAAGCTTCCGGCCCCGACCATCAACTTCAAATGCCTCCAATGCAAAGCCGTAAACGCTACAAAGAAATCCTTGAGTCATTCGTTTATCTCATTAAGGGGTCAGGTGCAAAACCGATATTGATGAGCTATCAGCCGACTTTATACCCTGAAGCGAAAGCCAGTCGCTTCAGCGACACCTTTAGAGCAGAGATCGTATCTTTCTACAGAATAAAATTTTCCGCATATAGTCTTGAAGGAGCAATTGAATCTGTGGGAGCTTTCAACTCAATTACAAGAGAAGTGGCTATAGAGACGGACTCCATACTGGTCGATACGGTAGGGCTTGTACCATCCTCCGACTCGTTCTTTACAGATGGCACCCACCACTCCCGCAAAGGAGCTGCAATTGTCGCCAGTAAGCTAATCTACGAAATGAAGCAATCCGGTCTCTTGACCACTTCACCTAGGACAAATGAAGATCAGCAATAACAAATTGTCATCTATGCCTGCTTCGCTCTTCAGAACAAGCTGGCAATCAACACTGGTTATTTTCGGTTTTTATTGCTATCCTCTTGTCCTAATAGATGCCAGTTTGAATAGATTATACTTAAGTTGCCAGACACGCTATTCAAGCGCCTTGTATGCCGTACTCGAAAGGAATGACAGATGAAGAAGATCTGGGTTATTGTTGCGGTATTTGCTCTTTTAGTTCTTGCCGATGTTCTTTGGCTTACTTACAAAGAGCAAAAAGAAACAAATGAATCCAACAAAGAACTGCAGAAGACGGCCCAAAAAGCGCTTGAAGACATACAGATCGCAAAAGGCGGACAAGGAAAGAAAAACATATCAGGAATTGAAGCCGACCTTAAAAGCAAAAAAGCAAAAGAGCAATTCTGCTATAAATCGTTAAAACGCCTTTTTGAAAAAGGTCGAAACATCAATGAACTTGAATTTGCAAAGCTTCAAAAGCTTTTTAATCGAAATATGCTGAAAAACTATTACACCTGCAAAGCAATAGAAAACCTGGACTCCGACTGGTGTACACCTCTTAAATTCCAGAAACAGGAAGACATAAAAGGCCTTTCATTTCGTGACTGCAACAATTCATTCACCATATATGTAATAGTTAAACTTGGCTTTGCCAATAAGACCCCCATGAGTGCTGATGAGATAGATAAAGCTCTCATGCAATCCGGAGAAGAGTCGAGAAAAAAAATTGTTGAGAATGCGAGGTTGATTGTAGACAGCAAATCTTTAGAGGATTGCGAAAAACTTACAATTGATTTTGGAACGTACCCATGTCAAATACTCAAAACGGAAAAGTTCCCCGATATACCCCCTGAAAGCGAATGGGAAAGTGATCCGATAATTCACGACAACATGGAAGAAACAACCGTCAGAGACAAGTACCTTGCCCTTAAAGCTGTTCACGATAAGGATCCATCCCTACTGGACGGGACAACCCATGAAGACTTGTTTGTGCTACGAGGGCTTTTCTTTGAAGAGCCGAACTACTGCGATCAAGCATTTGAAGAGATTGCAAAACTGAAGTGTCAGTCTTACTGACCCCGATCAGTTTTTCTCCTGCTTCCATACATTTTTATTTAATGGCTCGATGTTTGGCCAGGGAGCCATCATGTCCAAGGGAGCGAAGATGCTTACTCCGCTGTCTTCCTGCCAGTTCTTGAGGTAATCCAGAAGGTCAACTGCCTCTTTGCCAATAGCTTCTTTGCTTTTATCGACGGTGGCAGACTTTTTAACCATCTCAATGTATTTCTCAAGGTTTTTTGTCGCTTCATTTTTGTCTTCTTTGGACAAAGCCATCAATGCTCTTACATAATAGCTTTTACCGGATTGCTCATTTATTTTATCGGCTTTATTCAGATATTCAAAAGCCTTAGCTTCATTTTTAAGGTAATAGTTGCACATCGCCAGATATATAAAGAGATCCTCGGATGTTTTTAGACCTTTCAGGCATATCTCAAAATTGTTCAAAGCTGTTTTATAGTCGCGCTTATAGTACTTGAGCATGGCGTACATGTAGTTTAAGGAAACAGAATCGGGGTTTTCTTTTAGTTTCTTTTCGTAGAACTCGTAGTCTGCATCGCCATATCCAGTCATAACAACAGTCTTGGACAACTGCCATGCGATATCAAGAGAATCGGGAAAACGATCTATTTGCTCAGTCCATATTTTCCGGACTTTATCGAACTGCTCATTCCTGAGGTAGTAATAACCCCAGCTTAGCACTACATTCGGGTAATGCTCAAGCTTACCTATAGCCGCAATTTTATTGTCAATCCATTCCGAAAGAGATATGTCCGCCTTGTCCATCACGAAAACCAATTGCCTGTTTGCGCATTGAGCCTCTTTGCTTTTGAGCTTTTCATACTGCGCGGCAAGACTTTTCATGCCTTCTTTTGCCTGTTTAAACTGCTCTTTCATCGCTTTCATAGAATCGCTGCACTCAGGAGATATGTACTTCAGGCTTTTCGTTCTTTCCTCTGACATGAGGTTGTCAACCTCACTATAAGCAACTGCCCATTCCCATTTATCCTCGATAGCTGCCACTTTTTGGGCAAGATCATTGATCGCAGCTAAAGCTTTATCTTTTTTGCCGGCAACCAAGATAAAAGCGAACTTCCCTGTTTTGGCTACGGCATTCATGTCGCGAGAGATATGCACCATCTTGACTGTGATCTTTTCAGATTTGCTTGCAAGCTCTACCAGAATATCCGATTTCTCGACCTGGCGATCGGTAATCTTGAATCCACCTGTAAGCAACATATTATCAGGCAGAAGAGAAAGAACGGTATTCTCGCATCCAGCAGGAACCACGTAAATTTTCTGTGCATGTTTTGCCAGATCGCCTTCTTTCAGATCTTTAGACGACTCTTCAGCAGCAAAGCCCATGCCACAGATAAGAACGCCCAGAGCGACAGCTATAAGCAGAAAAACGATGCGATTATTGCAGGTTTTCATCTCGAACCCCTTCTTATCTATTTGCACTTTGTGTGAGTTTAGCACCTGTTGCAACAGGATGTCAATCAACCGGCATAGCGATCTATGTAAAAAGGCCCGCACTCGAAAATGCGGGCCTTTTTTTATTTTAATATTTTATTTATCTTCTCGCGGATTTCTTTCTCATTACCGCCAGCAAAGCAAAGCCGAGGATAAAGAGCATAAAGGTGCCGTTACTTGCAGACGAAGCGCAGCCATCGCCACCATCGTCAGAGCCGCTGCCGCCCTCGTCTCCATCGACAACTTCCTCTTCCTCAAGCTCGACATCACCGTCTTCTTCATCGCCGAGCATGTGGATTTTAACCTTGATTTTTACAGCCGTTCCGTTTGAAGGGAGGAAAGTCAATTCCTGTTCGCCCCAACTTGGATCACGCCCACCGAGTTGCATAGAAATCTTCACATTCTCGGTTTCACCTGCTTCGAGTCTCCCCTCAGCCGGTCCGACAGTCATCCAGTTTTTCCAAGTAATGTCTTCCAGAACTTTCCAATCAAGATCAAGATCGCCGCAGTTAGTCAGATCAAATCCTACGGTTTCAAGCAATTCTTCCGCAGCTTCTGCTTCAACCAGAATTTCTTCATCCGCACAAAGACCGATATTTAAGGGCTCAGTCGGAATAGATGCAGGATCGACAATCAGCCAATCTGTTGTGGTAACGGCGAAACAAGAGGTTCCGCGCACGATTTCAAAATAGCCGTCCTGTCCCCAGTCGTAACCCCAGGAGTTTTTAGCTATCCATGAATTATGATCGTCATCCCAGCCCACAAGAGCGACAATATGATTTGGAGGATTTTTGAACAAGGTACACTCATCTGTGAATCCCATATATACGCCCCTTTTGTAACTGTACAGGTCTTGCATGACGCGCATGGTTACGGGCAACGGGCCTTTCATCAGTTCTGCTTTAAGTTCTTCTTCGGTCGGAGAAAGCATAATTCCCCAATCATGGATCTTTACCAGTCTTTCTTCGTAGTCTTCGCAAGCGTCCTCACAAACGCCCTCCTCCGCCATGTACGGGTAGCAGAGTTCATCTGGAATACCGTTTATTCTAAGATAGCCCAGTACTTCTTCGGACATTCCGCCGCCTTCACAACTTCCGGCTCCGCAGGACACCATGAACTGCTCGGACAAATCGTAATCGAAGTCGGGGTCTTCTTTGTAGATATTGATGTGGGCTTCAAGCGCTGCCAAAGTACCGAATGTCCAGCAGGAACCGCACCCGGCCTGATCTCGAACAGGAGACATCCAGTCTTTACCTTCTGCGTCGTGCCAATTCCATTTTGTCGGAAAATCCTCTTTCAAGACAGGCTTTCTATCCTGAGGCTTGGTGGCATACTTCATCAGGGGCTCAAGATTAAGCTCATTGTTGAGCAGGCGATCTTTGACCTCCTGAGGCAGGCGAGTCATGCTGGTTTCGCCGCGTTCCCATTCTGCAAGAACCGGAAATGAAACCATAAAGACTAAAAGTCCCAAAGCCAAGCTACTGACACCGCGTAACTTCATTTCATACCTCACAATTAAAAAGAAATCTCGAAACAGACTACAATGAAGCGCAGACAAA
>CAYTHG010000199.1:4336-7416 GCA_964437525.1 uncultured Myxococcales bacterium | reverse complement strand
ATACGACTGTTGGGACGGTCCCGGAATCGACTACGATGGCCCGCCTTCCGTTGCTAATTGCTGGAACGATTCCGGCATGGTTCCTATCGACGGTCGTTACTGTATCGACAGGTATGAAGCCGTGGTCAAGCCGAACCTGGATTGCAGTGGCGTAACCTACGGTTTGGATGAATACGACTTCCCAGAGGGATTTCCTCGCTGTGTCAGTTGTGTAGAGGACGGTTATTGCAATGACGACGTATTGATGGATTGCTTCTATCCCGAATGGATGGGCGAGCAGACCACGCCGCTTTATGCCTGTTCACTGCCTGGAGTTCGCCCGACGAGATATGTCTCCTGGTATCAGGCAAACAAGGCTTGTCGCAATTCCGGTAAAAGGTTGTGCAGTCTGGAGGAATGGAGCTTTGCCTGTAGCAGTGGTAGCGACTGGCCTGTGCCTTACGGCCCCGAGGCTCTTGAATCGGCCTGTTATACGGATGAGCACTCTAGCTACGGCACCGGAATAAGCGGTGGTCGTTGCCATTGTGCATCTATCGATGGAGTATTCGATATGATCGGCAACGTGGAAGAATTGTTGTCTGACGAAGAATATAATCGCCACTACTACTACACAGGTGGCTTGTGGTTTAACGATTACGACTCTAGCAGGACTGAGTGTAAACATAATAATATTAACAATCTAAATAGCACGTCAGCATGGAGCTACAGTGATTATATTGGTTTCCGTTGTTGTAGGGATAGTCAGTAAACAATGTTGGGAGGAAGACAATGACAAAAAGATTTACGGCAGATCTTGGTTTGCAGATCACAATAAGACAAGATTCATAGTCCAGTCTTAAACGCAAACAGGGTGCGCGGCTGAAAGCCGCGCACCCTGTTCTATATCGCTTGGCGTATATCTTTAGAAAGAATAAGCGAAATTGAAGTTCACGCGGTGGTCGCGTGCTTTGTATTCTTTGTAATTCAAGGTGGTCTGGTTGTCTTTTGAAAGTCTGTAAGTGGTGGACAGCATTTCGTAGATAACCGCCATGCTGACACCGTCGCCCAGGTTGAAATAGTTGCTCAGATAGAATCTGTCGTTTGCAAAGCGAATGGCTTCCAGCGAGGCAATCTTGGAAACTTTGAGTGTGTCCTCGTCGGGCTGGTCTATACCGTAACCGGCGGCGATGTTCCAGACTTTGAAGGGCTTGCCCAGAATCTCTACCCAGCCGCCCATGGCTTTGATTTCTTCGCCGGTCTCGGGATTGAGATCCTGCCCGGCTCCGCCGAATACGTCTCTGAGCATCTGGCCATAGAAGAACTCGCCGCGCAGCAGGAGCTGATCGATGATGGGGAATTCAAGTTCGGCTACCACGCTCCAGCTATCGCTGTAGCTGTGTTTTTCGCTGCCGACCAGTGTGTTGTATTTGGCTCTCTGGTAATGACCGGAAAGTGCGGTCTTCCACTTGGCTTTGGTCCAGATGGAAGTCTCCAGAGCCAGTCTCCACTGAACCTGCGGTACGCCGCTGTCTTCGCCGTCGTTGTTGCCGTCGCCGATCGCTTTGACTTCTCCGGTGGCGCGTCCGTATTCGTCTTTGGCGGTGATCTGTCCGTCGCCGTTTTTATCTGTTTCTACCTGATTTCCCAATCCGTCGTAGTCGGCGTTGTTGATGTCGAAGGGGCGGGCGATGGCGGCCTGAATGAAGAGGCGCGTCTTTGTTGCCACTTCGGGCTTGAAGGTTACGCGCAACTGCGGTCTGCGAAGGGCGGTGTTGCCGCTCCATAACATGACCTGGTTGTCATCGGATTTGGGAAGCAAGCTGCTGAATGTGTCCCAAGTCTGACCGGCCAGGATTTCGGCAAAGCCCCAGTCCAAAGCCATGTATGCATGACGCATACGCGGGAGAGGCTGCCACTGGCTGGATGTGTAATCGCCGCCTAAAAAGTCGATTTCGAGTTTGCCGTTTACTTTAGCTTTCAATGTGTCAACATCGATGGCGTTGATGGCGAATCCGAAGCGCGACTGGCTGGCGTACATGTTGGCTTCAAGGCTGTCGTTGGTACTGGCTATGTCACGCGGTCCCAAGATGTCGTCGTAATTGGGCAAGACCCACCAAGCGCGGTTTCCGCCACCGGCGACGCGGCTTGTGTTGAGTGCAAAGTCGAAGCGCAGACGGGCATGGAAAGTCACCATGGGTTTCGGGCCTTTTTCAAAACTGCCCCAGCCCAGTATTTTGCGTTCCGCTTTAACTTCAGTTTTCTTTTCTGGTGCTGCCTTGGTTTCTGCCACATTCGGTGTCAGAGCTTTGGATTCACTCGCTGTTGCCGCCTTTTCCTGTGCTTGAACGCTGAATGAAATCAGGAAGACCAGCAGGAAGGAAAGCGAAGACCACAACTTGACTTTTGACATAATCTACTCCCTAAAATTAATGTTATACATTTGAACTCTTCCCCGGAGTGGTTCTTTGAACCAGCCGGATAACGCCCCATAAAAATTTCACTTATTCTGAGAGCGAATCGAAACGTCTTAGGAAAGGAATAGCTTGTGTCCCGCGATTAACCCCTTACCTTAAGATTCGCCCTTGAGATTATTGCCGCACCTGTGTCAGCAAATAAATCGTCTAAAGTCTTCCACATGCTAAAAAGAGCGAGAGATGAACATGTTGATGAATATGGTCGAAACCGACGACCAAGGATAATGTATTCTTCCAGTGGATATTGTCAATAATAAACTTATCTCAATTGAAGAATCTGAACCATCACCATCATCGGGCGCATCACTGGGGATACCATCGGGCTTGTAATCGGGCGCAATAAATTGCGCCCCTACATTCTGTTGTTGATTGCATTATGTCGGAGCATGGCTTTCCAACCTGCTCCACATGTTTCTGATGAAAACGGAAATATTACGGAAAATGGAAAACCGCTCACCCTGAGTGATTTCGCGTAGCGAAATTGTATAGAAGGGTCCCTCGATACACCGCCCTTACGGGCGGCACTCGGGATGAACGGAGGTATAATGCTGTCTCGTTAGAGGGGACTTATCAAGGAATTGTCGGCTAAAAATAACCGGGCTACGGGGAAATTCTTTCGCAGAGAAT
>CAYTHG010000199.1:1828-4236 GCA_964437525.1 uncultured Myxococcales bacterium | reverse complement strand
TGTCGGGTAAGGAATAGCTGGGCTACGGAGGAATCTTTCACAGAGAATTGTCGGGTAAGGAATAGCTGGGCTACGGAGGAATCTTTCACAGAGAATTGTCGGGCAAGAAATAGCGGGGCTACGGAGGAATCTTTCACAGAGAATTGTCGGGTAAGGAATAGCCGGGCTACGGAGGAATTCTTTCGCAGAGAACTGTCGGGCAATAAATTTGCCGGGCTACGGAGGAATCTTTTACAGAGAACTGTCGGGTAAGAAATAGCGGGGCTACGGAGGAATCTTTCACAGAGAATTGTCGGGCAAGAAATTTGCCCGACCTACGGGAGATGTTTCCAAGGGTGTGCAGGATTTTGAAAAAAGGTTCACCTCAAGCTTTGACGCCGTGGGCCTCCGAACGGCACTCGCTTTGCACTTCGGGCCTTCGGCCTCAGGCAAATCTCGCGCCGTTCTCCACCCGCCCGCCCACGGCCCACGGCTTGGATGGCAGCTCTTTTGTGGGCTTGATTCTGCTTTCTTTCAAGCAAACTGTTTGTGCATATTTGACCAAACACAGATAAAACATTAAAATACCTAGTTAATCATTCACGACTAATAGGGCATGTAGATGAACACTAAGAATTCAAGATCAACTTTAAGATCCGCTTTAGCATCATTTTTGCTTCTAATGTCGCTGGCGGTTATTTTATCGATGTTTTCCGCCTGCAGCGACAGTGATTCATCTGAAGATGTAGATGGCGACACTGACGGCGATGTCGGCACGGACGGCGATGTTTCCGGCGATGGCGATGGTGACAGCGGGGAAGACGGCGATTCCGATGGCAACGGCGACGGAGACGACGACGAGAATTTCCCGGATGGAGATTACGAGCAGATCGACTCCGAGGTGGTTCTGAATGAAATAGATTGCCAGGGACGAGACTGGGTGGAGCTTTACAATAAAAGTAACGCGCCCGTGGATCTTGGCAACTGGATTATCTCGGACAATCTTGATATGGCGGGACACCTTTACTATATTCCCGAAGGCGAGATCATCCCGGCTAATGGTTTTTATGTAATCAAAGAACAGAAGGACGATGAAGCCGGCTTTACCTTCGGTATCAAGTGCGGGGCGGATTTTGTTTATGTCGTCAATCCTGATGGGCAAATTGCCGACAATGTCGGCATAGGCGCACTTCCCGACGATACCACATGGGGACGTGTCCCGGATGGCAGCGGACAGTGGCAGGAGACCGCGCCTACTCAGGGCGAGTCCAACAAAGCCTCTGGACCGGCTCCGGACGATTCGGTGCTTTTTGGCGCTACGAGTGTGGTTTACATTGATTTGCAGATCGACAGCCAGGCCGAAAGCGACCTGACAAGTGATGCCTATACTTATACGCACGCCGATTTCACTTTTTCAAGCGATGGGCAGGGCGGTGATAGCGAGGAAATCGCCGATATCGGTATACGCCTGAAAAGCGGTTCTTCCTATGAGCCTTTGTCGCAGAAAGCCGCCTTTAAATTGCGTTTCAACAAGTGGGACAGCGACAAGCGTTTTTTTGGTTTGAAGAACATTACCTTGAATAATATGGTCGAGGACGCCTCGATGATGCACGAGACCCTGGCCTATAAGATCTTCCGCGAGAACGGACTCCCTGCGCCACGCACTGGCTATGTCTGGGTGACGGTCAACGGAGAAGATTATGGTCTGTACGTGGTTGTCGAAAAATACGACGATATCTTCACCGGGAAGAACTTCAAGTCTTCGGGTCATGTTTACGAAGGTTCGGGGGTAGATCTGCAAAGCGGGTTGGCTGGGCAGTTCGAGGTGGACGAAGGCGATAAGGAAGATGTCTCAGATTTAGAGAATCTCATAAATCTCATCAACAACACCGATACCTCAAGCTGGTCTGCAACGGTGGGCGAAGTTGCCGACTTGACATTGCTTGCCAGGATGTGGGCCCTGGAGCTTTATTTGAACCAGATAGACGGTTATGTCATGGCTCAAAACAATTACTTCCTGCATTCAGACAGCTATGGATATTTTTGCATGATGCCGTGGGGTATGGACCGCGCCTTCTCGACAGATACCAAGGCAGATGAGAACTACGGAGTATTTTATGAGAAATGTCAGGCCAGCAGCGAATGCAAGGCTCGCTACGATGCCGAAGAGACCGTGCTGCTCTCCAATATCGCCAGCGCCGACTATGCAGCTTTTGTGGCTGAGTTGAAAGCCGCCATCGACGACGAAGTGGAAGCCGATCCGAGACACCCTTATACCGCTCAGGAATACGAAAATGCGGTCTTGGAATTGTCGGGATATTTCTCTGAATAAGTTTCGGCTGAAGATCATATAAGAAGGGGGGGCGCGGGCAGAGGGCGCCCCCCCCCTTTAGTTTGCATATAATGCATAATTTTAAAAAACCAGTTTC
>CAYTHG010000199.1:0-1818 GCA_964437525.1 uncultured Myxococcales bacterium | reverse complement strand
GGGGGATATTTTTATAATTATGTTGGGGTTGAATATATATAACGCGGGGGGGGGGGGGCCAGGGCCCCCGCCCCCCTTTGCTTTGCAGTATCCTGCTTATTTTTCCAAAGCCTGTTGCAGCTTTGAAAGATCCGAGTAGTTGCACAGGCTATAAGCATCGGCCTGGATTATCTTGTGCAGCTCATCAAGTGCGTCTTCTTCGCTTTTGCGTTTTGTTTTTGCAAGCAGTACGTGCGTGTCGGTGCGCTCTTTTTTTATGTGGAAAATAATCTCAATGGCTTCGTCGGTATTTGCCAGGAATGTTTTCTGCCAATAGCGAATGAGTTTGGGCCTTAATTTTCCGGCCATGCCTACTCCCAGCGACAATCGGGGATGAACAAAAGCTTTTTCATCCGCAAGGGCGGCCAGCTCCTTTGCCTGACGATTTATCAGGACTGCCCAGGGTAGTTTCACAATTTGTGCGTATCTTGCAAAGGTTAAGGGTGGTGTGGGATCTAGAGCGGTTCTGATGGCTCGTATGCCAAAGCGGGTACACATGCCCAGAATGTCTTCTGTCAGTTGTGGAAAAGTTTCTATGTAATGATGTCCGTTCAAGTGCGAGACAGGCAGGTCTTTTTCGATGATATATGCAAACTGGCGTTCCATCTCCGTGCGCCATTGACGCCTCAGGGCAAGGCTTCCGCGCTTGGTGGACAAAAGTGCCATCAGTCCCAGCGGTCCCAGAAAGCGGCCCCTGAAATCGACGAGGTCGGGGATTTCGTTTCTCGGTGAAAGAGGGAAGCCTTCTGTCAGATTCAAATGCAAGCCGAAACTGTCGGGAGATTTGAAGTTGCGGGCTTCTTGAATGGCTTCAAGGCTAGCTGGCATATTGACCATAATGGAAGCGCTCGAAAGCCTGCCGGATTCGAGAGCGGCGAAGATCCCACGGTTTATGGGTCTGCTTGCGCCGAGGTCGTCTGAATGCAGAATAAGCGCTTTCATTTTATTGTCTTAGGAAAGGTCTTCATAAAAATATAATAGCGTGAAGCTTCCCGGATGACTAGTAAAACGAGGACTAAATATGATATATTGACCAAACATTTTCATGGAGCGAGGCGCTTATGATTCGCAGAATAGAGTTGTCGAATTTTCGTTGCTTTCAGAATCTAGGGATAAGTTTGCGCCCGTCGCAGTTTTTGATCGGTCCCAACGGTTCCGGAAAATCAGCTTTTTTAGATGCATTTCTGTTTGTGCGTGATGCCTTGACTGAAGGGTTTTCCGAGGCCATTTCCAGACGTTCGCCCAATCCAAGCGATATGGTCTGCGATCCTCAGCAGCCCAGGTTCAGTATCAGCCTGCAACTGGATTTGCCCGAAGAGATTCAGAAGGAACTCAAGAAACGCTACTCCACTTGCCTTTACCAGATAAGCATCTCCACTCGCGAAGAAGACGGAAAAGGGCAGGGCGGTTATGAGGCTCTTTACCTGATACCGACTGAAGAAGAGTACATGGCTTTTTTTCCGCAGAGCAAAAGGCGGACATGGCGCACAGTGGTTGCCAAAACAAAGGACGGCAACGATTACTTTCAGAGCGAGAAAACCAAGTGGAACAATATTTTCCGCATCGGTCCCTCGCGTCCTGCGCTTTCCAATCTGCCCGAAGACGAGTCGCGTTTTCCCGCCGGAGTGTGGGCCAAACGCTTTTTGATGGAAAAGATTCTGCCACTAAACCTGCAACCCTCGCAGTTGCGTTGCAACGAAGAACGCCGCACGGACACGCATTTGCGCTCTGACGGCAGTAATCTTGCTCTGGTAGCCCAGGAACTGATGCAGGATAATC